>CAYQQG010000001.1:0-51509 GCA_964419535.1 uncultured Sangeribacter sp.
TCATATTTAAATCCTGCAAGATACATAGATTTTGGAGTACCATCACCAATGAGCTGTCCGGCATCCACTTTAATTGACTTGGGTAGATTCGTCGATGTGTTGATAGTCACAGTGACCGATTTAACCCCTGAATTTCTCTTCTTCGGAGTCAGGACAACCACACGCTCTCCTTTCTTCGCACCAGTTCCCTCTTTGACCGAATAATCAGCCACGGAGGATATATAAAGGAGAGGATTGTTTTCCGCAAGTTCAGATTTTGTCGGATACCACATCGTCGTCTCATTGCTTTTTGAATTATAGCTCCAAAGGGTTTTCCCGTCATACCAAGAACCTAACCCGGGAGCGGTCAATGCAAATTTCTGACCCTTGGAAAGTATGGTTCCGCTAAGCGTTTTTCCTGAAATGACAGTCGTGAAATTTGCTTTTAGACTCTTCGCTGATGTCAATTTACTGACGCAAGCCTGTAAAGCTGCCGAAGGTGTCTTTTCGGCGGAAAAGCATGAAGGAGCGCAAATACCCGTTAATATTAAGAGCATTGCCATAAATCTGAACACGACGCTCCGCTTAAAATATTTATATGTTTGATATTTCTTCTCCATTATAATCTATTTGAGACTTAACGTTTTCAACAGCTCTGTTAAGCCGTATGCATCCATAAGCACCTGACGGGGCTTGCCACCCATGGAGGGACCGACAACGTTATAGGACTCGAGCTGATCCATTATCTTTCCTGCCCTGTTATAACCGATCGACAGACGGCGTTGGATTCCGGATGTGGATCCGACACCCGAGGTCACCACTATTTCCGCCACCTCTGCAAAAAGAGGATCAAGAGAGTCCGCAGAACCGTATTGCCCGCCTCCTCCGTCACCGCTTTCTGTCAAAAGTGGATCGGGAAGTATATACGCACCGCTGTTGAACGGTTGCCGTCCGATGTATTCGCAAATTTGCTCAACCTCGGGTGTGTCAATAAATGCGCACTGGACCCTGACCATTTCAGAATTGTTGCTGATAAGCATATCGCCCTTACCGATAAGCTGTTGGGCCCCGGTGGTGTCCAGAATCGTCTTTGAATCCACACCGGAAGACACACGGAAAGCCATTCTCACGGGGAAGTTGGCCTTGATAATGCCCGTTATGACATTCGTCGAGGGACGCTGGGTCGCGATGATGACATGAATTCCGATTGCACGGGCTTTTTGAGCAAGACGGGCAATCGGCGTTTCAACCTCCTTGCCGGACGTCATGATCAAATCTGCAAACTCATCGACAATCAGAACGATATAGGGCAAAAATCTGTGTCCATCAGAAGGATTCAGCTGATTCCTATTTATTTTCGCATTATATTCCTCAATATTGCGGACTTCGGCTGTTCGCAAAAGTTTATATCGGTTGTCCATCTCCAGACATAGGGACTGGAGCGTCGGAACAACCTTAGACATATCCGTCACTATGGCGTCCGAATCCTCAAGTTTCGCGAGATAATGAGATTCAATCTTTGCATAGAGAGAAAACTCAACCTCCTTGGGGTCAATCATTACGAATTTCAGTTCGTCCGGACGTTTCTTATATAACAACGAAGCGATGATTGCGTTCAATCCTACCGATTTTCCCTGACCCGTTGCTCCGGCGACAAGCAAATGCGGCATTTTGGTCAAATCAGCAATATACACATCATTGCCGATAGTCGAGCCCAAAGCGACCGGTAGCCTGTAGCGCGTCTCGGAATATTTGCGGCTTTCTATTATTGTCCGCATCGAAACGGTCTGAGGCTCGGCGTTAGCCACCTCAATTCCGACAGTACCTTTTCCGGGTATTGGCGCGATGACTCTGACCCCCTTGGCGGCCAGACTCAAAGCTATGTCATCTGCCAGATTCTTGATCTTGGCTATCTTAACACCCTGTTCCGGCCGTATCTCATAAAGAGTGACCGTCGGGCCGACAGTGGCCTCGATATTCGTTATCGGGATCTTATGATAAAGAAGTGTCTCCCGGATCCGTTCCTTATTCGCTTGCTGTTCCTCTATATCAACCGTGACTTTGTGCTCCCCTTCCCTCAAAAGATCAGAACCGGGGAACCTGTAAAGATGTTTCAGAGAGCCGTCCTTCTTCTGTTCATCTGCCTTGGCTATATGATTGACATTGACAACCATTGGACCGGTGCCCTCATTGGTGGTATTTGGTTGCGCTCCTCCTTCACTCGCATGAGAAGTACTATCTTTTCCTGAAACGTTGATCCCGGACTCATGGGCCACTTCGTCAGTACGCGCCTGACCGCTTAACGTTTCATTCGTATCTCCACTTGAAGTTTCGGCCGACCCCGCTGACTCGGTGCTGAGCGCATTCATATTTACATTCTGATCTTCGGAATCAGAAGCCTCATCGCTTTTATTAAAGGAATTATCCGCTTTGGGAAGACCGTCATGCTCTCCACCGGAATTAGCGTTATCCCTTATTCGTTCCGCTTCATCAAGATCATATAGATGCTGACCGGCTATACCATGAGTGTTTAAGGAGGTCTCCGCTTCGTCTTCAAGATCATAACCTTGCAAAGAGGCGTCGATCTCAACGTCATTTCCTTCGAAACTTAACGTATTCTCCTTGTCTTCTGTCTCATTTTCCTTCGCTTCTGATTCGCCGGCTTTTATGGCATCAATCTCCTCGCGCATCCTCATCTCAGACAATTCGCGTTCAAGATCCTCCTGCTCCTGTTTGATTCGGAGAGCTTCGCGGCGTTTTGCGGCTATCTCATTCTTCTTTCTGATTATCCAATTGACAAAATCTCTCAGGCATATTATAAAGAACGTAGCGACCAAAATCATGCATAAGATAGCACCGCCGATCCAGCCGGTAAAACCAATGATGAACTCATTGACATATCGTCCGTGATAACCACCCCAATTCACGGGCGTATCCCAGGCTATCGTAAGGAGTCCAACGATCAGGGAGACTGTGATAAGCGCTATTAGACATTTTATGGTGAAGTTCACCGACTTAAATCTCGGCCACCCGGAAAGCATTTTCAATCCGATAGCGAACAACCAGATTATGATCACGAATGATCCGACTCCGAACGAACCGTTGATCAGGAACTCCGAAAGTCTCGCCCCTCCCTCTCCGGCTTTGTTGCCGACCGCCGGAAGCGAACCGACACCCGAATTTATAATTGCTGCCTGATCGGATATGCAATTGGAAAAATATGAGATGAAAGCGACCAAAAGATATATTCCGAAACCGCACAGGACTATCCCCCCGATCCAACGCATTGTCTGAGGGTTGAAAATCTCTTTTAACGAAGAATTAGCCTCCGGGGCTGAGTTGACTGATTTTGCAGTCCCTGTTCCGGCCGGTTTTTTATTGGCGGCCGCAGACTTTGAACGGGACCGTGTCGTTTTCACACGATGACCTTTCGGGGCTTTTTTCTTTGTTTCGTCATAATTTGCAATCGTTTCTCCCATTTCAGCGGAGGCCGATCCCCCGGTTCTCTTCTTTGGCAGATCCACGACCGGATTATAACTGTCTGAATATTTCTGGCGGTTATCGCTCATTTAATATATCAATCTTTTTATTATTGATCAATCTTTTTTATCCTTGATCAACCTTTTGATCATACCTATAATCTTGATCAATCTTTTAATTATTGACCAAGCTGAATTTTATCAATCCTTATATCTTGATTACACCTCTGCTTGTTCTCCTTTTGGAGCTGTTTCCGACGGTGCCGGAGCGGCCGGAGCGGCCGGAGTCTGTTCTGAAGGCTTCACGACCTCGGGTTCGGACTTGGGAGTATTTTCCTGAACGGGGTCAACAGCATCCTGTGCCGGAGCCGTATTCAAACTGTCGGCCGCAGCTTTGTTATTATTCGCTGCAGGCTTATTATAGGGATGAAGCTCATATTCAGAAACCGAACCGGCAACACAAGGCTTGCCGCCTTTAACAACCGGCACCGAAGGAACCGGATGACCTTCACGGGCGTTGACCGCCATATCCTTCGGACCTGGCGATACGATCACGGGCATTCCGGTCTCACACAATTTGTGTATACGCATTATATTATCATTAGTCATACGGATACATCCGTGCGAGCGGCGGCCTCCAATGCTTCCGGGCGCCGACGTGCCGTGAATGCCGATTTGCGGTGCTATGCGCATATATCTCGGACCGAACGATCCTTTTGCCGGCGAGGTATACCCGGCGTCATTCGTGAAAAGCCAATCTGTGGAATCGTAAATACCTTTGATTGTGAAGAATCCTTCGGGAGTGCGGCTGTCCCCCTTCTGCCTCTTGTTGCCATAATTCTTGGCGCATGCGATTCCGACACTCTCAATCGGCTGCCCATACTTGTCATAACGGTATAATTTCATCGTGTTCTTGTCAACGATAAGAAATCCGTTATGGGTGTTATCAAGAAGTTTCGAGGCATACTCAGGAACATATTCCGCAATTGTGGGGATGATTCCGGCTTCGTATTTCTCGCGGTTCGGAGAATCCTGAATGAATTTATCGATCTCAGCTTTCGAACGAATGTGAACTGGCTGAGCCTTTTTTATCGAATCGTCCTTGACGGAATCTGCCTGCTCAATTATCTTCAAGGCGGAGTCGGCGGAAATGCCGGTTGCGATTGAATCGTTTGCGGGAGTGGAATTGCCTCCGCATGAGACAACCCCCAACACAAATGGAAAAAGTATAGCGCTTGAATAAATCAGAGTCTTTAATGATTTCATTGGTGATGAAAAAATCAGTTTATGTATACGAAAAAGATTAGTAACGTCACATTAGAATCCGAAGAACCCGGACTTTGAAAAGAATTTTCCGGGACTTCGGATTGAAATATAATGCAAAGATAACTATAATTTCAGAAAAAATTATTAAATTCGCGTCAATGAAACAAAATAATTCTCAAAAAAACGTAGATTACTCCAAATTAATAGGTGTTATCTTCTTATTATTCTTATGGATTGCGCTCGTTTGGGTGCTTTTTGAACGCGGAGGAATAAATTTAAAAAATCTTCTCGTAGCCGCTTTTTCGGGAATTATCATCATCTATCCATTATGGAAGAAATTTCTTCGACCTCTGAAAGAGGACAACAGCAAGAGATGAGCGGGTCCACCGTTCCCCCGATGCTCTCGCGTATATCTTCGCCTTCTGACCTGAGAAGTTTCCCTCAGAGCACATTGCCCGAATTGTGCCGGGAGATAAGACAATATCTGATTCAGTCTCTATCAGAAAATCCCGGTCATTTCGCTTCCAGCATGGGCGCAGTCGAGATCATTGTTGCGCTCCATTATGTTTTCAACACTCCTTTTGACCGGATCGTATTTGATGTCGGTCATCAGGCATATGCCCATAAACTTCTGACCGGAAGACGCGAGAAATTCGCGACCCAGAGAACCCTTGGAGGATTATCGGGGTTCCCCTCCCCTATGGAATCGGAATATGACACTTTTGTTGCCGGCCATGCATCCAACTCTATTTCTGCGGCCCTCGGAATGGCGATCGCCGACAAACTTTCCGTTGGGAACGAAAACAGGAAGACGATCGCTCTGATCGGCGACGCTTCAATTTCAGGCGGACTTGCATTTGAAGGTCTGAATAATGCCGCCAACAATCCCAATGACTTGCTCATAATCTTGAATGACAATGAGATGAGCATCGATGACAATGTCGGTGCCTTGCATCGGTATCTCGCCGCGCTCACGACCTCGAACCGTTATAATAAAATCCGCAAACGAATATACGACACTTTCCGCAACCGCGGATATATCGGTGACTCCGGAAAAGGCAGAATCCTGCGGTTCAATAACTCTATAAAGGCTCTTGTTTCTAACCAACAAAATATTTTTGAAGGACTGAATATCCGCTATTTCGGACCTTTTGACGGCAACGACGTCGAAAAGGTTGTCAAGGTACTGAAAGAAATAAAAGACATGAAAGGGCCCAGAATCCTTCATCTTCATACGGTCAAGGGCAAGGGATTCCCGACTGCGGAGAAAGATCCGACAACATGGCACGCTCCGGGCAAATTCGATCCTTCCTCGGGAGAACGCAAATCAAAGCCGACTGAAGGGACACTATGGCAGGATGTGTTTGGAAAAACTCTTGTCCGGCTCGCGACTGAAGATGATTCCATTGTCGGAATCACGGCGGCTATGCCAACAGGCACCTCGATGTCCCTTATGCTCAAAAAATTTCCCACACGGACTTTCGATGTCGGAATTTCTGAAGGTCACGCCGTCACTTTTGCCGGTGGGCTTGCGGCCGGAGGGAAACACCCCTTCGTGGCTATATATTCTTCTTTTCTCCAGAGAGCTTACGACAATATAATTCATGACGTGGCTATTCAAGGACTTCCGGTCACGTTCTGCATTGACCGCTCAGGACTTGTGGGTGAAGACGGCGTGACACATCACGGACTGTTTGACCTTGTATATTTGAGATGCATCCCAGGAATGACAATCGCGGCTCCAATGGACGCCCCGACACTTCAAAGTCTCATGCTGACGGCATCGCGCCACAAAGGTCCTTTCGCAATCCGTTATCCCAGAGGAAAAGCACCGTTGACGCCCGAGGAAATAAGCGACGACCGGCCGATTGAACCGATTGAGATAGGGAAAGGCAGAATTGTCACTGACTCGCCGCAGGCTGCAGCCGCGATCCTGACAATCGGAGATTCAGGCAACGAGGCTGCCAAGGCAGTCAAATTGCTTAAGGAAAAGGGTATTCCGGTTGCGCATTACGACATGATATGGCTCAAACCGCTGGATTCTTCACTTTTGGAGGAAATTTTCAAAAATCATCAGCTGATTGTCACTGTTGAAGACGGCGCCCGTCAGGGCGGGTTCGGTTCGGCCGTAATGCAATGGGCGGCGGAAAGAGGCCTGACTGGAAATGCAGAAATCAAGACACTGGGGATTCCGGACGAATGGATCGCTCACGGAAACGTGGCCAAATTGCGTGAAATTGCAGGAATTGACTCTGAAACAATTGCCCGTTCGGTCGAAGAGAATTTAAAAGACCGAAAGTAACTCTTTAAATATGATTATATAATCAGTAACTCAGAGAGGAACGCTATCTTTTTGAAGAGTTACTTAACCGAAAACAATATCAAGTGAAGATAATAATTGCCGGTGCCGGAGAGGTTGGCTGCCATTTGGCCAAAATGCTGTCCGGTGAAGACCAGGACATAATCCTTATAGACGGCGACCAATCCAAATTGGACTCCATAGACTCAAACTATAATCTGATGACATGGAACGGAAGCACGTCCTCTTTTCAGACCTTACGCGATGTGGGTGTCAAAGATTGTGATCTGTATGTGGCGGTCACTCCCTTCGAGACGCGGAACATCACGGCTTGCTCCATAGCCAAGAGGCTCGGAGCGAACAAAACGGTCGCCAGAATCGACAATTCTGAATTTCTGAAGCCTGAAAACGGTAAGATCCTTAAATCTGTAGGAGCTGACTTTCTCATATATCCTGAAAATCTCGCAGCCTCGGAAATTCATTCCGCCCTTCAACATAACTGGACCAGATATTGGGGAGAACTTCACGACGGAAGACTCGTCATGATCGGAGTCAAATTGCATTCAAAGTCAGAACTGATAGACAAGAAATTAAGGGATATCACATTCTCTACTCATGATTTTCACGTCGCTGCGATCAAACGCAACAGCGAAACGATCATCCCGACCGGCAATGACGAGTTGCGCCATGACGACATTGTTTATTTCATAACCACTCCCCCGTTCATTGATAAAGTCCGTGAAATATGCGGTAAGAAAAAACGTGTCATAAAGCGCGCTATGATTATGGGCGGAACCCGCATAACCAAACGATTCGCCACTCTGTATTCTGACAAATATGACATAAGGATCATAGAGTCCGACCGCGCGATATGTGAAGAATTAGCGACCAACCTCCCTGACTGTGAGGTGGTTCACGGAGACGGCCGGGATATCGAGATTCTCCGCGAAAACAACATTTATCAATATGACGCCTTTCTCGCGCTGACAGACTCTTCCGAGGGGAATATCCTTTCGTGTCTTACAGCTAAGGAATTCGGGGTACCAAAAACCGTGGCCGACGTTGAGAACCTTCAGTTTTTCTCACAAGCGGAGAACCTCAACATCGGAACAATAATTAATAAAAAGCTCCTTGCTTCCTCCAAGATTTTCAAGCTCTTGCTCGACGCTGACGAGAGCAGCGCGAAATTCCTTGTGCTCGCGGACGCGGAAGTGGCGGAACTTCAGGCAAAGAAAGGCTCAAAAATAACGAAAGCAGTTGTCAAAGATCTTCATCTGCCTTTCGGAATGACATTGGCCGCTCTTGCGCGCGGCGAGAAATGCGAACTAATATCCGGCATGACAAAAATTGAGCCGGGAGATTATGTCGTTGTCTTCTGCCTCAGCGGAATGTTCTCTAAAGTTGAGAAACTATTTAATTAGGAGACTGCATAAGAAAATTAGGGAATGCAAAATAATAGGGCTCTGAGTGTGAAATCCAACACAAGAATCTGATAATCGGGAACTATGCTGACATATAGAAAGAAGTCGTATATTAATTTCAGGATGCTGCTCCGGATTGTGGGCTGGCTTCTTATAATCGAGTCGGCCATAATGGTTATTCCGTGTTCCGTCGGAATTATTTATGGAGAAGGGAGCGTCATCCCTTTCCTCATAAGCATCGGCATCACGGCCGCAGTCGGATTCAGCCTGAGAAGTCTGCGACCCAAAAACCGTGATATGGGCCAACGCGAAGCCATTCTACTCACGGGACTCACATGGGTGATCCTTTCTCTTTTCGGAATGTTGCCTTTCCTCCTTTGCCGGACTCATTTCACAATCACCGACGCGTTTTTCGAGACGATGTCCGGTTTCACGACAACCGGTGCTTCGGTCCTTGACTCCTTGGAGAATGTGCCTCATTCAATCCTTCTCTGGAGGTGCATCGACCAATGGATCGGCGGACTTGGAATCATACTCTTTACCCTTGCCATCGTGCCGATGCTCAACACCTCGGGTGGCATGATGATGTTTAATGCCGAAGTGACCGGAATCACCCATGATAAACTTCAACCGAGAATCGGAAATACCTCAAAAGGTTTATGGATGGTTTATATTGTCTTGACTCTAACTCTCATTATACTTCTTCTATGCTCAGAGATGAATGTCTTCGATTCGTTATGCTATGGCCTTTCAACCATGTCCACGGGAGGATTCGGAAATTCAGATCTTTCGATCGGCAAATGGAACTCAATATATATAAAGATCGTCATGACAATCTTTATGTTCCTCGGAGGCGTCAACTTTTCGCTTCTGTTCGGACTTTCCCAAGGCAGGTGGAGAGGGATCTTGAAGAATGACGCCCTCAAGTGGTATGCCTCCATTATCATTATCTGCTATCTTATCTTCACCCTCAATATATTCTTCAGAGGAATCGGCAAGAATATAAGTGATTATACTATAGATCCTCTCTTTCAGGCAATCTCAATTCTATCGTCGACCGGTTTGACAGAACCGGACTTTCACGATTGGGGACCTGTCAGCATCATTGCCCTCGTGGTGATGATGATTATGGGTGCATGTGCCGGTTCGACATCAGGTGGAGCAAAGATTGACCGTTTCATAATGCTTATACGCTTCCTTCGGAATGAATTTTACAGGATGATGCATCCGAATGCAATCCGGACAGTTGTCATCAATGGGAAAGGGACGCCTCAGCCGATACTGATGAAAACGCTCGCATTCCTTTTCATGTATATCATAGTGATCATACTCGGTGCGACGGGCCTGATGATGTGCAATCTTCCTCTGAAAGACAGCATTTTCTGCTCACTGTCCGCGGTCAGCAATACAGGTCTGGGAACTGACATCACCGGGATCGCAGGAAATTATTCTCAAGTAAGCGATCTCGCGAAATGGATTTTATGTTTCCTGATGCTCACGGGGCGTCTTGAGCTTTATACAGTCCTCCTTATTTTCACACCGGGTTTCTGGAAGAAATAACCTTTTGAGAAAACTCTTAAAGTTTTTATCTTCTTAATGTTTCCCAATTTCACACATCCTTTTATTGATTATCAATATATTACAATTTCGTAATATTAAAAAAGTTTTCCAAAACAATAATATTATTAAATATATTTTCAAATTTTTATTGCGAATGCGAAAAGATTATCTTATCTTTGCATTCGCATTTAATATTTTTAATATTATTGAGAGACTTCATTAGTGCATAATAATTATAGAAAATGATTTTAACAGTACAGAAACGCGATGGCCGTGTTGTCGGATATAATGAAGAGAAAATAAAAGCGGCTATCCGAAAAGCTATGCTTTCGACCGACGCCGGAGAGGACGAACCTCTGATTCAGCGGATAACCGATCGTGTCGGAATCCGTGGCAAAGACAGAATGACGGTCGAAGAGATTCAGGATGCTGTTGAACTCGAGCTGATGAAATCAGCCCGAAAAGATGTCGCCAAACGTTATATCGCATATAGAGACCAGCGCTCTATCGCCCGGCGTGCAAAGACCCGTGACATTTTTCTTGAAATAATCGAAGCCAAAAATAACGACATCACGCGTGAGAACGCCAATATGAACGCCGACTCTCCGGCCGGCATGATGATGAAGTTCGCGTCCGAGACCACCAAGCCATTCGTTGACGACTATCTACTGTCGAATGAAGTCAAGACAGCCGTCAAGAACAATTATATCCATATACATGATAAGGATTATTATCCGACCAAATCACTCACATGCGTCCAACATCCTTTGGATAAAATTCTGTCGGAAGGATTTTCTGCGGGACACGCTGATTCCAGACCTGCAAAAAGGATTGAAACGGCAGCCACTATCGCATGCATTTCTCTCGAAACGGCCCAGAACGAGATGCACGGAGGACAGGCCATACCCGCTTTCGATTTCTATCTCGCACCCTACGTCCGAATGGCTTTTATTGAAGAATTGAAGACAATCGAGCAGTTGAACGGTACGGATCTTTCTCATTTGTACAATATAACGGTGAAAGATTATATTAATCGGCCGCTTGAAAACCTCGAAGGTGAAGAAAGATTCGTTCAACATGCCATTAACAAAACAGCCGGCCGAGTGCATCAGGCAATGGAAGCCTTCATTCACAATATGAACACAATCCATTCCCGGGGAGGAAATCAGGTTGTCTTTTCTTCAATTAACTATGGCACGGACACATCGGCAGAGGGCAGGTGTGTCATACGCGAATTGCTCAATTCAACCTATGAAGGGGTCGGACACGGCGCGACCGCAATTTTTCCGATTCAGATTTGGAAGAAGAAACGTGGCGTGAGCTATCTTCCCGAGGATCCCAATTATGATCTTTATGAATTGGCTTGCAAAGTGACCGCACGGCGTTTCTTCCCAAACTTCCTCAATCTGGACGCGACGTTCAACCGGGATGAAAAATGGAAGGCAGACGACCCGAAACGCTATCTACATGAAGTGGCCACAATGGGATGCAGAACCCGTGTATATGAAAACCGATATGGAGAAAAAACATCCGTCGGAAGAGGCAACCTGTCATTCACCACGATCAATATCGTCCGGTTGGCAATAGAGGTCATGGCGATCAAGAATGAACAAGAACGCATCGAACGCTTTTTTGAGAAACTTGACGAAACCCTTGAAATCACCGCACGCCAGTTGGATGAACGCTTTCAATTTCAGAAAACGGCCCTGGCGAAACAATTTCCTCTCGTCATGAGTATGTTATGGAATGGCAGCGAGCAATTAAAACCGACGGACACGATTGAAAAGGTGATCAATCAGGGAACTCTCGGAATCGGATTCATCGGATTGGCCGAGTGTCTGATCGCTCTGACCGGGAAACATCATGGGGAATCAGACGAAGCCCAGTCACTTGGATTGAGGATTGTGAGCCATATGCGCAGCAAGGCAAATGAATTCAGCGAACGCTATCAACATAATTACTCCGTTCTCGCGACTCCGGCCGAAGGCCTCGCGGGCAGATTCACGAAACGTGACCGGAAGAGTTATGGCATTCTCCCGGGAATTACGGACAAGGACTATTATACAAATTCGAATCATGTCCCGGTCTATTATCATTGCTCGCCTCGTCATAAAGCCAAAGTTGAAGCCCCCTATCACGAGCTGACACGCGGAGGACATATTTTCTATGTCGAAATTGATGGCGACGCCACCCACAATCCTGAAGCAATCATGAATATCGTTGACCTGATGGATAAATACAATATCGGATACGGAAGTGTCAACCACAACCGGAATCATTGTCCATTATGCGGATATGAGAATGCCTCGACCGAACAGCATGAATGTCCAAAATGTGGAACACCGTTTGAGACAATCCAGCGGATAACGGGCTATCTCGTCGGCACTACAGACCGTTGGAACTCGGGCAAACTCGCGGAACTTCGCGACCGCATCGTTCATAAATAACTTCATTGCTCAAAAATGCTTTATAATTGTAAGTTCCGTCAAATTGGCGGAACTTTTTTTAATTTCAATCGAAATTTTATAGTTTAGGTTTGTTATATTATTAGATTTATGAATTAACTTATCTTATAGAAATATTTATGGCATCTGTTACAAAAGATGACGCCCTTAGATATCATGAAGAAGGACGTCCCGGCAAAATTGAGATAACTCCAACAAAACCATACGCATCACAAAGAGATTTAGCTCTGGCCTATTCTCCCGGGGTCGCTTTTCCGTGTCTTGAGATTGAAAAGAATCCTGAAGATGCTTACAGATATACCAATAAAGGGAATCTTGTAGCGGTGATTTCCAACGGCACGGCTGTCCTCGGGTTAGGAGACATCGGCGCGCTCGCCGGCAAACCTGTTATGGAGGGAAAGGCTCTTCTCTTCAAAATATTTTCCGGTCTTGACGCTTTCGACATCGAAGTCAACGAAACCGACCCGGACAAATTTATTGAAATCGTCAAAGCCATTTCCCCGACATTCGGCGGTATCAATCTTGAGGATATAAAAGCCCCGCAATGTTTTGAGATTGAAGATCGGCTTAAGAAAGAGTGCAATATCCCGGTCATGCATGATGACCAGCACGGCACAGCGATCATATCCGGAGCCGGACTTCTGAACGCTTTGGAAATTCAGAAAAAGAAAATAAGCGATATCAAATTGGTAGTCAACGGAGCCGGCGCAGCCGCAGTCAGCTGCACACGCCTGTATAAAGCGCTCGGTGTCAAGCCTGAGAATATCGTGATGTGTGACTCGAAGGGTGTCATCCGCAAAGATCGTGAAAAACTGACCGTTCAGAAGCGCGAATTTGCAACAGACCGCGACATTCACACTCTCGCCGAAGCAATGGTAGGCGCTGATGTTTTCCTCGGCCTGAGTGTGGCCGGAGTTGTGACACCGGAAATGATCCGCACAATGGCACCGCGTCCAATCGTTTTTGCCCTTGCAAATCCCGATCCGGAAATCGGTTATTATGAAGCCAAGGATGCCGCGCCGGACGTGATCGTGGCGACCGGCCGAAGTGATTATCCGAACCAGATTAACAATGTCATCGGATTCCCGTACATATTCCGCGGAGCGCTTGATTGCGGCGCATCGGCTATAAACGAAGAGATGAAAATCGCGGCCGTGTATGCAATATCAGAATTAGCCAAAGAACCGGTTCCGAGTGTTGTCGACGAGGCCTACGGCCTTTCGGATCTTCATTTCGGACGTGATTATATCCTTCCGAAAGCCCTCGACCCGAGATTGCTTCTCAGAGTCGCACCGGCCGTTGCAAAAGCCGCAATGATGTCCGGAATCGCCGCTCGTCCGATTGAGGATTGGAAAGCATATCAGAATCTACTTTACTCATATATGGGAGATGACGGCAAATTGATGCGGACAATAACCGAACATGCACGCGACAACAAACGTCGTGTTGTCTTCGGTGAAGGAAACGTTGAGAATATGCTCCGAGCTGCCGTCCGGCTGAAGAAGGAGGAAACGCTCATTCCCGTTCTTCTCGGAAATGCCGAAATGATTCAAAAACATGCCGTACAATTAGGGCTTGACATTGAAGGCATTGAGATTATAAATCCGCGCCATGACAATCAGGCAGAAGTAAGAGAAAGATATGCAAAAGCATTGTCAGAAAAGAAACAACGCGAAGGAGTGACCTTCACGGAAGCTCTCGAGAAGATGTATGACCGTTCATATTTCGGAATGATGATGGTCGAGATGTGTGATGCCGACGCCTTTATTGCCGGCTGTTACTCGACAGCAAGAAAAATGGCACAGAGGGCTGTCTCGATTGTCGGTATCAAAGATGGCTATAACCATTTCGCGACCATGCACATAATGAACACCCGTGGCGGAACATACTTCCTTGCTGACACGGCGATCAATCCGATCTCTGACAAGGAAGCTCTGATCGACATTGCGCGTCTTTCAGATTCAGCCGTCCGTCATTTCAACCGGACGCCCGTCATGGCCATGTTGTCCTATAGCAATTTCGGATCGAATAGAGACGCCGAGGAACCTTCAAGAGTTGCCGACGCAGTGAAAATTCTCCATGAAAAATATCCGGAGATTAACGTTGACGGCGAAATGCAGGCAAATTTTGCTCTTGATACAGCACTCAGAGACCGCACTTATCCCTTCAATACCATAAAAGGTCAGGACGTCAACACACTTATCTTCCCGACCCTCTCGGCTGCTAACATCACCTATAAGCTGCTGCTCGGAATGGGTGTTGGCAAGGTTATCGGTCCTATACAGATAGGTTTGAAAAAACCGATATACATTGCGTCCGTCAATTCATCTGAAGATGAGATCGTAGACATCGCTACCATTGCAGCCCTGGACGCGATTGTTTCTTGTGACAATGTTTAAGACCCCGGTTCAAATATTTTTTGGAAAAAGGGACTTAGCTCATATTGATGAAAGAGGAAACATACACCTATAATGTTCTTGACATCCGGCGTGGTACAAGCGTTGACGGTCCGGGACTCCGGACCTCAATCTACCTCGCCGGGTGTCGGCATTTCTGCCCGGGATGTCACAATCCGGAATCTTGGGATGAAAATGCCGGCGTCACGATGACGCTTGAGGAACTTTTAGCCGTGATAGAAGAGGAGGATTTCGACGTCACATTGACCGGTGGAGACCCTCTTTTTCGTCCAGAGGCAATTGCAGCGTTAGCAAAAGCGATTAAATCTAAAGGTTATGGAATTTGGCTATATACCGGATTCACAATAGAGGAAATATTAGCTTCTGAAGTTCTGAGAAATGCAGTCAAAGACATAGACACTATCGTTGAAGGACCCTATGTGGAAGCATTGCGCGATCCGGATCTGAAATTCCGAGGGTCATCCAACCAGAGGATAATAAAACTATAAAATTTATGAGGTGAGGAAAATATCCAAACATACTTGCTAAATATTTTAATTTTTTATATTGCATTTATCCTATTGCTATTCTGTCGTTTAGATTGTGTAATCTATGACATTCTAAAATTTTTCCAAAAATTTTTTGAAAAAAATCTGAAAAAAATTTGGTAGTGATGAGAACTTTTTCTAATTTTGCAGTGTCTTATTAAAGTAATACACTAATAAACTATCAAAATATGATTCATTTTAATAAATACGGTTTCGCTTTTTTAACGCTCACAGCCGCCGGAATTTCAATGTCCGCTTATGGCGTAAAACAAGATTCAGCGCAACTCAGTGAACCTGACAAGGGACAACATTCAATTGCATCCGGCATGCGCGAGGCCTCATCCGGGGAAAGCGATCTTTCGGAAGCTCAGATAGATTCTCTTGAACGGGTTGCGTTCGGGAATGTGCGTGACCTTCAGGAAATAGTGATCTCGGCTGACGCCCCGATGATAAAAGTGTCCGGCACAAACATTACTTATAACGTTGAGGAGGATCCGTCAGCCTCAGGATCAACAGTTCTGGACCTTCTTCGTAAGGTTCCTCTCGTCAGCGTCGACGGTCAGGACAATATAAGCGTGAAGGGAAACGGTGACTTCAAGATTTATGTTAATGGTCGTCCGGACCCGATGCTTTCGCAGAATGCTTCGGTAGTTCTTAAGGCCATGCCGGCAGAGGCAGTATCTTCCGTAGAACTGATAACAGATCCCGGAGCAAAATATGATGCCGAAGGTTCAGGCGCGATCATAAATCTCATAACCGAAAGGAAACAATCAGAAAACGGATATAACGGCTCGGCAAATCTTTCGGTAGACAACAGACAGCTTCAGGCCGGGGTGAACGGCGCCGCGAAATTCAACAAACTGACTCTGAACGCGGGCGTGAATTACGCATACACCTATCCGGGGCAACGGAAGGCCAAAGTACAAGATGAAACAATCTATTATTCCGACCCGACAAACCACTCCCTGAGAGCCGGCGGCACTAATAGCCAGGATATGAACTTCGTCGGTATCGACCTCGGAGGCTCATACGACCTCTCCCCCAACGATCTGCTGACGTTCTCTGCAAACTACTATGACCTTAACGGACATGTAGATCTGACAGACCAAAAGACCGAAATGTTTTCGGCGGATGACATTCTTCAATGGAGCTATGCCCGGGATTCACATCTCAAACTCCGTTATAAAGGTTTAACGGCACAGGCGGCCTATCAGCATGAGTTTGGGCGCAAGGACAATTATCTGGGAGTTTCATACATGTTCAGTTTCACGAATGCGGGTCTCCCGGGAAAGTATACTTATACAGATGCTTATAATTTCACGCCCGATTATATCTATGAGCAAACTTATAACAGCCGGTTGTCGAGAGAACATACCTTCCAGATCGATTGGTCGGACGCTCTGAACTCTCACGCAAAGCTCGAATTCGGAACTAAAGGGATTTTCCGACGCAATTCCGCTTTCGGCCAAAACGACGGAAGAAATGACATGACAGAGTATGTGCCTATAGAGGATTCGAAGGTTGATCTTCGCCAACCTCAAGACATATATGCCGTCTATGGTCTTTACACAGCCACATACGGCAACCTTACGGCTCAGGCGGGTGTCCGTTATGAACATACCCGAATGGGAATCAGATACTCCCATGAAAGCGAAAAAGACTTCACGACCCGGCTGAATGATGTCGTTCCGAATGCTTCAATATCATATTCCTTTTCACCAGCCCACTCGCTGAGCGCTAATTATTCGATGCGTATATCGAGACCTTCGATAGAGCAACTGAATCCATATCAGATGCTGCTTCAGGACACAAGAATCGTACAGGGCAACCCCAACCTCACATCCGAGCGCGTGAATAAGGTGAATATCACATACACCAATTTCGGACGTAAATTGGGAGGCTCAGTCTCAGCTGACTATACCGATTCGGACAATGCAATAACCAATTTCAGCTATATAGACGGATATCGCATGGTCACCACCTACGCCAACATCGGACATAACAGAACGGCGGCGCTGAATTTGTTCCTGATGTGGTCGCCCCTTAATTCACTTCGCTTCACTCTGAATGCATCCGAAACATATGCAGACATGAAAGCTAATAAGGACATTGACGGAATGAGACTCGCCAACCATGGATTCTCGACCAATATCTATCTGAACGGCAACTGGGATCTTCCTCAAAAATTCTGTCTGGCCGCATACGGAGGATGGAACTCAGGCTCTGTCAACCTTATGGGAAAAGGAGGACAATATCATTACTACGGCCTCTCACTCTCGAGGACTTTCCTGAAGGATGATTCTCTGAAACTGACACTTAATGCCAATAACTGCTTTGAGAAGTATACTCTCTACAAAAACATTGTCAACGGAAACGGCTTCCGGACAACCAATAATTATTACAACCCGGCATGGACAGTAGGAGTATCTCTCTCATGGTCATTCGGCAAAAATTCAGCTGACGTCAAGAGTGTGAATTCATCAATCATCAACGATGATTATTCAACATCGAAAAGTTCTGTGGGCGCAGGCGTAATGTGACAACGCTGAGCTTAATAGACGCGGACATAAAAAACAAAGAGTTCAACGCGTTCGGGCATAATGTAAGATCTCCGGACGGAACTCAAAGTGCATGGTGTCATAATGATACCATGCACCTCCCCATATAAAACCGTGCCGCTGGAAAATCTCAACAAGCTCACGGGGGATGCGGTTGGCATACTCGATTTTTCTCATTTCATCGTTCGTGCCCGCTTTCCATTGCCAATAATCGGATTTATCAACGGCAATATCGAATGCAATTCCATAGGAATGCGCGCTCAGACGCTTGGCGCCTCTGACCGGACGCCAATAGAACGTTCCGGAACTTTTCAGATATGGCTTCAATTCGGGGTGTCCCGAAAGTTCTTTTGCCACTGCCTTGAGTGAATCCGCAGCTCCGTTTATTCTTGTAAACGACACATTTTGGCCGAACCATTCAACATTTGTGAGATTCTTTCTTACTTCTGACTCCGATCCGCCATACATTTTCTTATATAATGCTTCCGAACGTGACCGGCCTGCGTCTTCGAGATATTCGGGTTCCCCCTCGGGAAGACGGTAAGGAACGTAGAACATATCCTCGACATCAGAATCATCAAGCATGGTCTTGAAATCCTTTTCCCGCTGATCATCATATTCGATTGAGGTGCCATCCCTGAAGATGACTTTGTTGTCTTTTATCTCTTCGATCATATCGGGATAGGATTCAATTAACGCTCTTATTTTAGGGTCTTGAACGGTCTCGGAATCTTTTTCTTCAGACTCCGCTACAGCTTCAGTTTGAATACTGTCTTCTTTATCCATTCCCAAAAGACCGCGTCCTTTTGATCTGTCACACGAACAGAATAAAAAAGTCACCGCGCACACGAGCGCGGTGACCTTCAGCAATATATTTTTATTCATAACTTTTGATCAGATTCACATTTGCATTCTCAATCTTGCTCAGATGCGGATTTTTCGTCAAGGGTGCGTAACCGGAGAAATTGCCGAAAAAGTCTCTGAGGTCCGGACTGTCGAAATCATAATCATGCATGGCATAGATCGCATTCCTGAGAATTCTCAGTTCTGACGATGAATAATTTCTGAGATCGGAAGCTGACAGATAATTGTCAGACAAGGCACTGAAGACATTGATGTTTCCTGAAGTCGGAATGCTGCCGCCGAAAACATAATCACGCGATGATTGCTTGCCGTTCTTGGTGTTCAGTGTTGTCAAGTCCTCTTCCTCAACATATTTATATGTATCTTTTCCATCTTTAGTTGTCAAAAAGAGTTTCTTTCCGTTTTTTGAGAGTTCGATCTTATAAACATCCCCCGACTGATTAAATTCCCTTATCTGACGTTTTAGCTTTCTGAACAACTTTTCTTCCACGTTGCCATAAGGATCTATGAAATCCGGAGTTTTTATTATATCGAGAGAACTCATGTCGTAATTTAATTTCAAACTTCCGAACGCATCAATTTTCCAATCCCCTTCAACTGAGAAACCACAGCTGTTGTTTTCAAGGGGAATACAGGCCTGCACGAATGATCCGTCTTCATCGAATATCAATTGCATCATCCCCTTCACACCATCTATTTTTTGCTCGCTTTCCCAAGCTCCGACCAGATCCTTCTCTTTCACCTTGCCGCATCCGACGAGAAGGAGCATTAAGAGAACAGATAAAAATGTTATTCTGATATTCATAAAAAATTTTTTAATTTTATCCTTAACTCATAGATAAATCTGTAAATATTTTTCAAGAGTTACGGCTATGTGAATAGATAAAAAATCGCTTACTCAAAAAATATAGTGCAAATTTACAAAAATTTCACAAAAATTACTAATTTTGCACGATAACGATTTGAGACCGCGTCTCGAAAGAACCGAAATAATAATTAAAGCATATGAAAAAACTCTGCATTTTTGCGATCGCTGCGGTTTTGTCTTTAGGATCGCTGTTCACATTGCATGCTAAGGACAATGAGGCTTCCTCTGTAAAGCCACACTATGAAATCCGCAATAAGGAATTCTGGAAATATCTTCACACTGACAGTCTGCCTGACATAAACAAGGGGAAAGTGAAGACATACACTGTCATCATCAACAATGGAGATGACGAGTTTGAATCTGACGCAGTAGACGTTTACACCTACAATTTCAACAAGAATGGTCTTCAGACCAGTGGCAGTTACAAAGGAATTTGGGGCGACAGCTATGAATACAAAATCGAACTTAATGAATATGGCCGTCCCGCGAAGATTCACTGGGTTTCAAAAGACATATGTCTTGATTGTGAAAATACCGATATAACGGTTGAGACCGACTATATACCGTTCTATGACCGTGCCGGAAGAATCAATCTCATCCGCGAAGAGACAATGAAGGTCGGTGGCAAGAAGGCGAACCAGATCAATAAATATTATGTCCAACCCGGACCGACCGGTGCTCCGGCAATGGTCGTGTGTCTCGAAGATCAAAGTCTGTTCCTCAACTTCTCTCCGGACCGGAACTTAAAGGACTGCAAAATTTATATCTACGGTTTCGAAGATATGAAGGTGCCCGAAAAATGGTATCTGCTGGAATTGAACGAAAATCAGACCCGTGAAATGATTGACATGGAAGTCGAGAACAATATTCCTGCAAATGCCGTCATCGAATATGACGCGAAAGGGAACTGGAGCAAGAAATCATGGAAAAATGCTGGAGGTAATGACGTCAGCATCCGTCGCGAAATCGTCTATTTCTGATCCTATGGCAAAGAATCAGAAACTTAACTGAAGCATAGCTTCCATGCGGTTTGAACTTCCGTGGCTTCCGTCGAAGTTCTTTCGCTCTCCGATCATATATTCCGCTCCGACACTCAATCGAGGGGTGATTTCCCAGAAAAGATTGGCCGCTCCGCAAAGTCCATATTTATATCCGTCCGCATCGATAGGCCTTGATTCATAATTTCTCAATTGGGAGAATGTGACTGAGGAGTAGAGATCCGGACGGAAGTTATATTTGCATCCGACGAAATATGAGAACGCTTTCGGCAGCTCGAGCACGCCGGGTTTTCCGGCAATGCCGACCAAATCATGCGCCCCATTGCTAAGGTCGCTCATATAGCTTGCGTGTCCGGCTCCATAAACTGCAATTCCATACATGGTCAGCTCCGGAAGAACTTTGACAGCGGAAGACAGAGCCAGTCCCCACCCGACTTTATTGTGATTTCTTCCCTCGAGCAAGTCTCTGTATGTAAGCGTGCGCAGTAATCCCGAGAGACGGATGTGGCTGAATCCTTCATTCCAATGATATTGACCGAAAGCGGCTACGTCAGGCAAATATGGCGCACATGCCTCGGTCGTTCCCGTCTGATCGGCGATATATGTGTCCGGGAACTCCAGACCCCCGGCTACGCTCCACCCCGATTTGAAGTCATGTTGATACCGGACAAGTATGTTCGCGCGGTCAACTGCGCCATTTGTTATACCTCCGTCACAAACCCGCGGTCCGGCTCCGGCGTCGAGAAATGTCGAAAGAGCATATCCGGCCGTGAAACCTTTCACTATGATATACGCTCGCCTGAGTTTGAAATCCATTCTTTGATAACCTCTGAACCCTCCTTCAAGATAGGCAAAGAAATCTCCGACCGCCGTGTTGCGTCCCAGGAGTGTGAAGAAAAAGCCAGAATTTGCAGGAGTCGCATAAAGTCGCTTCTCTCGCGCGGGGTTCTTCGGAATCGGTATGTTATAAGGGGAAAAGACGTATGGCTCGACAATGCCGTTCCAATCCTCCCAGCCTCTTATGGTCAGCAATCCTCCGACCCCCATTGCGAGATGAGCGTCTTTGGTCATCATCATGAAATATGGAGCCTGAGGATCGCTGAAAGTCCGAAATTGATCGGTGTAGAAAATATTCATCAGCGCCCTCACGGAGTCAGGCGAGGTCACTGAGGTATCCGGAGTTCCCAGCGTAAACACTTTCTGACGCTCCAACAACTTCTGACGTTGAATCTGTTCGGGATATTTCAGCCGTAACCCTATGGAGTCGCTTTCACTTTTTGCGATAGACGGCAAGGTGATTATGGCCAGTGCAATAATTGCAATTAGGCGGGTAAATTTCATAGACTGTTATATAACTTTTCTGATCTTGTCAAAATGTGTCAGAGCTAATTTTGACTGATCAAATTATATCTGATGTGAATTTGTCCGATCAAAATTTGTCTGACCTGTTTTGATCGTCCTGATTTTACCCGGCAAAATTAACAATTTTTTATTAAAAAAGCGGACTTTGATTCCAAAAATTGAAACCAAAGTCCGATTATAGATTTCTCAAATTCAATTCAAGTATGAAAGATTCCACTAAGAATCTATTTCATAATCAATTGAATTCATTGATTTTCGCTTCCAAATCACGAACAGAATGAACACCCGAAGCACGCCATTTCAATTCGCCGCCCTTGAAGAGCATCAAAGTCGGAACGCTCATAACCTTTAATGATTGTGCCAACGCTTCATTTTTGTCAATGTCGATCTTAATGATCTTTGCCTTATCCCCAACCTTTTCATGCAGTTCTTCAAGAATGGGGTGCATCATCTGGCACGGACCGCACCAAGTAGCGAAAAAGTCGACCAAAACGGGGACATCCGCATTTACAATTTCTTCAAATTTGTTCATAGTATTTCTCCTTAAATCAAGATTTAGAATTCTTTAAAGTCCTATTGGATTCATTAATATAACGCTGCGGATGAGCTAATTGTTTGCCATTGGCCCACGGTTCTCTATTATAAGATTTTGAAGGTGTCAGAATCTTTAAAAGCAGGAAATTTCTCACGGAACCGTTCAAGTTTTTCCATGGACAGTGTGGCATAAAGATATGGTGACTCGGCTGATGTCCGCGTCGAGATCTCTTTCCCTTTGAAGTCTATTGCCATTGAACTGCCGTCATATTCAAATCCGGCATCATCCGTTCCGGAGCAATTGACACCCAAAACGTATGATTCATTCTCAATGGCTCTCGCAAAGAGGAGTTTGTTCCATGCGTCCACCCTCACCTTAGGCCAATTCGCCACTGCGATCAACAGATCATATTCGTTGTCAACATTTCTTATCCAGACTGGGAATCGGATGTCATAGCATACAATCATAGATATGTTCCAACCGCGATAGCGTATCTTCAGACGCGAATTTCCGGCTGAGAAATTCTTGTCCTCTCCCGCCATTGTGAAAAGGTGGCGTTTGTCGGCAAATGTTTCTTCTCCCGATGGTTCAATAAAAAAGGCCCTGTTATAAAGACTCCCGCCGGAATTGGCAATGAAACTTCCGGCAATTGCAGTATTATATTTATGGGCAAGATATTTTATGAAATCAATTGTGTCTTCTGTGTTTTTCTCCGCTAAGGGACGAATTTCTTCCTTATTTTTTCCGGACGGGAACCCGGTGGAAAAAGTTTCCGGAAGCACCAGCAACTCCGTCTCATGGTGAATGTCTTCAAGCGCGGATTCTAATTTTTTCAAATTAGCCAATTTGTCTCCCCACGCGATTTCCATTGGGTAAAGACAGACGTTAAGATTCTTTGTCATAAGCGAATTGGTCTATCAGACCTCGTTTCATTAAAAGTTATAAAAAGTCATACCGTGAATTTCTCGGGATACTTAGCCGCGCCGGCATAATTGGAATAGAAGGATTTCACAAATGCCATATCCGCTTCAATGTCACCGGACGGCCGGAACTCTTTTTCAATGATTACTTCCTTTTTTGAAAAGTCAATAATTCCCAATTGAACCGGCACTTCTGCTCCCAAAGCGATCTGAAGGAATCCTGTGTGCCACTTTTCAACTCTGCTTCGGGTCCCCTCCGGAGTCACAGCGAGATTCATATACTCTCTGTTCTTGAAATCCTCTATTATCTGAGCCACAAGCGACCGGCCCGTCTTTTTTGAAGACTCGACCGGAATGCCGCCGAGAAATCTCAAAAGATATTTCAAAGGAAAGAAAAACCAGAATTTTTTCATCAGGAAATTTGCCTTTCTTCCAAGCGACTTATAGGCCGCCAGTCCGACTATAAAGTCCCAGTTTGTAGTGTGCGGCGCCACGCATATCACACATTTGTCGCGTCGCGTAGCCGTAATCTTAACCTTCCAGCCGAACCATTTTAACATTAATCCCCAGACATTCATAACTCTAAAATTTAATGGGTTGCACCAAATTCTAAATCCGATGCAACCCACTTCGATTGTTTTGGCCGGATCAATTCGGACATAAATTCAAATTCCGAAAAATCCAACTTATATTGTTTCGGTCAGATCAAATCACGCATTAGCGACTTCTTTCTGAGCCGCTTTATAACCTTCGGGAAGGGCTGTATTGAATTCTTTGACAGCACCGTTGATCTTCTCACCGAATTCTGTTTCTATCTTATTGAAAAGTGAGCGGAAGAATTTTCTCTTCTCAGCTGCATATTCCTTATGGTCGGCAAAAGCCTTGGGTCCACGGTCGAAATATAAGTTGGCATTGTTCTTGGCCTCTTCGATTGCGCCGAGAACTTTGCCGACAGCGTCGGCAATTGCCTTCTTGTCCGCACCTTCAACGTTATAGTATGAGATCATCATCTCTTCGACCACCGACGCGCCAAGTGCATCGGCATATTTTTTAAATTCTCTCTTGTTGGGCATGATATTTCTTTTTAATAATTATGTTAATTTCGCTTATATGAGTATCAGGTGACAATAATTATTGCCACCTGATATAATAACATTTGAAAACCTAAAAAGGTTATATATACTTTTGAGATATATCCCTTTTAAGAGATATTATCTATTAAAGTCTTTTGGAGAACAATCTTCCCCTTTTCAGGACTGGATCATCCGCAGTGCCAGAATTTTCTGACAACTTCAAGCATCTCTTTCGGATTGTCCTGCAGTTTCTTTCTGAGATTGTTGTCGTTATGTTTTCTGAGCTTGCTGATGATTCCGTCAATGAGTGCCGGCGAGAACACATCATATTTCTCGAAGTCAGCCCGATTTGCCTCAAGAGCGTCGGCCGAAGCGACACATGAATCCGGGAGAGATTCGAGAGATGCGAGTTTCTCTTTGTTCTCGTCATTATGGATATTCACGCTCACATACATGTCCTCGGCTCTTTCAAGTGCTTTTTCGGAAAGAATTCCCTCACGCGCGGCTACAACCATTCCGGCGATAAGCTGATAGACGTCGGCCGAGCAGTCCGCTGAACGAAGTTCGGCAGTCTGTTTCTGGGGCGCGGCGCTTCTCGCGTCTTCTTCGAGAGGATTGGCGTGTGAGCACATATCCAGTTCGCCGGTCCAACCGAGCGGAACGCGAACAAGAACCGAACGGTTGCGGTCTCCCCAACAGATTGATGTCGGAGCCTCCTGATGAGGAACAAGACGGAAATAGCTTGTGGGAACCTTGTTGCCGAATGCTGTGATTGCTGCTGAATGATCAAGAATTCCGGCAATCGCTTTGCGTGCAACGTCACTCAGACGGCCATCGGCGTCTGTCATGACATTCTGATCGCCGTCCATAATCTTGAAATGGATATGCAGGCCTGAGCCGGCTTTTCCGGCTGTGATCTTCGGAGCGAATGTCACGTCATATCCGCGTTTGGCCGCGAGGCCACGGATTATCCACTTCGCAATCATCAGGTTGTCAGCGGCCTGAATTGCCGGAACGGGAAGGAATTCAATTTCATTCTGCTCATAGATCTTGTCGCCCAGAGTGAAGTTGCCGACTTCGTTATGACCATATTTGATCTGACCGCCCGCTTGAGCTATCATAGCCATGCACTCGACACGGAAATCGCTGAATTTTGAATATGGAGCCGATTCGTGATATCCTTTCTGGTCCGAAGCGGCGAACAGTCCGGGATCGTCCGAGATGACATAATACTCGAGCTCGCCCATTGCATAAAAATCGAGACCGGTTGAAGAACGGAAACTTTCGACGGCCTTGCGCAATGTATATTCCGGTGAAGAATGCAAAGGTCTGCCCTCTTTGTCGAAGAAAGAAGCGAGCATAGTCAATGTCGGGATCTCAGCAAACGGATCCACAAACGCGGTCGCATAACGCGGGATGACATACAAGTCACTGTTTCCGGCTTCAATAAAGGGGAAAAGTGAACTTCCGTCAACACGTTCGCCGAATGTAAGGATAGAATCCAGATATTCGGCATTATTGATTACGAAATTGAGAGTTTTCAGACGATTGTCATCCGCGGGATACATAAAGTTGACCATTCGGATGTCATTCTCTTCGATGAAGCGAATGATGTCTTCCTTACGGAATTGAGCAGGATCCTTCTGAAGAAACTGCACAACTTTGTTAGGACAAAGCTTGATGTTTTGATTCATGGTGTATTTTTAGATTTAAGTTTTTACTTTTTTCTTGGTGTCGAATCTCTGACTTCAGTCTCATTTTCGAACATCAAGTCATGCATATTAGATAAGGTCAGACAAAGTTAGGACAAATTTTTTCAATTACGAAACTTTTATTCAAGAAATCATGACCTCAAATCGCTTATATGTTTTATAACACAAGTTTTTCAATGAAATATGACCGCGTTTTATATTTACTGATATTATTATCAATGCTTATTTCATTACAATTCCCATTATGAATTTGCATATTCTATTATTGACAGGAAATGTCCTAATATTAAACATTATCGGGCCTCGAATGTTAAATTAAGTAAAGAATGATCAAAAATGAAAAAATCCCTTATATGGCTCCTGACTGCCATTATGGCACTTACGTTCGGCTCTCTGCTGTATTTTCAGATTATGTATTTTGAAAATATGGTGAAGATGCGCGAGGGGCAATTTTCAGAAAACGTCATGCGATCTCTTCATTCAACTGTCGGGTTGCTTGAACGCTACGAGACTCTTCATTATCTTGAAGAGGACGTCGCCATACTCGGTTCGGCGGATGACATGTCCGACGATCCCAATTTTTATACAATGGCCGATCCCTCAGCTTTTGTAATGACTCCAAAAGAATCGGCTCAAAGACTTTCATATCCGGGAATAGCTCCCGGAGCAGTCGACCACTACAAGAAACTGCGTGAATCCCTCAAAAATCAATATCAATATCAACAGGGTCTCCTTAATGAAGTCATTCTGACAATTCTTCATGAGGCTCCACTGCGCTCATTGACAGAGCGCGCCGATTCCACCGTTGTGAGAGAGTTTCTGAAGAACGAACTCGAAGCTAACGGTGTCTATCTCCCTTTCTCTTTCGCGATTTCCGATTCCAAAGACTCTTATAATTATATGACGCCTGAATTTATAGACCCGAACGTCGAAAGGGTTCCCGTCTATTCAGTCGAGCTTTTTCCAAACACCGGCGCCAAAGAGTCAAGATTGTATGTTGAGTTTCCCACACGGGATTCCTATATTTTCTCATCCGTCAGGTTCATTATCCCGATGCTTGCGTTCACTGTCATTTTACTCGTGATATTCCTGTATACTGTCATACTTATCTTCCGACAAAAGAAGCTGACAGAGATGAAGACTGATTTCATCAACAATATGACCCACGAATTCAAGACACCGATATCAACGATCTCGCTGGCGGCCCAGATGCTTGATGACGAGTCTGTAAGAAAGTCTCCGGCAATGCTAAAACACCTTGCGACCGTAATTGGAGACGAATCAAAGCGTCTTCGGTTTCAGGTGGAAAAAGTGCTCCAGATGTCGATGTATGACGATGCCGGAGGATCGGCCCTTAAGTTTACGGAAGTCAACGTCAACAATATCATATATAACATTGTCAACACGCATAAGATTAAGGCCGAAAAAGACGGCGGAAAGATTGAGCTTCACCTTGATGCTGACAACTCGGATGTGATTCTCGACGAAATGCATTTCACCAATGTCATCTTCAATCTTCTTGATAATGCAATTAAATATATGAAGGAGGATACGCCTCCGCATCTGACCGTCTCCACCAGAGATGTCGGCGACGACCGGCTTGAGATCAGAATCCGTGACAACGGAATCGGCATCAAAAAAGACGATCTCAAACGGATATTCGATAAATTCTACAGAGTTTCGACCGGCAATCGTCACGACGTGAAAGGATTCGGTCTCGGTTTGGCATACGTCAAAAAAATGGTTACAATTTTCAAAGGGACAATTAGAGCCGAGAGCGAATATGGGAAATGGAGTGAATTTATCATTACGCTTCCACTTGCCGAAGTGTCAGAACTTAAAACTGACGATTAAGACCGACTTGAATTGATGCGAAAAAGTTGAATTGATCAAATATTTTAACGTTAGTTAAAACTTTAAGCACTTTCATGTGTTTAAATAATAAAAGATTGAACTTAATAAATACTATAGAAAGCCATGGATAATAATTTGAAAATTCTGCTGTGCGAGGACGATGAGAATCTCGGAATGCTGCTGAAAGAATTTTTGCAGGCAAAAGGATTCAATGCCGACCTTTGCAAAGACGGCGAAATAGGATATAAGACTTTCCTTCAAAATAGTTATGACCTGTGCGTTTTGGACGTGATGATGCCCAAAAAGGATGGTTTCACTCTCGCTCAGGAAATAAGAAACGTAAATTCCGAGGTGCCCATCATGTTCCTGACCGCCAAGAGCATTAAGGAGGACGTTCTTCAGGGATTCAAGATCGGCGCCGACGATTATATCACCAAGCCTTTCTCAATGGAAGAGCTCGTCATGCGCATAAATGCGGTGCTCAGACGTGTTCAGGGAAAGAAAGACAAAGAGGTCACTCAATATAAGTTAGGTAAATATATTTTCGACACTCAGAAACAAGTTCTTGTGGAGGGTGAAAAAACAACTAAACTCACCACAAAGGAATCTGAACTCCTGTCTCTTCTTTGTGAACACCTGAATGATGTGTTGGAACGCAACTATGCTCTGAAAACCATTTGGGTTGATGATAACTATTTCAATGCCAGAAGCATGGACGTTTATATCACCAAGCTGCGCAAACTGCTTAAAGATGATCCGGACATTGAAATCATCAATATTCACGGCAAAGGTTATAAACTTGTCGCTCCTACAAGTGCAGAAGAATAAACATAAAAACCTTTTCACAAAATCTTTTGCTAAAATAGGGTTGATGAATTAGATTAAAAAATTTTAATTATAAGAAATGAAAAAAGGGAACGGACCTTGGAGAGTCCGTTCCCTTTTTTATGCTTTGACTCTGACGACTTATTTATATGTTATCTCTAACGTTTTATGAAATTGGCACTAACGCGATATATAATAATTATACTTGACATTCGTTAAGTTAATGATGAATAACGGACTTATGCTTATGAATAAGATTTTTTCCTCTAAATATTTCCTCACATATATTTTCGCACTCTTATGCACGGGATTTCTTTTCCAATCCTGTCATAAGGATGAGCCGTCACCGGAACAGAAACATACCGACACTTCGATTCTCCTATATGCAGTCGCCTCGAATAATCTTTCAATAAGTTTTAACGAGGATTTGAAGGAGATGAAACTCGGACTCAAAGAAGTTGACTTAGATAGGATTGATTATTACATATATTATGTCCGCAACGGACTCAATCCCGGGCCGGTGCTTGTTAAAGCGGTGAAGAATCACGAGGGTGAGGTGGATTTCCAAGAGATAAAAGCCTACGATCGCGAAACACCGTCGACCGATCCGAAAAGAATTTCTCAAATAATCAATGAGTTCTCCACAATGACATCGGGAGACACTAAAGGATTGATTCTATGGAGCCATTCGACCGCTTGGGCGCCTTCTCCCTCTTTTAATCCGGATCTGTCTGAAATTCCGGCCTTTGACGGAAACAACGGCGGAGTAGGGGACGGATCTAAGAATGATGCGGAGCAAGAATACAATCTGGAGATGATGCCCCAGGACATTATAAAATGGTGGGGACAGGATATAGAAACCGGTGTCGCACATTATTGCGAACTCCCCGATCTGGCGAATGCCATTCCCGACAAACACTTTGACTTTATTTGGTTTGACTGTTGCTATATGTCAAGCATCGAGGTCATCTATCAGCTTCGGAACAAAGCCAATCTGTTTGTGGCCTATCCGACCGAAGTTCTTGCTGAAGGCGCCCCCTATGATCTTGTCCTCCCTCTAATTGCTAAGATAAATCCTGATCTTGTGGCTGCAGCTGATGCCATGTCGGATTATTACCTCTCCGGAAATAAGATGTTTACCGTTGCGGTCATTGACCCGGCTCCAATTGAGGCTATCGCTGAAATGGCTCAATCGGCAATTCCGGGGACAAGAGCACCGAAATACAAATTGATTAAATATTCCCGAGGAGGATACGGTTTTTATGATTTCGGCCAATATACCCGAAAATGGGGTGATTCACTGAACAATAATGAATCCGGGGCTGTGGCGTGGGACACAGATGAATTCAACCGTCTAATGAATGATTTTGTCATTTATAAGAACTGCAGCAATAAAATTTTCACCGGAAGCATAGACACCGAGCAATATTCCGGAATCTCGTGCGGTTATTTCGACTATAATCCTGACTCACCGACTGCGGCTGATGCTTCGGATTATGCCGATCAAGTCTATTATACCCGCCTCGATTGGTTCGACAGAGTGTATAAACCCTTCTGGCCGGCCATGTTTCAATAAATTCCTCCCTCCTCCCACAAATCCTTATTCACTATCCCCTATTCACTATCACTTATAACTTCATATTTCTAAAATTGAATGTTGCAGACCGATAATCTGACAGTAGAAGACCTTCCCGATAAGATAGAATCCGGCAAGGAAGCCATCGAGGCTCTGAAAGGCCTCTCTTTTGATGACGCCATATCACAAATCGCCAACAGTCTTGTACATTTCTCGTTCAAACTGCTCATTGCGATCCTCGTCTTTTATGTCGGAAAATTCCTGATAAAGAAGATCTATAAAGTCATTAACAGGATTATGATCAGTCGAAGGATGGATCCGTCTCTGACGACTTTCGTCCTTTCGCTTGTCAATATGGTTCTTTATTTCATATTGATAGTGACCATTATCGGCATTCTCGGTCTCGAAACGAGTTCCTTCCTTGCCATTTTCGCATCCGCAGGTGTCGCAATCGGCATGGCTCTGAGCGGAACATTGCAAAACTTTGCCGGCGGCGTTCTGATTCTGCTCCTGAAACCATACAAGGTCGGAGATTATATCGAAGCGTCCGGATTTTCAGGCACGGTGAAGGCAATCCAGATTTTCAATACAGTCATCAACACTCCTGACAATAAAACAATCATCATTCCCAACGGCGGACTGTCCACTGGCTCAATCAATAATTATTCGTCCGAGAACTACCGCCGTGTTGACTGGACAATATCATTGTCATATGACACGGACTATGCTTCCGCTTCCGAGGCGATCAAACAGCTTCTTCTCGAAGATGACCGGGTGGTCACAAAATATATCGAGGACGATATGGAGAAACGTAAAATGGCCGGAATGCCGGATGATTCCAAAACCGATGAGGAAAACGCCTTAGACAAAGAGAATCGCGAAGAAGGCATTCCGGAAGAGCCGAAAAATTTCTTCGCTCGTCTTTTCGAATCGCGTCATAAAAAAGCGCGCCGTCTTCAGCAAAAAATTCAGGAGAAAACGGGGCTGTCAGCTTTGGTCGCTGAGAAAATTGACCGTTCGCCGTTCGTTGGCCTAAGCGAAATGGCCGACAGCAGCATCAATCTGACGGTCAGGGCCTGGACCCACAGCAGCAATTATTGGCCTCTATATTTTGATATGAACGAGGTCTTTTTCACCCGTCTGCCCAAAGCCGGATTCTCGTTCCCCTATCCTCAACTTGACGTCCACATGCAAAATAACTGACTGACATGAAGATTCTATTCCGCATTTATCAATGGGTCATAGCCGCGCCGATTCTTCTGGTGCTTACTATTATTACTGCCTTAGTGACTATCATCATGGCCTCAATCTTCGGGAGCCACTTCTGGGGTTATTATCCGGCCCATTTATGGAGCCGATGTGTCTGTTTCCTTTGGGGACAGAGGGTCGTTGTCAAAGGCCGTGAAAACATCGATCCCAAGACGAGTTATGTTTTCGTGGCAAATCATCAGGGCGCCTTCGACATATGGGCAATATACGGCTATCTCAACCATGACTTCAAATGGTTGATGAAGAAAGAACTTGAAAAAATCTTTCTTGTCGGATTCGCATGCAAGAAAGCCGGCCACATTATGGTCGACGATTCCTCAATCACCGGAATACGCACAACAATTCAGGAATCCGAAAAGACATTGCAAGGGGGCATGTCACTTGTGATCTTCCCCGAAGGGAGCCGCACCTTTGACGGAAAGATGATCCCGTTCAAACGCGGAGCCTTCATGCTGGCAGCCGAATATAAGTTGCCCGTCGTGCCGATCACGATTGACGGGGCCTTCAACGCTATGCCACGAACCACCTACAATGTTACCCCCGGCACCATTACACTCACCATACACAAGCCGATCTATCCCGGCGAGAAAGGCTTCAACACCAAAAAACTCATGGCCGAATGCCGCGATGCAATCCAACAGTCACTCCCACCAGAACATCGCGACAATCCAACCGCCTGATTGTTTACAATAAAAAACATATACATTTTAAGATATCTATCTTCTTTTAAGATATCTGTTTTATTTTGAGATAACTATATTATTCTACCACTATAAAGATTAGACCCGATCCATGAATTTTGGAATCGGGTCTAATCTTTAAAGAAGGGTTATGTGTTATAAGTGTAGAGTATAAAATGTAGAGAATAATACATTTTAAAGAGAATAATACAATATAATAGGTATTTAAAATTTAAATCAAATATAGAAATGCTGCAATATATTACAAATACTAAGTGCGGGAAGTCGATTCCGGAACAGGTGAAGGCTGTTCTGGAAGGTGGTTGCCGTTGGATTCAGCTCGATATGGGTGACGCCTCAAATGATGAACTTCTCGATATGGCCAAGAAAGTGAAGGAATTGACCGATGCCAAGGAGGCTTTCCTGGTGATTAACCATTCGATAGATGTCTGTCGTGATGCGAATGCTACGGGCGTAAATCTTTCTCAAACAGACGTTAAGCCGTCAAAAGCTCGCGTCGATTTAGGCCCCCTTGCCGTTATTGGAATTGAAGCGGACACTTTTGACGAAATCAACGCTGTCCGCGCCTTGGACATTGATTATATATCTATCGGTCCTCTGAAGAGTGACAATGGAGATGCAATCGGATTGGAAGGAATTGCCAGCCTTTGTACCAGAATGAAAGAGGCTGACATCAATATAGCCCACGTCGCAAGCGGTGGTGTAACTCTTGATGATGTTAAACCCCTCCTTGAAGCCGGTGTTGACGGAATAGCCGTGAGCGATGCAATCGCGTTTGCAGACAATATGGCGGAAGCGACTCGAAAGTACTGTGACCTTTTGCCAACTGGCGACTAAAACCTCGTTTTCACAAAATTCTTATCAAGGTTTTTGATTCTTGGTGCCTTATTCATTAATAGAATCTTAGCTCAAAAAAATATTAATCTTTAAATTAAATGACTATGAAATTCCAACAGCCACGTCTCCCCTATGCACCGGACGCTTTAGAGCCGGTTATCTCTGCCGTAACTTTGGATTTCCATTATGGCAAGCATGAAAAAGCATATATAGATAATCTCAATCGTCTAATTAAGGACACACCTTATGAGGATATGCCCCTTGAAAGAATTATTGTGGAAAGCGAAGGTCCGCTCTTCAACAATGCTTCTCAGGCTTGGAATCATATCTTCTATTTTTTCCAGTTCAATCCCGCGGGGTTGAAAGCACCCGGAGGCCGTCTTGGTGAGCAGATAGAGAAACAATTCGGCTCACTTGAAAACTTTCAGAAAGAATTTGAAGAGGCCGGTGCCTCGCTTTTCGGAAGCGGATGGGTATGGCTTGCAAATGATAAAGACGGTCACCTTGAAATCATCAAAGGTTCGAACGCGGAAAATCCTCTTACTCGTAACCTTAACCCAATCCTGACATTCGATGTCTGGGAACATGCCTACTATCTGGATTATCAGAATCGACGGGCCGATTACCTCCACCGCCTATGGGATATTCTTGATTGGAGCGTCATCGAATCCCGCTATCAATAAAAGTTGGCTAAAATTCCTGAAGGAAACGAGAGAGATTGGTTTCACGCTCAAGCTGAAGCTTTTTTCTCAAACGATAGCGTGACATCTCGACAGATTTCGGCGCAACGTTCATCAATGGGGCTATCTCTTTTGTAGATAGTCCCATTTTTATGAAGCAACACAGCCTGAATTCCATTTTTGTCAGATCCGGATATGCTCTCTTTAACCGTTCGACATAATCACCATACAGTCCTTCGAAATTCCTATCCACCTGAGTCAACGTGTCGTCACGCTTCAACGTGTCGTCTATCAATTGTTGAACCTCCCCGACTTTTCGGTTCAGCACCACACCTTTCTGATTCTCCGGCCGTATAGAGTTCTTTATTTCATCGAGTCTCCCGTGGATCCGGAGAAGTATCTCATTGCGATGCATTGTGTTGCGTGTGACATTTGCGAGCGATTCGCTAAGATGCGAAATTTCATCCTCTTTTTTCTGTTTCTGCAATGTTTCTATACGGCTTCTGCTCTCGCGCTCTGACTCGTCCGCGGCTTGGCGCAAAAGAATAATCTCTTTCTCCTTCGTGGCCTCTACTTTCTTGGCCTTCTCTTGTGAATATCTCAAAACCAAGCGGACAACGAGAAGAACTATCACAGCAAAGGCCATCAGATAGATAATCTTAGCCCAAATCGACCAATACCACGGTGTAGCAACCGAGAAATTAATCATTTTCTCGCTCTGTTTACCCGTAATATCGTTGTGGGCACGGATATGAAGCACATAATCCCCATTCCCGAGTCTGGTATATTCCTTTGAATCCGCTTCGGAATATGAACTCCATTCTTTATCATATCCTTCGAGGAAGAAACTATATCTGACGGAGCCTTCATTTCTGTATTCCGGCAGAAACGCCTCGAACCTCACCGAAGAGAGATTATGCGGCAACTCAAGCTTTCCGGCCCTGACGGAAAGGACATCGCCTGAGATAACAGAGTCGTTATTAAGAATAATTCTCGCCAGTCCGACACCCGGTGAATTTTCAGAAGTGGTATTGTAACCGGGATTGAATTCGTAAAATCCATCCTCGAACCCCGCTATAATTTTATCATCAATAAAATTGAAATTATCAAATCCCGGAACCATTCTCGGAGCAGCAATGCTGAATGTCGTTGAATCCACCGAAGACGCTAATCCGGAAGGTGAAAAGGAATGTACTATTATCTTTTTTCCATTTACGCCCCAAAGCGAGCCGTCGGAATTCTTATAAATATGTGCGCTTGCATGGAACGGCAATCTTTCATTAAGTTCGCTGTCATATTGCAGCTTGCCGGTCTTGGGATTGGGACGATAGAACCCGGCCGGTGTCGAAATGATTGCCGTTCCGTCCAATATTTTGAGTCCTATATTATCATTGACCGGAAGTCCGTCGGATGTTGAATAATGCCTGACATTGACAAATCTCATTTTGGTCTGATCCAAATTCATGGAATACAATCCTTTCTGCCAGTCCGCAATCCAGATCCTTCCGGCGTCATCAAGACTAACCTTGGCATTGGTCTCAGAAAAGCCTGTTATTCTCCCTTCATCGGACCAACCTGATGATTTCTTGCTGACGAGATGATAATCATCATAAGTGGCGACCAACAGTTTTCCGTCAGCCAATTTCCCAACATTCCAAACGCCGCCCATTCTTCCAATCTCTTTCAAACTTCCCGGCTTCCCGATGAAGAGACCCAGATCACTGCTTATAATCAATTCATTCCCAATGCTGTCAATTCCCCAGACTTGGCCGGGAAGCTCACGATTAGGGACTGGTGGAACGACTCCCGACCGTACAGGGTATGAGATAGAATACAGTCCTTGGTTAGTCCCGTAATAAAGTGTTTTTCCATACAATAATGAGGCATATCCGGCACCGAAAGATTCATCTTCGGGCAATAATAACTTAATTGGTGAATTATGTCCTATAAAATCGATACCGTTGTCGAGTCCGAGCCACACATTGCTATTGCTGTCAAAGAAAACTGAAAGCACGGTGTTGTTCTGCATTCCGGAGCCCTTGTTGACATATGAACTTGATCCGGTCTTGAAGTTCTTAATGACCAGCCCGTTATTCACAGTTCCGAAAGCGACTTCACTGTCTTTTGTATCGGCACAAAAGACTTGAGACTCTTTGAGGAAGCTGTCAATGTCGGTCGGGAATCTTTCTACCGAGGTCGGATCGAAACTGAAACAACCGTCGAAAGACGTGACAATTAATCCTTTACCCGGATGAAGAGGATGATCTGTCATTGCGGCCACGGTGTGTCCGCTGAAATCGTGCGGAAAAGAAAGATCAGTCAATTTCCCCGTGTCATATCTGCAAATTCTTCCATTTTTAAGAGCCACATATATTCTTCCGTCAATCACGTGCGAGGCCAAGATTTTATCTCCTAAATAAATCGGCAAGACCGTTCTTCCGTCATATTTATAAATATCATAATCACCCTGAAAATATACATCATTGTTGATTTTGAAAATATTCCATACATCACCTATATGAGCATGACGTGCGGGTAATTTAGGAATGAGTGAATGATAATGATAATCACCTGTGGAATCAGACGGCTCGAAATATCCGAAAGTCCATGAACCTCCGACATAAGTTCTGTGAGCAACAGAGTCAATCAGGACACTTCTTGCCGCTCCAAAATTTTCAAGGGGATATAGAGACCACCTTGATCCGTCATAGAGCAATAAACCTCTTTTATTAGCGAATGCCATACGCCCGTCTATATATTGGGCAATGTCCCAGTTCTGGGTGTCCGCGTTATATTTCTGCTTTGAATAATTCCTGACCATCGGATAGCCTCCACGAAGTGAGAATCCGATAACCAATAGCATAACCGCCGGAAGGAAAATTCGTGAAAAATATTTGGAATGAAATCCTATTTCAATTGTTGAAAAATTCCTTTTCATATAACCATTATTTGAACCCTCAAATACGATCCACAAGAATATTTTAAATTTGCAAGTGAAATTAGTCAAAAAATAACAAAGAGTAATATCTAAAAATATGTTATATAACATGAATATTTGTATAATTTTGTGTTTCAATATGTTAAAAATCTTTATAGAAGTAGTGTAGAGGTAAAAAAATGTAAATGTAGAGTTTTTTTATAGTTAAAAATGTTGCAACAATGTATAAATGTCTATAATTTTGCGACATCATTTTGCCGCGCAATGCTTTCAGACGCATATCACAGCGAAATCCGAAAGAATATCGCGGCGGGATCCGAGGTCTTCTTGGAGACACAATTCGGGTATGACTCTTAATTATTAAGGAAAATCAAATTAACTTTATACATGAAATACTCCTTTCATCAACTGACAATTTTAGTGCTGCTGGCATTGATCGCGTCGTTTGAGACTTTCGCGCAATCAATATCAATCCGGGGCACTGTAACAGATGCAGAGTTTGGCGATCCACTAATTGGAGTGACTATTTCGGTCAAGGGTCATCCTACGATCGGAACGGCAACCGATGTTGACGGCAATTACACAATTAATGTGCCGGGCGGATCGACTCTTATTTATTCATATGTCGGATACAATAAGGCCGAACGGAAAGTCACCTCCTCGTCAACAATAAACATCGCTCTTGAATCCGACAATCAGACCCTTGATGATCTTGTTGTCATCGGTTATGGCACAGCGAAGAAAAGCGATATAACCGGCGCTGTGGCATCGGTTGAAGGTGACAAGCTGAAAAAAATTCCCACTTCTTCGCTTGCAAACGCACTTCAGGGACAGGCCGCCGGCGTGACAGTCAATTCTCTTTCAGGACGTCCCGGAGCGGCTGCTGAAGTCAGAATCCGCGGCGTCGGCACAGTCAATGGCGCGGCTCCTATATATGTAGTTGACGGCGTCATCACTGAAGACATCTCTTTCCTTCCTCCGAATGACATCGATCAGATCGAAGTGCTAAAGGATGCTTCCGCGGCAGCAATCTACGGCTCTCGCGGCGCCAATGGCGTCATTATTGTCACCACGAAGGGGGGCAAGAAGAATCAGAAAGCAAGAATAACCTTTGACGCATACGCCGGTTGGCAGGAACGCTGGAAAAAACTGGACGTAATGGACGCTCAGGAATTTGCCGACGCTCTCGTGGCAATCAACGGAAACGCCTCACAGAAAAAATATTACGCCGAAAAAGGCTTCAACGCATGGCTCAATATGTATCAGGGTCTGCGCTCATCATCATTCTATCCCACAGTATATGATGCTGAAAGTAACCCGACCGGCTTCGACTATTCTCAGGTCAACACCGATTGGCAAGATGAGATTTTCCGCAAAGGTGCTATTCAGAATTATTATCTGAACATTGACGGCGGCGGTGAGAATTTCACATATTCAATGTCCGGAGGTTGGTTCGGACAAGAAGGTATTGTCATCGGCTCTGACTACAGCCGTTTCACAGGACGTCTGAATACATCATATCAGGCAACCCCTTGGCTTAAGATTGGTGAGAACATCTCTTTCACCTCTTCAATACTCAAGAACACATACGAAAGCGGGGATAACTCTGAGAGCGCCGGCGCGAACATCATTTCGGCTGCTTTCGCTATGGCTCCGTGGGATCCGACACGCTATCCGGCCGGATACACGAACCGTGACGGTCAGGATATGGGCGGACTCATCTCGGCCGGTTCTAATTTCAAGAACGTGACCAATCCCCTTTCCATGATCGAATATAATCATCCGAAGAGAAGGAACGAAAGGTGGTTCGGAAACGTGTTCATGGATCTGACCCCGATCAAATATCTTACACTCCACACGGCCTACAACTTTGACTACGTGATTTCCCAGGACAGAAGTTTTGCGGACGCATATACGGTTTCGGCCTACGACAAGCGCGATAAGAACTTCCTTTCCCGCTCAATGTCACGCAGTTTCTATTGGGATGTCGATAACATTCTCACATACGCCCGTGAGATCGGCAATCACAACTTCTCCATAATGGCAGGCAACAGTGTCGAACAATATGATTATTATTCGATCGGCGGCAGCGGTTCTTCAATTATCAATCCGGAAGACCGAAACTGGTATCTTTCACAGGTGACTGACGATTATTCAAAGCCTTCTGACGGAGTTTCGCGCAACCGACGTGTCTCCTGGCTCGGACGTCTTCAATACGGATATGCCGGAAAATACCTTCTGACATTCAACTTCCGCGCCGACGGATCGTCAAAATTTGATGAGAAGCATTGGGGCTATTTCCCCTCTTTCGCCGTCGCTTGGCGTCTCGGACAAGAGAACTGGATGCGCGACTTCACTAATCTTGACGACCTGAAGATCCGCTTCGGCTGGGGCAAGGTCGGAAACGACAAGATCGGCAACGACGCTTTTGTCCAGAACATGTTCTATGCCGGCCCGACATTTGTCGACTATCCTTTCGGACCGGACGGAATGCTCAATCACGGAGCGGCCGTTCTGACCTGGATTAACCGCGGAGGCCACTGGGAGAACACCGAACAATGGAGTGTCGGAATCGACGGTTCTTTCTTCCACGGAAGACTGACAGGCTCGATCGACGGATTCATCCGAAACACGAACGACATGCTCATGTATGTCAAGGCTCCGGCTCACGTCGGCAATCTTTATGACGGCATGGCTAATGTCGGCCGCGTGAAGAACTCCGGCATAGAGATTTCTCTTGAACATCGAAACACCCTCGGAGAATTTTCATATTCTGTAGGCGGCAACATCTCTTTCATTCACAACAAATTGACTGACCTCAACGGCGGCTCGCCGATCTATACGAATTATGGTCAGGTTCAGGTTGTCAATCAAGGCTTCCCGCTCTATTACTTCTGGGGATATAACTATGACGGAATCTTCCGTACGGATGAAGAGGTCCTTGAAACTTATGACGGATATACCGCGTCCACAAGTCCCTTCCATGCCGGAGACGCCAAATATCGCGACAACAACGGCGACGGAGTCATTGACGACAAAGACCGCGTCATGATCGGCAGCTCGATTCCCAAATATTCATACGGCATTAACCTTCAGGGATTCTGGCGCGGGTTCGACCTCCAGATCTTCTTCCAGGGTCAAGGTGGTAACAAGATTTACAACCAGAAACGCCACGCTTTGGAAGGGAATGGAACCACGAGTGTTCTCTCCCCCATTATGGCCGATGCATGGACAGTCGATAACACCGACGGCACTATTCCCAACCCGAAAAACTCGATCAACTATTATGTCAGCGACAGATTCCTCGAATCCGGTGCTTATTTCCGCCTCAAGAATCTTCAGTTAGGATATACCCTCCCACAAAAACTCGTCGGAAAGGTATTCAGCCAGGTTAGATTCTATGCTCAATGCGCAAACCTGTTCACAATCACCAAATACAAGGGCTATGACCCGGAAGTCAACGGTGGCGTTGACTATGGCAACTACCCCCAGGCTCGCTCATTCATTTTCGGTGTCAACCTAACTTATTAATTTAGCTTTAAACTCAAATTGAAAGATCAATCCAAAATTGAAAGATCAAATACATAGACCGATCAATTTAATTTAAAGCATAACGATAGAATAAGAAATGAAACGCAATATATTTCTCTACCTTTCGATCATGGCGGTTTCCGCTTCTCTCACTTCCTGTAACGACTGGCTCGGTGAGGAATCGCCCGGCTCAACCCAACTCGGTGACTTCTTCACCTCCGGAGAGGCCTGCATCCAGACAATAAATGGCTGCTACACTCCGCTCGCTTGGGATTACGGCAACACATATTTCCCGGAATACTATCTTGGCGATATCGTGTCTGACGACGCCGTCAAGGGTGGCCAGAACCTCGCTGACGGTTCTCAGCTCTATGATCTCGAGAACTTCAAGACGAATGCCAACAACGAGTATCTCCTTGATTACTATCGCGCGAAATTCGACGGCATTGCCCGCTGTAACCTCGCTCTCGAACAGGTCGGTGCCTACAAACCGGACGAAACCCTAAGTGTTGACCGTCACAACGCACTCATGGGAGAAGCTCATTTTCTCCGCGGTCTCTATTATTTCCAGCTTGTCAGGGTGTTCGGTGGCGTACCGAAAATTGACTTTGTCGTCGATTCAGCCGACAAATGGGCCCAGACCCGCGCCACAGCCGAAGAAATTTACGATCTTATAATCGATGATCTCACAGAGGCTGAGCAACTTCTTCCTGATAAGAACTCAAATGTCTATACTTTAGAAGATCTCGGGCGCGCAACCCGCGGCGCCGCTCAGGCACTCCTTTGCAAGGTCTATCTCTATCAGCACGAATATGACTCTGCCTACGAATGGGGCAAGAAATTTGTTGACACTCAGTATAAGAGCGGAGTCTACAGTCTCGTCCCTCACTTCTATGACAATTTCACCATTGCGGGCGAAAATGGACCTGAAAGCGTATTTGAAATTCAATATGTTGAAGACCCGATGAGCGATTACGGCGGTTTCGGTTTCACACGCGGCACATTCAACCAGATTCTCACACGCCCGCGTCTTTCTTCACTCGGTTCCAACTCCGGATGGGGTTTTGACCACCCGACCCAGAACCTTTATGACGAGTTCGAAAACGGTGACGTCCGCCGCGAAGTCGCAATCGGTGTCCCGGCTGAAAACGAACGTGACGAGGCCGAAGTCAATTATCTCGGATGCAACTATTACTACAACCGCAAGATCTGTTGGCAGGACGAAGACGGCACTTTCCAACCTCTCGCCCACCATTCCCGCGGGCCGTTGAATCTCCCGCTTATCCGCACCTCTGACGCTCTTCTTCTTTTTGCTGAGGCGGCTCTTGAAAGTGGCAAAAACATATCTGAAGCAAAATGGGCTCTGGAAGAGGTTAGAAAACGCGCCCGGCTTGATTCAAACGGTGAGAACACACTTCCACAGTTCCCGAACTACAGAGGATATTCAGACAACCTCGAATCTCTCAGGGATGCAATCCGCCACGAACGCCGCGTTGAGCTCGCAATGGAGGGTCACCGTTGGTTCGACCTTGTCCGCTGGGGAATTGCCGCTGAGGTCATGGATCCATCGACAGGCTCATACGGTTCTAAAGAAGCCGAGCCCATCAGAAAGGAAATGGCAACATTCATTAAGGGCAAACATGAACTTTTCCCGATACCCTCTGAAGAAATCCAACTCAATCAGATGCCTCAGAATCCCGGCTATTAAGCCGGGTTCTCTGAGAGCCAATCTCATTGTTCAATTATAGAGAATCCATATTAATAACAGAGAACCATAATATTAATTACAGATAACCCTTAATATAAATAACCCATAATTTTAACTTTAAAATCATTTATTATGAAAAAAATGATCCTTCTCTCTGCTATGGCACTCGTTGCCGCAGGCGCATCTGCACAGTACACTTGTGACCCGACAACTGAAGCTCTTCTCGAGCAAGGCACACCCTCGAAGATGTGGTATATCACGCTTTCCGATACATCAGTCGATGAGCTTACAAAGAAGGGCACCGATATGATCTATGTCGGACCGAGCCCCGAAGAAGGACGCAACTTCTGGTATTGGGCCGGATGGATCGCCGGTCCCGAAAACAATCCCCGTGTCGGCATGGAAGACGGCGGTTACATGTCTCTCACAGTTACAGGTGATGCAGGCTGGAGCGGCGGTGGTGTCGCTATCAATGGCCCGCTTTCAACTGATGCAAAAGGTCCCGGGGTCAATCTCGAAGGCTTGAATGATGACACTCGCTTCCACTTCGCATATTGCACAAACGGAACTGCTCCCGCTTCTGTAGGTCTGATCCTTCTCGATGACTCAGCCAACGGTTCAATTCCCGCGAAGTTCTCATTCGGCTCAATCGCATTTGATGTCAATGGCGTCATCTATCCGAGAATCGCAGACACAATCACCGACGAATGGCAGGGTGTGGACATCTCTTTCTCCGACATTAAGAAACTTTGGCCCTCATTCGCTCCCGCTAACCTCAACGCATGGGGCGGCAACATTCTCTCAATGCTTTCTGGCAATATCGCACAGAGCAACTTCTGCATGGACGCGATCTACCTCTACAACTCAACCAATTCAGGCGTTGAGGGCGTAGCGGAAGACGCAACGATCGTAATCACTGACAACACTATCAATGCTCTCGGCGCAAACGGCATCGAAGTTTATGATCTTGCCGGCCGCAAGGTGGCAGCAACAGAAGGCACAGTTCTTGGCCTCAACAACCTCACAAGCGGTGTTTATGTAGCCAAAACCGCCAACACCGTCAAGAAGTTTGTCGTGAAATAAGCAAACATCTCTTTATATAGCTATTTCTCAGTCACAGAGAATTTTTAACACTCACTTTTAAATGAACCATAGCACTAAATACGCTTTGGCCATCCTTTTTGCCGGAGCTGCCGCGAATGTTTTCGCGGCACTCCCGCAGAACGGATCGGGCGAGACGGACGGATACAGACTCGTCTGGCAAGATCTGTTTGACGCCGAGACCCTCAATCCGGAACGTTGGGACATCGAAGTCAACGGCGCCGGGGGGGGCAATGCCGAACTCCAATACTATACCGACCGTGACGTCAACGTGCGTCTTGGCGATGACGGTGAAGGGAATCATTGTCTTATACTCACGGCCCGGCGTGAAAACTATCTCGGCAAATCGTTCACATCCGGACGTGTCAATTCAAAGAACAGAATTGCATTCACTCACGGAAAGATCGAAGCCTCGATCAAATTCCCTTCAACGGCAAACGGACTATGGCCCGCTTTCTGGATGATGGGCAATGACTATGATCAGGTCGGCTGGCCCAAATGTGGTGAAACCGACATCATAGAAATGGGTCATTCAGACGGTTTCCGCGGGGTTCAGGACCGATATTTCAACGGTGCGATGCATTGGGGACAGGCATGGCCGAACGCCTCATACGCAAAAGCTCAGGCATGGTCTTATTCGATTCAGGACGGTGAATATCATCTGCTGACATGCATATGGGATGAAAATCGCGTGGCCATGTATCTGGATATGGATAAACATCCCAACTACCGCCCATATTTTGAAATGGACATCCCTGCCGATGATCCTGACAACCAATGGAGCCCCGGCAATTATTTCCATAAAGACAACTTCATTCTGTTTAATCTTGCCGTCGGTGGAAACTTCCCGGGCATTCATCAACCGAACGACATCACGGCTCTCAACGACGAGAACGGCCAAGAAGCATCAATGATGATAAATTATGTCAAGATTTATCAGAAAGGTCTTCCGTCCGAGCATGCCGATTTCTTTGACAAAGGAGATGATTTCAGTGGCGTTGAGAACACTTTCATCACAGAAGATGAGAATGAAGAGGCTAAATTTTATACACTGAACGGTATCCTTCTGCCCGGACGTCCGACGGAAGCAGGAATATATATTGAAAAATCTTCAGGGAAAGTCAGGAAATTCGTAGTGTCCTGACTTCTCCCCCTTCCCACTAATTTTTAACGACTCACTCCTCTCTCTTAAAACCACTTCCTCCACTCCTCGCCATTCCTCATATACTATTATAGATCATCAATTTAGCAATCTACTCAAAGGGGTAGATAGCTGATTGAACACCCAAAATTGAAAACAATTAAACACGATATATAACATGAAAAAGATAAAACTGACCTTAATGGGGGCTCTCGCTCTGACCGGAATTTCAACAATGACGGCCACGAGCAATAAGCCCACCCGCGAGGACGTAATAGAGAAGAATGTCCGGGAATTGATTTCACAGATGACACTCGAAGAAAAAATAGGACAGCTTAACCAACTCTCCGGATATGGATATGTGCCCGAAATGACCTCTCAGATCCGCAACGGAATGGTCGGTTCTCTTCTTAATGAGGTCGATCCTGTCACAGTAAACCGCCTTCAGGAACTTGCCGTCGACTCAACCCGGCTCCATATCCCTCTGATTTTTGCACGCGATGTCATTCACGGATATAAGACAATTTTTCCTATTCCTCTCGGTCAGGCCGCCACTTGGGATCCTGAGATTGTTCAAAAAGGCGCAAGAGTATCGGCAAAAGAAGCTTCCTCGGCCGGAATCCGCTGGACCTTCTCTCCGATGCTGGACGTTGCCCGAGATGCTCGCTGGGGTCGCATAGCCGAAGGATTCGGGGAAGACCCCTATCTGACTTCAACTCTCGGAGCCGCCATGATCCGGGGATATCAGGGCGATGATCTTTCAGATCCGACAACCATGGCCGCCTGTGCAAAACATTTTGCGGCCTACGGCGCGGCGGAATCCGGCAAGGATTATAACACTACATGGGTTCCCGAACAACTTTTGCGTGATGTCTATCTCCCCCCTTTCAAAAGCGCGGTCGATGCCGGCGCGGAGACTTTCATGTGTTCGTTCAACGACATTAACGGCGTTCCTTCATCCGGAAACCGCTATCTGCTCAAAGACATCCTTCGCGACGAATGGGGATTCAACGGTCTCATGGTCAGCGACTGGGGCTCAATCCAACAGATGATTCCTCACGGATATAGCGCCGATCTCCGTCAGGCTGCCTCTCAGGCTGCTAACGCCGGTGTGGATATGGACATGGAAGGATATGCCTATACCCGCCACCTCAAAGACCTTGTCGAAAAGGGCGAAGTCAGCGTTGCCACCGTGGATTCATTAGTCGCTAATGTCCTTCGGACAAAATATCGTCTCGGACTTTTCGATAATCCATATATTGACGAAGCGGCGATGAATAAATATTATGAGACAGAATCTCTCGAGGCTGCAAAAAAATGTGCTCAGGAGGCCGCTGTGCTTCTTAAGAATGACGGAATCCTTCCGATAGATAAAAAAACGGTGAAAAAGATTGCGGTCGTCGGACCGATGGCTGACGCCAAACATGACCAAAACGGAACATGGTGTTTCGATCTCGAGAAGGAACGGACCGTCACCCCATTGGCTTCACTGACCGAAATGTATGGCAAAAAGAATGTTATCTACTCTCCCGGATTGGACTATTCGCGTTCAAAATCTACCGAAAAGTTTGCCGATGCGGTCGAAGCAGCGAAAAAGAGTGACATTGTTCTCTATTTCTGTGGTGAAGAGGCGGTTCTTTCAGGCGAAGCGCATTGTCGCGCCGACATTTCCCTCCCTGGAGCACAGACTGAACTTCTAAAAGAGCTCAAATCCACGGGAAAACCAGTCGTGATGATCGTAATGGCCGGACGCCCCTTGACTCTCCCCGTCGAGTCGGAGCTCGCGGACGCCATTCTGTTCAATTTCCACCCCGGAACAATGGGAGGACCCGCAATCGCCTCCCTCCTGTCGGGAGAAGCGAGTCCTTCCGGACGACTTCCTGTCTCATTCCCCTATATGGTCGGTCAGCTTCCGCTTTATTATAACCATAAGAACACCGGACGTCCCGCGGAAGGGATGACTCTCATCGACGATATTGAACTCGAGGCCGGACAGACATCGACCGGATGCACAAGTTTCTATCTCGACGCCGGCGACGGGCCGTTATATCCTTTTGGATATGGCTTGACTTATTCTACTTTTTCTTATTCAGACCCCGAAGTTTCAATGACGGAAATCGCGCCTGACGGAACCTTAACAGCTTCCTGTACAATCACGAACACCGGAAACAGAGAGGCGACGGAAGTTGCGCAGCTCTATGTCCGCGACCTCGTCGGTTCATACATCCGTCCGGTCCGCGAGCTTAAAGGATTCGAAAGAATCACCCTCAAACCCGGTCAATCAAAGACAATAACATTTACTCTTCCCGCTTCCGAACTTGCATTCTTCGGCAAAGAGGGCAAATTTATTGTCGAACCCGGAGAATTCCAATTGTGGATCGCTCCGGATTCTCAATCCGGCAACCCTGTGAACTTCACTATTGTCAATAACTCCAACCTTCTTTCCAACAAGTGATCATGACAAAACAGCGTTTATATACACTTCTGACAATTTCAACAATCTCTTTCTCACTCGTCACTTCAGCTTTCGGACGAAGTGAGAAAAGAGGGGTCAGTGAAAACGAATTCCGCTATGTCCGACAAGCTGAAGCGCTCGCTCCGGGTGTCAGCTGGTATTACAATTGGGGGAACACACCTCATATATCGACAGCGGACTATGACGAAATGACATTCGCGCCGATGTGCTGGAACGCCGCTTATAATGCCGATGCGATCAGGGAATATGTGAAGACTCATCCCGGTGTCAGATACCTTCTCGGTTTCAATGAGCCTAATTTCAAAAAGCAGGCCAATATGACACCCGCCGAAGCGGCTGCGAAATGGCCCGAGGTGAAAGCACTCGCAAAAGAACTCAATCTCGAACTCGTCGCCCCGGCACTCAATTACTCGCCCGACACCTGGCAACCAGTGGCGTGGATGGATGAATTTCTCAGACTTCTGGACGATCCTGAGCCCTTCGATTATCTCGCCATTCACAGTTATGGCGGCTTCGGAGTGATGAAAGACCTTGCGGCTCAATTCCATGACCGTTATGGCAAAGACGTGTTTGTGACAGAATTCTGCTTCTGGCCCGGAGAAACCGGATATGTCAATCCCGATTCTCAGATCGCATCAATGATCGAATCTGTCACATGGCTCGAAAAAACCGATTGGATAAAGGGTTACGCATGGTTCAAGGCCGTCGGACAATCCTCTTCCACGACCGGCCCCAACTATGGCTTGATCCTCTCGGGAAAAGGTGATGACGTCAGGGAACTTTCAGCTCAGGGTTATGTCTATGTCTATATGACTGATTTCAACCCCGAGGTCTTCAATCCTGTCAATACTGACATAGCGGCTTCGGAATATATTGACGCGACCGCTATCTCGCTCGCCAAGGGTAATAATCCGGCTTGCCCGCGTCCGATTGAAATTTCGAAATTCAACAGCGGGTCTACTGCCGATTATCAATTTGATATTCCCCGTGAGGGTGATTACAAACTCTCTCTCACCGTCTGCGGATTCGGCGAACCGACCCGGTTCAATCCATGTCTTGCCGTCTATGCCGTTAAAGAAGACGGCAAACAGGGAAAGCTCCTTTCCGGCCAAAAGCAATTTGAGCTCAGCAATTCCGATGAGGTTTATACCGTCGTGGAATTTCCGATGCACCTCGAGGCCGGTCGTCAGACACTCCGCATAAAAGATATGTATACTTTCCAACCCTCCGGCATAAGGATTTCCACTCTGAGACTCTCCGATCCCACTGACTCGGCTGTTGAAGTGATCGGTGCGGAATCAGAAGGCAATGCTGAATATTACACCATTGACGGTCTGCGCATTTCCAAACCCTCAGAACCGGGGATCTTTATAAAATCCGTCGGAGGGAAGACTCTGAAAATCGTCATCCGGTAATTTAATTTACAAGAAACTATTTCAAACAGTAATATAATCCAAATGAAACAATTCCTTAAATCAGCTCTGGCGATAGCCGCTTTGACAGGTGCGTTCACGGCGTCCGCAGAGAATCTCACGGTGACATTTGATGAGAATTCGAACGAATATGGACTTCGCTCCTATGTCGAATATCAGGATAATGGAAACGCCTACCCTAACTTCTGGGTCTTGTATCCGGACTTTAACTCCACTAAACCTGAAGCGGCGGCTGACGGCGAAAGAGTGTTTGAAAACGGCACGCTGGAAGTGGCAATCTCAGGTCCTGACGGATACACTTTCTCACAAAATCTGACGACAGTTCCTCCATTCCCGACCGCGGAGAGCCACGCATGGTGCCACATGGGAGTCATTGAAACTCCGGGACTTTACGATATCACGGTCAACGTGACTCTCAATTATACCGACACTCAAAAAGATCCGATCAAGGAATCCTTCAAAGGATCATTCACAATTCCGACACATGAGGTTGATCCCTCGGTTCCCACAATCTCATACGATATTCTCTCGACGCCGGAAGGTGTTGACTTCACTTATAAGATTGATCTCGGAACCAATTCCCCCGACGACGTTGAAAGTGTTCTTGTCGCACTCCTCAAGGGCGGCGAACCGTTCAATACAGATGCCACTTATCATGCGACTGCACTCGAAGCCACAATTCCTGTTCACTTTGACGCCAATGATCTCGGAATATGGTTCAAGGCTCAGGTGACGATGAAAGACGGGAAGGTCTATCAGCTCAACGATTGGGACAAGGCCATGACTCTCAAAAAAGAGGTCACCTCGACTTTGACATATACTCTTACCGTCGGTGAATTCACCCGCACCGGCGAAAGTTCGGGCACACTCCCCTTTACAATCATATGCGATGGCGATCTGAACACTGTTGACCACTGGATCGTATGGGCATCACGTGTTGGTGACGAAAATATGAACGTGACTGATGTGTGGGATCTGCAAGGCGTGCTCACACTCACTGTCCTCCCCGCCAACCAGGAGACACAGATATGGCCCAAAGTCCAGCCGGTATGGAAACTCGGCGGACGCGGCGATGTTTATCAGACTTCGTGCATGGTCGACACACGTTCCGCGGAAACTCCGGTCTATAACCTGACAGCGAGCAATCCGGTCGCTACGGGTTTCACTACGGGCACAGTGGATTATAACATCGAGGTTGTCAACGGGCTGGATCAGATAGAAAAATTTGTGATCTATGTCGTTCGTCCCGAAAATGGAGTGGACATCGAGATCGGACATCTGGAAACAACCGCGACTTCAGGCAAAGTTGAGCTGTCCAACCTTCCCGACCGCCAGATTACAGACATCTGGATGAAAGCATACGCAATCGACAAGAGCGGCGCCGAATTGGTGACTGTTCAGTATCCCGGCGCGGCTCAGGGCTGGACCGGTCTTTCGATCGACACCACGACAACAGACATAAATTCGATCAACGAGATCGGAGCTTCCGCCGAAGAGACATATTTCAATCTTCAGGGAATGAAAATAGCTTCTCCCGAAAAGGGCAAAATATATATAGTTATCCGAAACGGGAAAGCAACTAAAGCTATATTCTGAAACATTGGGTATTTTAAACCGATAAAAGATAGCGAATCATATTTATTTTTGCGTGAATGCCGTTGGCTCGTGATTGAGTCGACGGCATTTTTTTATTTTTTTATGATAAAAATTGACCGAGATTTGTTAATTTTGTATGACGGAAAGGTTCGTTCACACCCGATTATTACGCTTAAGATCGCCAATCGAGTGAATATGAACACGCTATGTCATGTTTGATGACTAATATCTTATTAAAATGCTCTTAACAAATCCGGTCCGGAATTATTAAGAGCTCCAAGTATTAACAATTTTTAATAATGCACAATCTTAACGATTTGCAATCTGCGATAGTAGAGGCAATATATAACAGGAAGGGTCAGAAGATAACACTGATTGACCTTGAGAAAATTGAATCGTCGCCCGCGCCTTTTATGATCGTCTGTCAGGCACGTTCCTCGGCTCAGGTCGGTGCGATCGCCGAGAACATAATGGATGAGGTGCTTGAAAAACTGAGAATCAAGCCCTACGCCACCGACGGTTTCCGCAATGCTCAATGGATAATTCTTGATTTCGGCTCTGTCATGGTTCATGTTTTCCAACCTGAAGTCAGAGAGTTTTACCGGCTTGAAGAATTATGGAGCGACGGCGAAATGACCGAATTGCCGGATATTGAATGAAATCTCTTTTCATAAACCCGGAGTTATCTCATCTAAACCCGGAGTTATCTTCTATAAAAAAACGGAATTTAAGAACCATAATACAAGAGTTAACTACCATAAATTCATTGTTGACTTCCACAAAAAAGGGGTTAAGTTCCATAAAAAAGCATTGAAGCCATTTAGGTAAAAATTTTTCACAAACTGCATTATGAATATTTTCCCAAAAAATAAAAACAACAGAAACCAGCAAAGACGTCCGATGTTCAATATGTATTGGATGTATGCGCTTATAATTCTTTGTCTTCTCGGACTTTACTATTTTCAGGATAATTCCCAGGTGATCGAAGTCAACTGGACAAAATTCGAGGATGCGGCCGTTCAAGGAGAATTCAACAAGATCACGGTTCTTTCAGAAAGCGGAACAGCCGAAGGTTATTTGAATGAGGAAGGCATTAAGAAACAAAAAATCCAGAGACAAACCGGAATTGAAAATGCGGATGTGGTTCTTAAGACCACAATCCCCTCGAGCGACAAGATCGCGGACAAAATCGAAGCTTGGAATCAAGTTTTGATTCAACAGGGGAAGCCCGAAATCGCAGTCACCTATGAACGTGGTTCCGACCTCACAAAAATTTTCTGGTATTTCGGCCCGATCATTCTCTTTGTGATTGTCATGATCTTCATGTCCCGCCGTTTGAGCAACACAGGCGGCGGCCCCGGCGGAATCTTCAACGTCGGAAAATCTAAGGCCAAAGTATTTGACAAATCCGGTGGCCAAGCCGTCACATTTAAGGATGTTGCCGGATTGGCGGAAGCTAAGGTTGAGATTGAAGAAATAGTGGAATTCCTAAAGAATCCGCAGAAATATACCGAACTTGGAGCCAAGATTCCAAAAGGCG
>CAYQQG010000002.1:0-37707 GCA_964419535.1 uncultured Sangeribacter sp.
AATCGACAGTTTGATGTCCTCAGGCGTCGCGTCGCGCTCACCCTTATATTCTTCAAACGCCTCCGAACGGAATGTCGGACCCTGTGGGTCGAAGCACACCGCGATATGTGAAGGATTCTCGCGGCGAAGCACTTCCTCAAGCGTATTGACGAATCCGAAAATAGCCGAAGTGTTGAAGCCGCTCTGTGTGATCCGCGGCATTTTTATAAGCGCATAATAGGCCCTGAAGATAAGAGCGTATGCATCGAGAAGGAATAATCTTTTCATAATCTACAAATTTAGAAAAAAATTTTTATACAAACCCTCTGCCCGCCAAAAAAACAATAACACTGCCCACCCAAAAAAACAAAATACCGGGCTTGCCCGTGCAACCACGGTCGGCGCGAAGCTGTTCCGTTCAAAAGCAACGCTTTTGCTCTCCTTCGGCCGCCAAAAAAAACGGACCGGGAGACTAAGCCCGGTCCGTTCTGTCAGGATTCCCTTATTTAAAGAGGTGTTATTTCATTTTTTCTCGAAAATATTATTTCACGAGAACCTTCTGAGTCTTGGCGTTGCCGGCGGCGTCGGTGACCTTGACGATGAGAAGGCCCTTATAGCCGCTGAGTGAATAAGCGTGCAATCCGGTTGCCGCTGCCTTCACTACGGGCATCCCGGCAAGGCTGTAAGCTTCGACGCGATAATCCTCGCCATTAACCATCAGCGTGTCGCCGATGACTGCGATGCCGATCTCGCCGTTGCTGACAGTCGTCACCGCGTCAAGACCGCTGTCGCCGTTGAGAGGACAGATGTTGGCGTTGACCACGCGCTCTGAACCGGCGTCGATAAGCATCACGATGACTTCGCAATTTTCGAGTTTAGATGCATTCGAGGGAATCGGCATCTGAAGATTCGCGCTGTATATGCGTCCGGCCGTCAGATTTGAGGGGATAAGGCCGGCAGTGCCGTTCAGGGTTGTGCCCCAGGTTGAGCGGACAACGTCGTTCGCTATGTAAGGCACCACGACCGGAGAAGCATATATGCCGCCGGCACCCCATTCACCGAGCAGAGGATCTTTCGTTGAATAGAGATTGTTCTGCTGAGCGGTCACAATTCCATTCTCAACTACAACCGCAAAGAGGTTATAGGATGTGCGTTCAAGATTGATCGCGCTTGTCACGAGAGCCTCGACATTGATCGTGTTGTTGGCTTCATCGAGCTGAGACTTGAGAGCGATTTCCAGATCTGTGGGTGTGTCATATTGCTCGCGGAAGAGGTCAAGCCAAAGGAGGTCACCCGTCTCGGCAGAGCCTGAGAATGTAAATGTGCCCGTTTCTTCATTACCCTTCATCGGGAATGAAATCACGCCACGGTTGATTCGGCCCGTCGGAGCGCCGGTAAGGCCGAGGAATGTCGTGTAACCTTCCAGACCCGTGCCGAGCGGGTCGCCGGTATATGTGTGGATTCCGATCGGAATCAGAGAACCGGGATAGAGTTTCTGGATGTTTTCTATTGCCAGAATGCCTTGCGGGCAGTTCGGGCATGTCGTTCCGGTCATCTCCTCGAGGACAATCTTGCGCTTGGGTTCGAAGGTGAGATTGCGGATCTCGCCGGCAACTTTCATTGAATTCTCACCTAGAGTGATCTCCACGGTATACTTATTGGCGGCCGCTTTCTGAAGTTTAAGAGCCTGTGGGAAAGTGAACACGAAGGGATTCGACTTATCGATCGTGAGGCCGTCGGCACTGATCTTGGAAACCTCCGTGCCTTCGCCGTCAAGGAGAGTCATTTCGATCGCGTTATATGAAGCGATATCTGATGCCACGGTCACACGTCCTTTGATGACAGCCTCTTCCTGATCAACGACGCGGTCAGGAGTATCAATAGAAGCGAGGAACGCCATGTCGTGAACGACAGCGATGTTGTCGATGAAGATCGCACTCTGATCCTCCATTTCGTTTACGAACGCGATATAGATGAACTTGCCGGCATATTCGGGAAGTTCCACCACATAGTGGGTCCAGTCGTTGGCCAACTCGTTTTCGTCAGAACCCGGAGAAAGCAATTCGTTGAAGACGACCTTGCCCTCCTTGCGGATTTTCTCGATTGTCTGGGCTGTGAGATTGTGATAGACCTCATTGGCCTCAAAGACATATACCTTGAGATAATCATTAGAGGAATAGAGATAGCTCTGGGCGTCGAATTCAAGATAGCACTTGTCGTCGGGGATGTGAAGCTGAACGGTCACCATCCAGTCGTCAGACTTGCCGCCGCCCTTATACATTGAGTGGGAAGCTAAAGCCATGTCGGCTGAATCCTCGTCACGTGTATAATACCACGGAGTGTCTTTAGTGAAGCCCCATGAAGCCGGGTCAGCGTCCGGTTCATTGAAGTCACCTTCATAGAACATGAAATTCTCGGTCGATCCGCAATCTTCGTTGAAGATATACTTGTCGTCCGCACTGATTTCGTGAACATAATTGCCCGAATAGTGAAGAACGATCTCCTCGCTGGGGCCGCCGCCGGAGATGTCGGTGAAAGCATTGGCGGGGATAACGACCGTGTATTCGCTGTCTTTCCAGAGGTTCTGGCGTGCGGGCGGGAACACGATTGCCTGTTTGCCGCCACACGCGATGCTCATCGTCGAGATCGGCATCTCATTGTTGTCCTCATAGAGGAAACCGGTCTGATTTTCACCGAGCTTGAGGTCGGCGTCAAAAGTGAGCACGATCGGGTTGGCGTTGAGATCGAGATAGGGCACGGCGCTATTGTCCTCCGGTACGGCTGAGAGCATCTTGACCGGAGTGTTGGCACGGCCGACATAATCAACTGTAATCTCGTCGGCCACGATTGAATTGTCGGCCTTCAAGACGATCATACCCTCGGGAATGGTGAGCGTATATTTCTTGCCGGCCTCGAGGTCGCGGTTGCGGAATGTGAGTGTCACCTTCTTGCCGTCGGCAACGAAACCGTTGCTCGTCACGGGCGACCAGCTCGAAGAGCCGTCTTCGGATTTGAACGTAATCTTGGAAGAATTTCCCTTCACAGTGACTTCGCGTTCGAAGTTGAGGGTGATAGTGCTGAGTTTGGACATCTGAGCGCCCGCGGTCGGATTGACCGAATAGTCAGCGAGAAGTTTAACTCTTGCGACGGCGTCATAAATCGGCTCTTTCAGACGCAGAAGATAGGTCTCGTCGAGGTTCGGGAGCATGAGCATCGTCAGTCCGTCGTTTGAAACACCTATCGGACGGCCGGAAACCGCAAAGGACGAAGCCTGTTCGAAATTGAGACCATATACCTGTTCGTAAACCTGTTCGAGAGTCACGAGGAACTCACCCTGCTGGAAGACGGCATTCGGATATGGATTCTCGGCGGGAGTGGCCATATAAAGCTGGCCGTCATTGCTGATTGAGAAAGCGGCCACGTCGGCAGCCTCGTTCTGGGTCAGGATTTCGATCTTTTTGTTGAGGACGTCATAACGGAAAGGATGGCGCGATTCGGCGGGCCATTCGGAACCGGGGATTTGCTTCACCATATAGGCGGTGCCGGCAACCCAAAGGCCGTTGTTGCTCATCGAGGGGTCGCTGATGAAGAACGTTCCTTCCACGTCAGGCGTCCAGGGCTTGATGTCGTCAGGCGTGAAACCGATGAAATCATAAGTGTCATCCTGGCGGTCATATACATAGACGCAGAGCTGAGGAGGAAGCACATACGATTGCGACATATATCCGAGGAGGAAACGTCCGTCGGGCGATATGCCATAGAAAGCGTTCTGGTCCTGATCCTCGTGCTGCATGTCGAAGACCGGAATATTGGAAAGTTCGATCTGAGTTCCTGTTGTCAGATCATAAAGAACCGGATAGGCTTTCCATTCGTCATCTGTGCTGGAAAGATAGCCGGCCGCATATCGGCCGTCGGGGGTGACGGCGTTCAGACAGCCCATGTTGAAGCCTTCCGGCATCGGCATGAATGTCCATGTCTTGGTCTCAAGATTCCAGTAGGCCGGCTGCATATTGCATTGGCCCGTTACGATCTTGCCGTCGTCAGTCACGTCATTGACACCGCAATAACCCGTCGGACTGGTTATCTCGGTCTTCTCGAGAGTCGTGAGATTGAAAAGCCGGCCTCCCATCGGGCGCAGATCGCCGTCTGTGGTGCTCGCTTTTTCCGAAATGCCCCAGAGTCCGTTGTCGGACATCTTGTTGACGATGAATTTTTCACCGGGGCTCGGCAAGACAATCTCAGGCGTCATGTTCTGGGCCGTCAGGCTCAGAACGGAAGCGGACGCTACGAGCGCCGCCGCAAAGAACTTGGATGTCTTCATCAGAATTGATATAATGTTATGTAAAAATTTCCTCAAGTGTTGAATTGATTCCAATTCCTGTTTTTCAGTTTGTTCAGGAAGGGGATATGGAGTTGGTATCAGATTGTTTATTAACCGGTTTTATGGTTTGTCGCAATTCACACGATAAAATTATAAAAAATTTCCGACAAGATAAAATTTTTGCTTATGATTTTTAAATTTTAATTCGATTTTTTGCTTTCAGTTCGGGACTTTTCATTAATTTTGCAAATAACCTAAAAAAACGATTTTTTAGGACACCAATCAAAAACAACAATTAAAAAATATCCGAATGAAAAAAATCTACGCATCTCTCGCCGCGCTCCTCTTTTGCGCAGCTTCATCTCAGGCCGCAATCACAGTGACTCTCGAAGACGGAACTCCCGTCTCAAACGGCCAGACACTGACAGTTGACCGTTCCGATTTCACTCACTATTATTTTGAAGGCGTCATCGACCAATGGAAAGGCACCGTTCATTTCACTGTCAACAGCACCACTCCAACCGACTTTGAAGTCAACTGTTCAAACGGAAACATCCAGTTCTGCACGTTGGGCGGAAGCTGTTACTATATGCATGAGAATGCCGACGGCACTTTTGGATGTAAGGAAACCCTCACCAAAAGTCCCATCACTCTCGAGGCCGACGTGAATTATTATGACTGCGGAGAGAATATCCCCCAGGAAATCAACACTCTCGACGTGGTGTTCACTGACGCCACCGGTGATAAATTCGCCCTCAACATCGTTTTCGACACCAAAACTGACTCCGGCGTCGACGGCATCCTCGAGAACGGACTTGTCAATGTTTACTCCCTGACCGGTCTCAAAGTGCTCGAAGCCGCTCCCGCCGAGGCTCTTTCAACCCTTCCCGCCGGCCTTTATATCGTCAACGGCAAGAAAATCATCATCAAATAAGGGGCACTTTCATACGGCCTTAACTAATAATTTGATGAAATGGGCTCTATGACCGGATTTCCGATTTTTCCCATTCGATTACTGGGATATAAGATGAAATAATCAAAAAATAAATCCCCGTTCGCGCGCGTTTTTTGTTGCGTGATTGGGGATTTATTGTTACTTTTGCACTCTGATGCATCAGTTTGACGAAATACAATCGCGCCTCGCACCCGAACTCGCGGAGATGAACCAAATCATCCGCGAAACCCTCGCCACGCCCAACGAGCTGATGAACAGGGTCGTAACCGAATATCTCCGGTCGAAAGGGAAACAGATTCGCCCCCTGCTCGTGATGCTGGCTGCAAAATTATTCGGAGGAGTCACCCCCGACACCCTCTTCGCCGCCGCCGCGCTCGAAATGCTCCATAACGCTTCGCTCATTCATGACGATGTGGTCGATGAGACAGCCCTCAGGCGCGGTCTGCCGACCATAAATTCCGTCTGGGGAAACCACATGGCCGTTCTCGTGGGCGATTTCTTTGTCAGCAATGCTCTCGCGGCCGGAATCAGGACAGGACACATATCCGTGATCTCGGCGCTGTCTGCCCTCGGAAAAGAGCTCTCTTTGGGGGAAGTCGACCAGATCTGCAATGTCCGCGAACATCATCTCGACGAAGAACATTATATCGGGATGATAAGCAAGAAAACGGCCTCATTGTTCCTCAACTGCGTCCGGATGGGCGCCGAGACGGCCGGTGCCGCTGAAAAAGAATATGCTCCGCTCGTTGAGTTCGCTCATCTTCTCGGCCTCGCCTTCCAGATCCGCGACGACATCTTCGATTATTATTCAGACGAAAGGATAGGCAAACCGACCGGCAATGATCTCCGGGAAGGGAAAGTGACACTCCCGTTGCTCCACGCCCTCGAATCGGCTCCCGCCGACGAAGCCGAGCCGATGAAACTCTTGCTCAGACGCGGCGACCTTTCATCTGACGAAATCGGAACCCTCGTGGAATTCGCTCACCGCCACCGCGGAATTGAATATGCCTACTCATACATGCGCGACCTTCAGAAACGTGCCGAAAAACTTCTTGAAAATTATCCCGATTCTGAATGGCGCCAACAATTCTCCGATCTCTTTGAATTCATAATCGAACGCTCAAAATGAGTCTCTTGCCGTTCATGAAAGAGGGTCTCATCGAAGCCGGATGTGACGAAGCCGGACGCGGATGCCTCTGCGGCCCCGTCGCTTGTGCGGCTGTCATTCTCCCTCCGGACTTCGAATGTCCCGAGCTCAACGACTCAAAGCAATTATCGGAAACACAACGCGACACTCTGCGACCCATCATCGAAGACGAAGCCCTCGCATGGAGCGTCGTCATGGTGGACGCCGATGAAATTGATCGCCTCAACATCCTGCGTGCCTCCATAACCGGAATGAAACGCGCACTCGACGGCCTCAAATGGCTCCGCATATTCCCCTCTCCATACCATAATTTCCATGAAATCACCGCCGGAGAGCCGGCAATTCCCGAACATATCCTTGTCGACGGCAATAAGTTCTCCCCCTATAAAGGGATTCCGTATACAACTGTGGTCCACGGCGATGCGACTTTCGCCTCCATTGCCGCCGCCTCGATTCTCGCAAAGACATACCGCGACGCCATGATGCGGCGTCTGGCCGAAGAATACCCCGGCTATGGCTGGGAAAAGAACATGGGCTATCCGACCGCCCAACATCGGAAGGCAATCACAAAACTCGGACTGACCCCCTATCACCGCCGGTCGTTCAAACCCTGTCAGCCAACACTTTTCGACAGTCTTCCGGATCCTATCTAAAGAAAACGAAATTAAAATATCCTAAATATAATTCTTTTCTAAATAATTTAACCAACTAATTTCAAACCATGAGAAAAAGTATCTCTTCTTACGGCTCAGCCGTATCCAAGGCTCTCATGACGCTGGCGATGCTCCTCGCCACTGTCGTAATGGCCAAGGCCCAAGATCCGATTCCCATCACTGAAGTGAATCAGGTCCTGACCGCCGGAGTTCCTTACTCTTTCAAACAATACCAAGCGGTCTACGCGCAATTCAATGTGCCCGCAACCGGCAAACTCCGTGTTGACGGCTGTAAAGGCGCGCATTTCTTCGAAAAGTGCACTAATCCCGGTGTCGCAAGCGGTTATTCCGAAGAGCGCAACGATTTTGAATATGTAACGCTTGACGTCCGCGAGCTTCAGGTGACTGAAGGCTCTTCCATCTATATCGTAGATGACTTCCCGATGGACGACGGCATTGTCACTCTCTATATGGAGGGAATTGACCGTATTCCTCTGGAAATCCAATATCTCCAGCCCACAAGTGATAACGAGCCGGTCGATTTCAACAACTATCCCGCTCTCCAGGCGACTTTCAATCAGGTTGTGAAACTCACCGACACCAACGCCTCCATCTCGTTCAACAACCGTCTGACCGGCAACGAGACTACACTCACCTCGAAAGTGACCGGCAGCGGAACGAAGATGATCACCGTCCCGTTCTATACTCTTCTCAAACCCTATATCGCAAGCGAGGCTATCAAACCCGGCGACGCATTCAAAGTCACTGTCCGCACTCTCGTTTCCGAACAGGGAGAACCCTACGTCAACGCTGACGCCGAAGGAAATTGCGTCTTCAACTTCATCTGCGGCTCGATCCCGACCGTACTCGTTCAATCATATTGCCCGAATCCGTTCCTGTCCTATTGGCCCGAAGGCACACCCGAAGGCGTCCTCAAGCTCACCTTCAACGGCCCGCTCGGAACTTCCTCCAAGACAATCGCCAATATCGGCTGGGGAAATCAGGAAGGTGAAGACGGACAGTACTACACCGAAGATCTCCCCTATACAATCGACGGCAACGTCCTCACGGTCGACTTCACCGGCAAAGTCCGCACTCCGGCCACGATGACCCCGATGTATCCCGACTCCTCTTATCCAAACATGATCATCAGCATCTCCGGAATCGTCGACCAATATGGCGTGCCCGTGGGTTCAGACGGTCTCGGAACTGTCGGAACATACAACTTCGACCCCAAATATGAACTCATCGAACGCGCGAACATCGCCACTGAGTTCGAACCCGCTTCCGGCGCTGACCTCGCCGAAGCCTCAACTGTCAACGTCTGGATCTCCGGAATCAAGAGCATCAGCTTCGACGGCTTCAAAATCGAGGCTACGGACAAGAACACCGACGCCGTGACGACTGAAATAATCGAAATGAAGGATGTCAAAGTGACTCCCGACGGCACCGATGCGGCTGAATATGAATTCAAAATGCCTCAGACTGTGCTTGACAATGCGAAAAGCGCTGTCGTCACCCTCAATAATGTTGTCAGCCAGGACGGCTATGATCACAGCAACGACGTCCGCGCTGTCTACGGCGGTTTCGTAATCACTTATTCCGAACCTGCAAACGGCGCTCAGCTCGCTTCGATCAACGAAGGCGACATCTTCACAATCGAGACTAACCTCTCGGAGAAGAATCCGACGATGTACGTCGAATATCAGATCGTTGACACTGACCCCGCGAATCCCGACGAGGCTATCATCAAGGCCACCTCTTGGATGACCCGCCAGGAAGACGGATCATACAGCTCTGAGGTGTATGGCAACTACAAACTGATGTATGGCAAGGAATATCGCGTTGAATTCACCGCTTGGCTCGACGAGCAGACACGCTATTACTCTCCCGAAGAGACTCTCGGCTCTGACTTCATCACTCTCCGCGGTCTGACAATCCCCTACGCTTACAGCGTCACAACTCTGACCGACTTCCAGCCCGCTCCCGACTCGCTCCTCCCCGAGGATTGCACTCAGCTGACCGTCACATTCGACGGCATCGTCAATCTCGGACGCACATCCGGATATGACCCCGAAACCGGAATCGTTCTCGGAATGGGCGCCGGCAACCAGGCCTTCAAGGAGGTTAATCCCGTTGAACCCGTTGACGTTGACGGCACAATCTATTCTACGAAATGGAATCTCGTATTCCCCGACAACTATCTCGCTTCTCAGACAGCTCCGATACTCATCTCCTTCCGTGCATATGACGAAGAGGGCCGCGTTGTCAAAGGCAACGAGGGCGTCGACGAAGCCTCTTACTTCATCTATTCGTTCGACGTTCCGGGAATGTATAAGGACATCACAGTCGAAATCCCCGAAAACGCAACTTCTGTTTCCGAAATCACTGTGAAATATCCCACCGGAATCACTCCCTCCTGGGATATCCCCTATGAGGACGTGAAGGTCTTCAACCGTTCCAATATGGAAGTGGCTCACATGATGAACTTCGCATACGATGAAGATCCCGAGAACCCCTTCGCTACTATCACTGAAGGCCGCATCGTGCTCGACACTCCCATTGACGAGGCCGGCTTCTATATGCTCTCAATCCCCCGCGCGTTCTTCAACCTCGGCACTGAATTCTCACCCTTCAAGAACTCTGAAGTCCTCATGCCGTTCTCTATCGCGGCTCCCGAATTTACAGCTGTTCCGGCAGAAGGCAACGTCTCCAAACTCGAAACTATCGAAGTTTCATTCCTCGGCGGCGACCTCAAGGAAGGCCGCTATGACGGCGCGAGAGTGACATGGACATCCGATAATGAAACATATAATGCGATCCCGGCCACAATCGACGGTTCAGTCGCTATTCTCACTATCGATCCGGCAATCACAGAACCCGGCACATATCACATCAATATTCCTGCAGGATTCTTTGCATTCACTGACGGCACCGACACTCCCGCTGTCAATCTGACTTATACAATCGAGGCTGCCGGCGAACGTCCGAACATCACTGTCGATCCCGAAGAAGGCAACGTGACTTCAATCCCGCAGAGCATCAGCATCAAGTTCAACGACTATGGTGAAGCCGGCGGTGGCATGGGTAAGGCTACGCTCACAATCGACGGCGGCGCTCCGATCAATCTCCCCGACGCTGAATTCGGCCAGGATTGGAACGAAATGATTCAGGGCACAGGCTCAGACACCGAATACACCGAAAAGGGCACATACGTATTCTCATTCCCCGCAGGATACTTCTCTCTCGGTGGCAACGGCGATCCCTCACCGGCCTTCACGCTGACTTACACCATCGGCGATCAGGATTCAGTGACAGGCATCGACATGAACGCTGATTCATATACTGTCTTCACCGTCGACGGCAAACGCGTTCTCGACCGTGCCGACCGTGCGGCCTTCAAGGCTCTCGCTCCCGGACTCTATATCGTCAACGGCGTGAAGATGATCATCAAATAAAAAATCGTCTCGTCAAAATGACATCCCGTCAACATGTCATAATGACATTCTGACAATTTGACATATTGACATAACCCTCAATCTGGGCGTCCGAAAATTCGGACGCCCCTTTTTTATTCTTAGCGAAGTTTTTGTTAACTTTGCACTATGAAGTTAACCGAGACGATTTTCTCATCACGCAAGCGGACTCGCCATTTCGCCGTCGCCGCGGCTTTCCTCGCGTCGCTCATCGCCTATCTCCTCACTCTTGAGCCCGACGCTTCCTATTGGGATTGTCCGGAATATCTCGTGACGGCCACGAGACTCGAAATCGGTCACCCGCCCGGGAACCCGATATGGACCCTCACCGCCCGCATATTTTCTTTTTTCGGCGGCTCCGATCCACAGGCAATCGCGATCGCGGTCAACGCTTCCAGCGCTTTATTCACGGCCTTGGCCGTCGCTATTCTCGCTTCGGTTATCTTCATAACCCTATGCGCTGTCAGATTTCCCGGAAGGGCCTCTTCAAAGAGAACCGGAAATATCCTGACCGCACTCTGCTCATGGAGCGGCGCGATGTGCTTCGGGTGGGCCGATTCTCCCTGGTTCTCGGCCGTCGAAGCGGAGGTCTATGCCATGTCGCTCTTCCTGACCGCCCTCACGGTCCGGCTGATGATCGGCTGGGCAATGATGCCTTCCGGGCCTAAAGCCCGGCGTCATCTGCTCCTGATTGTCTACCTCACCGGACTTTCAATCGGCGTCCACCAGCTCAATCTGCTCGTCATCCCGGCGCTCGCCCTCATCTGGCTCTTCCGACGCTATCCCGAGAGGACCGGGGCCTGGCGGATAACAGCCGCCCTGCTTGCCGGAGCCGCCGCTGTCGGACTCATTCTTCTACTGATGATGCCCGGCGTGCTCAAAGCCGCCGCCGCGTTCGAGCTCTTCCTTGTCAATTCCCTCCATTGGCCTTACCATTCCGGCGTCTGGGCCTTTTGGGGAACAGCGCTCCTCATCTTCTGGACCCTCCCGTTCTGCTTCCCAAAGTCCCGTGCGCGGCTTCAGGTACTCGCCTGGATTCCGGCCATGCTGCTGACCGGATATTCCTCCTATATGATTCTCCTTGTCCGTTCGGCCGCCAATCCCCCGATGAACGAGGGAGCACCCGAGAATATATTCGCCCTTCAGACCTATCTTGGCCGCGACCAATACGGTTCCGCGCCATTGTTTTACGGCCGCACACCCCTCAGTCCCATTCTCCGCGAAGAACGCATCCTGCCCGACGGAAGTCCTGATTACTCACACAATGCGCTGCGCGATGGAAGTCCCCACTATGCGCCCACAGATTCCGGCTATGTTCTTTACGAGCACGTCCGGATCCCGGTCTATGCCCCTGAACTCAACATGTTCTTTCCGCGCATGACCAGCCGGGACCCGTCTGACATCGAGGCATATGCCGATTGGGCCGGAATGACATCGGAGACAATGACCCCTGTCGAAGTCTCCTATGCACTCGATTCCCTCGGAAACGCCGTGGGACGGCTGACGCCCGACGGCACCAGAATCCGGGAAACGGAACTGCGGCCAACCTATCTTCAGCAGCTTCGCTATCTCTTAGGATATCAGATCGGATATATGTATTTCCGATATATGCTCTGGAATCTCTCGGGACGCCAGAATGACCGGTTCGCGGTCGGCGAACTGGAACACGGGAATTTCATAACCGGCTTCACCCCGTTGGACAGCATGATGCTCGGAACTCAGGATGATATGCCCGCGGAAATTGGCCCCGCCAATCCCGGCCATAACGTCTATTTCCTCCTTCCGCTTATTATCGGGATTTTAGGAATAATCATGCTCAACGGATGCGGCCGGAACGGGAAACGCGCAAACACCGTCATCCTTGTCCTCTTCCTGATGACCGGACTCGCAATCGTGGCCTATCTCAACCAATCTCCGCGCGAACCGCGTGAAAGGGACTATTCTTTCCTCGGATCGTTATGGGCATACGCGATATGGATCGGAACCGGAATGGCATGGGTCGTGAGCCTTGGGCTCCGCCGGCTCGGACAAAAATCTAAATTCCGAAAGATTCCGCTCGCGCTCGCGGTGGCCTTCACGGTGTTGCTTCCGGTCTGGATGCTCTATCAGAACTATGACGACCACGACCGCTCGGGACGGCGCGGTGTGACCGATTTCGCCGCCAATCTTCTCGAATCTCTCGAACCGGACGCGATATTATTCACCAACGGCGACAATTTCACCTTCCCGCTCTGGTGGGCTCAGGAGGTGGCCGGAATACGCCCCGACGTGACGATCATCAACACCGCCTATCTCGGCACGCCCTGGTATATCAACCAACTGAAAGGCGACACCCCCGGAGCCAAGGGCCTTCAGATGCTCATTCCGGCTGACGAGCTCGCTCTGGGCGGCTTCAAATTCAACCGTTATGCTCCCTCGTCACCCGAACTGACACGGCGCGACTCTACCGAAGCCGTGGATGCTGTCGCCGCGCTCCGCGCCTTCTATAGCGAAGATGAATCCTCGAGAAGATTGCCTCAGATCGTGCGGATCGCGAATCCCGAAGGCGGGGATTCGCTGATTGTCCGTTCGTCGGCTCTCGCCTCCGGATCGTCAACCATGAACATGAGGCGCCTCGCCGCTTTCGACATCATCGCCTCGAATGCTTCCTCCGCAAAACCGCGTCCGGTCTATTGGCAAAGCTCGCTGAACGCTGACGACTATTTCGGACTGATGCCATTCACGACCAGAATGCTCCAGACACGAAGACTCGTATACGCCGATTCTCTTGATTCCCAAAGAGTCAACAACTTGCTCTCGGCCGATCTCCGCCGCGCGCTGGCCATGAAACCGGGCCGCACCTCCCCGGCGCGTAAAATTTATGCCGACGACACGTTCGGCAGCCAGATCACCGTTCAGCGGCAATCACTTATTCGCTTGGGGGGCCGTCTGCTGAGCGCGAAAAGATATCCGGACGCCTTGAAAATAGCCCGATTCACCGACTCGGTTTTCCCACCCGACATCTGGGAATATCAGATATTTGTCGAATCCGACTCTGCGATCCACGAAGGGATTGATCTGGCCCGGATATATCTCGAAGGTGCGCGCCATGCCTATGCTCAGAATGAATTCCGCAATTCACCTGACTACAAGCGCGGAATCCAACTCCTTCTTCGCGAACAGGAACGCTACGGACAATGGCGGCGCTATCGAGACGCCCTCAATCCCGGCCGGCGTAACGTCCTGACCCCCAAAAGCCGGATCAAAGCCAATAAAACCGAATCCATAGATTCACTCATAAACGTCTATCGAAATTTGTAAATGTCATCCTGTCATTTTGACAAATTGTCATTTTGACATTATGTCATATTATCATTTTGACATTATGTCAAATTGTCATTATGACAGATTGACAGATTGACATTATGACGAACTGAAAAGGGCGTCATAATTTTGAATTTGAAAAAACTATGACTATCTTTCTCATAGGATATATGGCCAGCGGCAAGACCACGCTCGGGCGAGCCCTGGCTCGGACTTCCGGGATGCAATTCATTGACCTGGATTTCTATATTCAGCAACGTTTCCGCAAAACAATCAGCGAGATTTTTGCCGAAGAGGGCGAAGAGGGGTTCAGACGCCTCGAACGTTCGGTCCTTAACGAAGTCGGCGAATTTTGCGATGTCATAATTTCATGCGGGGGCGGAACCCCGTGCTTCTTCGACAACATGGACTTCATGAACTCGCGAGGAGTCACGGTCTGGCTCCGGTCCAGTGTCGGACGGATCGTCGAACGCCTTCTGACAGCCAAAACCCGGCGTCCGATCGTCGAACGCCTGACCCGCGAAGAGCTCCCCGCCTTTGTGGAAGCTCATCTCGAAGAGCGCAGCCCGTTCTATTCAAAGGCCCGGATGACATTCGACTCCGAAAATCTCGAATCCAAACCTGAGATCCGACAACAGGTTCGGGCTCTCGCCGGACGCCTCGGACTCCCCCTTCAGGATCCCGAATGAATTTAGAGCCTTAGCCCCCGTTTCATAAAGGAGTATTTTATCGTTTTTCAATAATTTTTTATCGTTATTGCGAAAGAATAATTGATAAACAATGAAATTTTTTCTATAAAGGATAAAATTGTCTCCAAATGTTTGACAATTTCAAAAATTATGAGTAATTTTGCACTGCAATAGAGCTAATGATTGGTTAGTCATAACGAGTGAAAACTCAATTTGACGAAAGAAAAAGCAATTACCATTATTGAATGTGCAAAAGAGCTTGCGAAAGCTGGAATAAGAAGTAGAAATACTTCACAACACAAAGTTATTTAATGAGTGTGACTTAATAAAGGGCCTGTCGGTGACACGCCCTTTATGTTTTTATACCCTTGTATTTATTTCTAAGTACTTTGGTATCAAGTTCAAAAGCCCGTAAAAGACTGCCTGCATAGCAGGCATTTATAGCGGGCCACGCGTAGCGTTGGTCCGGTGCGGGTATGCTTACCAATCATAATAACCATTTCCGGAGCCATGCGTCAGCTCGGCTTTAAGTTCCCCACCGGCATGTAAAAACCGTCATTTATAGACCCTTTTCATAAAAATTGTTAGACCTCGCCCGGAATTTAACATTTTTTGTGGGACGGGGTCTTATATGGACAAGGGAGCTTAGAATCTGATCAACATCACTCGGCTTTCAGAGCCGATCTGAACTATACAGATTCCTTCAATTCCGGTGATACGGCTGTCGCCACGGCCTTTGGCAAGCAGTTTGCCCGACACGTCCGATACACTCCAATCCCGGTCTCCGGTATGCTTAAGCTCCAGACCTCCTTGAATATTCACAATCTCAAAATCCGGCGTCACGAGTTCTTCAACACCGCTGTCAATGATCGGACGAATCTTCTTAAACTCCCTCCAGACATTGGCCGTTTTATAGAGTTCGACACTTGCCGACGGCACTTTCAGAACCACCATCGTTTTCTGAGATTGGGAAAATGCTCCGGTGCTGATTTCAAATGGCGGAACCGGCGCTAAAACCGTCAGTTCAGTCAATGAATTGCATCCTTCAAATACATCATCTCCTAATTTCTCCAAGCCCTCCGGCAAGATGCAAGTCTCGAGATAGTCATTCCGATTCAGACATTTCGTGCCCAGACTCTTCAGCGAAGCCGGAAGTTCAAGATTCGTCAAACGTGTGCCGGTCAGATGATCCAGAACCGTAAGATCCTTATATACCTCAGCCTCAATCACAAAATCGGTCACTTTGCGATCCTTGAAGATCCGGGAATCGATGCCGCTGACCGGATATTCCTCTCCATTAACTATAACAGTGTTCGGAATGCGCACTTGGGCGCCGGCTCTGGTCCCGACAGCTTCATATCCAATAATTTGCATCGTCGAATCGTCTTTGATAACTCCCTCCAAACCGTCGACCGAAAGAATTTCATCATCGGAATATACAGTGAAGGTCATCTTATATTCCTTCATCCTCCCATCCGGATTAAAAATTCTCAATTCATATTCGCCGGCACTCAACTCCGGAAGCGAGACATCTATACCGGTCGATTCGTCCGGGGACATATACCCTCCGTTATATAGTTGAGAATGCAAACATTCCCCCTCTCCATAAACCTCGACATATATCCATGCCGAAGTGTCGGTCAGGCCGTCATTGAGCACGGTAATGACAAACTCTCCGGCCGAACCGGCAATCGGCGTCGCAATGAAATCAACCGCGGTCACCGCCAGGCTTTCAACTTGATTTTCAGTGAATGACACGATCCTGTTATCCTTGATTTCCATGGTATAGGCATTCGCGCCATAACCTTTTGCTACAGGCTTTATGACCTTGCCGTCAATTATCGTTCCCACACTGACATCATAGACACCATCTTCGATATTGATATCCCAGCGCGTCTCCAATTCATAGCCATTGTCTTCCGAACCGTTTTCGGAATCGATCGGATTGATATTCACAAGGCTCTCCGATATGGCAACTTTCTGTTGTTGACCGCTCTGAGTGTCGGTGAACAACAGAACCGGAAGCACTGAAATCGCCTCCCTTTCGTGATTTTCCAATCGGGCAGACATGTTGATAGTATTGTCGCTCTCGTTCCGGATATGGAAACGGGTCAACAGCGGCAACGGTGACATCTGAGTGGCCGGATGGGTCAGCGGAACGAGATTGAAAGCCGCGTTTTGACTGTAAGTATACATTCCCTCTCCTATCCCTAAGGAGAACCACCCGTCATAATCACCGTTCCATCCCCAATTGAAATGGAACAATCCGGAGTCTGAATATCCGTCACAAATGAAAGCATGCCCGTCGCTATAACAACTTGGGTCCGTTCGGCCGGCCATCAGCAATGGCATCCCTTGAGAAATCTGGTCGTAAACCATATCCTCCCAAACATTAGTCGGGATTCCGCTCCTGTCGATCAATGAGGCTCTCGAAGAATAGTTGAAATTCCGGGTCATTGCCGGAACGAGATCCACCATATAGGCCCCCGAAGCATTCATGCCATACATCATCTTGACTGCGTGTCCGCAAGCTTTCATCAACTCTGCGACAGCACGGCCATCACCCCCGGTCGAATAGTCATCCCGCATTTGATCCCATTGGAAACTAACGGAACTGAAATCCATGGCATAAACATTGCCTTCATATTCATATTCCACACTTCCGCGTCCGCGGTCGGGATATGAATAATAGTTCATCACCTGAGCCATCGCCGTGGCCACACAGCCGGTCAGATTATCCTCAAGCAGGTCATTGTATGGCGCGCCTTGACCCCAAGTTGTCCTAACAAGAGGCGCAATCTCACTCTTTGGCGCCAAGAAGCTGACTCCGGAAACCTTCGCGACAGAATTCTTCGAGCCGCCATTGGAACTCTGATTGCCGGTTTGGCCGAGATATAAATCGAGATCCGCGATCATCAGCTCTGTCCATTGCCGGAATGCCGGCGGAAGACTGCCGTCCTCTTTCAGTCCGCCGGGAATCACGCCGATGATCTCATGAAATTCCGAATCACCACCCATGATGAATACCGCCCCGTCATTTTCATCCTTTAAGGTCAATATGACGCCGGCTCCTTTCGCCGAACGGGTTCTGTCTGTGACCGTGAACCGACCGGACGCACCTGACGAACCTCGCCGTCCCGCCGAAAGGCGAAGCCGGTTTCTTTCGTCATTTTTCAGAAATTGAAGAGCTTCCTGATCCGACAGCTCATATCCATAAACATCCGGACAGGCCGTCAGAAGTAAGGCGCATATCGGAGCGATCACTCTCAGACTCTTCTTCATTATGCGGGCGAGATTTTCATTTCGTGTCTTCATATCTGCATGCGTTAGACGATCAAATCAATAATGGGCATATCATCAATCTTGCTTCCGGAATTTTCGTCCGGATCTTGCGGATCCTCTGGCTGCTCGGGATCGTCCGGATCTTGCGGATCATCCGGATTCTGCGGATCATCAGGATTTTCGGGAGTCCCGGGATCGTCAGGCTCTCCGGGATTATCCGGATTCTCGGGATTCTCGGGATTAGCAGGATCATCGGGTTTACCGGGATCATCTTCGCCACCGACGGGTGGTGTCACCGGCGTTTCCGGCGTCGGTTTATCTTCGGGACGCGGGGTGTCAGGTTCATCGCCACATGAAACGGCAACCAATCCGAAAACCAACATTATTATTGGCAGATATATTTTGAATATTATCTTTTTCATTTTCTGTCTTTGTTTCTTTAAACCCGGTTCAAAAAAGGGGGGCTGAATTGTTAACTTAAAGATTCTTTTGGAGGAATCCATCTATCATATCATAGAAATTTTCCTCTGCAAATGGCCACGTCGCTTTGCCCGGCAACCCGAAATATACCACGTTACTGTTCTTATCGACAATCACATAACGGGCTTTGTTGCCGGCCTCAATATCGTTAGGCCCATAAATGATATGATGTTTATAATAGCCGGCATCGGGGTCGTCCTGCACCCAATTCGGCACCCATATTCCATAAGGGAAGAGCCGGATGCCCGGACAACCTTTGTCAAACGCCTGCTGAATCCAGGGCTCCAATTCTTTCGGGTTCCTTCCGGCCGCCAAAACCCCGAATCCTCTGTCCTTATATTTCTTATACAATTCGGCCACGAAAGTCATTTCCTGAGGCGTGGTGTAATCGTCCCATAAGAATATAAAGGTATATTTGTTTTTGGCGTATTCCTCTTTCAGATTCACATAACTGCCGTCATAACATCTGACAACGTGGGTATACCACTTGAACGGTGTCGACGGGGGATTGAACCCGTAACCCTCTTTCTGCGGAATAATAAAACTCATCAACCCCGGGAAATATTCATGGTTATATATCTCCATCGGGATATCCCCGGTGAAACAGTTGTTGCTGATCGAACATAACTTGAAAATAAAATCACCCCAATTCACCCCGGATTCGATTTTCATTCTGTCCAGAATCTTGATCAGACTCGAAGGCATCGAACCGCTGAAATTGTTGTCGCTGAAATGGCCGGTTCCGTGTTCGAAATAATCATCCGGTATCGGGCCCGAGAATTGGTTGTAACGGACGTCGACATCCGTTCCGTGCCACGCATTCAGCATCCAGTCAATTTCTCCCTCCAACAGATTGTTGTTTGCATGAAAATTATCCAATTTCAGATTAGCGTAACTGCGCGGAATTTCACCGATGAAACGATTATATTTTCCTCCAAAATCGTCATACATATTCGTTCCCAAATATAAATTTTGCAGGTACTTGAGATGGCCTAAACTTTCGGGCAACCGTCCGCCGATATAATTATTGTCTACCATCAATTCATTCAGGAATTGCAGATCACCAATCTCTTCGGGCAACCTTCCCGTCAGATTATTTTGCCACATCCACAGTCGCTCCACATATCCGCTCGTGGCCTCAACGCCATACCACGTCCAGATCGGAAGGTCGGAACACCAGTTATCATTATGGATCCATTGGTCGCCGTTGGTGGCGTTATAGAATGCGATCAGCGCCGCGCGCTCGCGTTCCTGCGCCTCCTTATGATCAAAAAACTTTGATTTGTCCAAGACTATCCGATAGACATTCCCGGCCTTCAGATCTTGCGGAATCTCGATGACAGAAAGTAACATCCGTGCTTCATGAAGTTCATCATTTTCGTAATATCCCAATGCAACGTGAATCTGAAGTTGCTCTCCGGCTGAGAGTTCGTCCACGGGGAAATAAGCGGTTGCATTTTCAGGAACCGGTTTGTTATATTGATCATAAAATACCCCAAGTTCGTTAAAATGAGCAATTTCAGAACTTTTCGGTCCGAATAATTGGTTATAGACCGCCTCCACTTCGTCCGGTTCCATGTTCCCATAGACATATTCGTGATTGAACCTCAGTCCGTTGCCCTTGATTAAAAAATTGAGTAGAAAATATCCGGTGAGATCCACATCCAACCCTGTGAAATCAACTTCGAGTTTGATCATTGGGGCGACATACTCAAAATCAAAAACTAATCTTCCGTCTTGAACTATTGCCGACGCTTTCACCGGTTCCAATATCAACTCGGCGGTATGGCCGCCAACCGCACCGTATGTGCGGTTCAAGGCATAGACACGCGTGCCGTCTGGAACACTCAAAATGTCTGCGTCCGAATCCGGCTCGAAGTCGGTTGTCGGTCCCCAATTCGTAGCCTTATACTTGTGCAGTTTTTTCTCTTCGAGTGTAAACAGATAGATCTTATCACCGCGTTCCCATTCGGCACGAATGAAATCGCCGTCATCTATCATTGTGGCGCGTGTGGCGGCCGGCACCGAACCGCTCACCTTGACCGGCTTCCCGTCACCTCCTCCACCGATTCTCAGCAGATCCTCGTCATTACAGCCTCCGAGAATTAAAATCATCAACAGAGCAATCACCGTCGGCACTTGCCGCATGTATTTATATATCATTTTGTTGCGATTAGGTTAGTTTAATTATTTTCTCCCCAAAATTAATAAAAATTATCGAAAAAGCAATATTTTTAAGAGCCTAATTTTCAGAGCGCTTGTTCCAACCGGACCGTAAGCCTCCGGCTTGCGAATTTATTCCGGGGGAAGTGTCATAAGCCAGTCGGTGTCATCTTTCGGAAGGCGGACATGGCGGGGATTGCGGACGGTGGGATCGGGGCGACGCTTATTCCCGGTGCGCCCGGCGCCTCGATAACCGGTCGGTTCAACGTTATTTTCCGGATCTTCCGGAAGCATATAGAACGTTTCCCCCTCTTCGAGTATGTCAGAATCGGCCGCCGTCTCGCCGGGATTCCTTAGGTTCATTTTCGAGATCTCGCCGAGCTGTTCCTTCAATTTACGGATTCGCTTTTCATACTGCTCCTTCACCTTCTCCCATTCTGCCAGCCGCGCGTTGATTGCATCTATCTCCATGCGGGTCTGGCGCCATTCCGACAATTCGGCCCTCAAGTCAGCGTTCTCCTTCTCCAATTCCGAGATTCGCCGCGAGGCCGTTCTGCTGTCGCGGCTGTTGTCATCGGCGAGCCGTGCAATCATCGAATCTTTCTCCGCGAGACGCCGTCTGCAATCCGCTCCGGACTCGGCAAGCTGAGATTCAAGCGCCGCGTTGCGTTCAAGCAACGACTCCATCTCGCGGCGCGAACGCCGCGGATGGAGCCATATCCTGAAGGCCGAAGGCCCTTGATTAGTCTTCATTTCAAAACGATCCCTTTCGACTTGCGGCCGTTGATCGCTATGGTCAGCGGCTCCGGAAATTCTACGATGCGGATCGCGTCCGACTCATAGACCGCCGGAAGCGAATCCAGATATGCGGTGTCTATCATCCCTTGTCCGCCGGGCTGGTCGATCGTGAAATATCCAACGCCGAACGAAGTGAGATTCTGGAAGAAATGGGTTCCCTGAGACGGTTCGATCCTGTATCCCGGCAATGCCGACTCGACAATCAGGCGCGCACCGGTGATCTGCGACCAGCGTACCGGGATCCCTAACGCCGGATCCGACGATCCCCAACGTCCCGGGCCTATGAGGATATACGGAACGTCGCGCTCCGTGAAATCTTTGTTTATCTTCTCAACCTCGAGAGCCGTCTGAGGATTGGCCTGAGAATTGAATGTCGACGGTTTCACATAGACGATATGCCTGACATTATCCATCACTCCGTGGCCGAGAGCCGTCTCCGACCGGAGGATCAGATCCTTGTCCGGCACGTCAAGCAATTTGTCATCAAGCATCTCTTTTGTGTCGACGATCGGGCGGATCTGGAGCCAATAGACTGTCCCTTTCTTCTCCGAGCGCATCGCGTCCGGTGAGATATTTCCGGCAAATTCAATTTCAACTGGACGCCCCATTTCATACTGGCCGGTCGTCAGCATGAACTCTATGATATCCGCTAAGGGGAAGACACCGTGATTAAGGACATTGGCGAAAGTCACGACTTTGCGTCCGGTCCCCATGTCGGTGTCGCGCAGCATACGGTCGTTCATGTCGAACGTCGAAACGAGATATCGCAGCGCGCCCGTGGCGGCCGCATCGTTGACGTTGAGCTTTTTGATATTGAACGAATCGTCAACCGTCACATCCTCAAACGGGGCGTTCTCTCCGAGAGGAAGGGCATAAAGCTGGGTCTGAGTGTCCCGCAAAGCCATTTGGAGTGTCGAAGTCTGGAGCACTTTCCGCGGATGACGCGGAGAGAAACGGAGCGCCATTCCGCCGTCGACGATATACTTTCCGAGTCCGACGGCCACCTCGGCCACACCGTCTTCGGCCACCTCGTCGTTCAGCGGATAATAATTGAGCGAACGACCGACGCCCGAGAAGCTCGGGTAATAATAACCGCCATGATCCTCGCCGGCCACTTCCTGAAGGATGACCGCCATTTTCTCCTGGTCGATGACATTCGACGTCGCGTTCATATAGGCTTTGGAATCCGAGAAGAAGACCGACGCATAAACCCCCTTGATCGCCTCGCACAGCATTTTCAACCGCTCTGACTTGTCCTTAAGCGCCGGAATCATATATGTGGAATATATGCCGGCAAAAGGCTGATAGTGCGAGTCTTCAAGCAGCGACGACGAGCGGACCGCCAGAGGCCGGTCGACAACGTCAAAGAGCGCAAGCAGATTCTCTTTTATATCGTCGGAAAGCTCCGCCTCGAGAAACGCCGTCAGAATCTCCGCGTCCGGCCGGTCGGAAAGCGCTATCGGATAGAGATTGTTCTGCTCCATGAAATCGTCGAAAATATCGGTGCATAGCACCACGGTCCGCGGAATCGTGATCTCGACGCCCTTGAAATCATCGCATACCGGATGACGCTTTATGATCTGGTCTATGAACGCCAGGCCACGGCCTTTACCGCCCAGCGATCCCTCGCCGATTCGCGCGAAGTTGCTGTATTTGTCGAACCTGTCTTTCTGGAAAATAGCCACGACGCCGCGGTTCTTCATCCGGCGGTATTTGACGATGCACTCAAAAATGAGCTTGCGGACCGCATCGGCCTGATTGAGATTGGTGAACCGATAGGATTTTATTGCGTTTGCAATCGGGAACAGCGCGCGCGAGTCGAACCAGCGGCTGACCTCGTTCGACGAGCACAGTTCCCACAGCGCCTCGTCCGGGATGTCGAACACGCGGTTCTGCATCTCCTTGAGCGTGGAGATCCGGAGCATCTCTTCGCCATTATCAAGATTTTTGACAATGAAGTCTCCGAATCCGAAATATCTTGTGACCGCTTTCCTCAGGTCCTGAGGCAAGGTCTTGGAATTTTTATCAAGAAATACGAGTCCCTCATCAGTCGCTTTCTCGCGGTTGTCGCTCTCCTGGCTCTCGATGATAATGGGGAGATAGGGATCCTGCTCGCGGACATAGCGGGCGAAGGTGAATCCGGCCTCGGGATCCTTTTCGCCGTCACGCGGAAAGCGGACGTCGCTCACGATTCCGAGCATATTGTTGCCATATTTGGCATAAAGCTCTTTCGCCTCTTCATAATCGCGCGCGAGAAGCACTTTCGGGCGGCCGCGCATGCGGAGCATCTGCTCATGCTCGTTCAGAGCCTCTTTCGAAAAGCGCATGCTCTGCTTGAGCAGATATTTATAAAGGTGCGGGAGAATTGCTGAATAGAATCTGATTGAATCCTCGATGAGCATTATGGCCTGCACGCCGACGCTTTCAATGTCGTTGTCGGCGTTCATCCTGTCCTCGATGAGCTTGATGATCGCGAGAATGAGATCGACGTTGCCGAGCCATGAGAATACATAATCGACGCCGCGGAGATCCTCGTTCGCGATCCGCCGTCGGACCTCCTTCGAGAACGGCGTCAGAACGACGAACGGGATGTCGGGATAGAGCATGTCGATCTGACGCGCCTCCTGGAACGTCTCGCTGATGTCGACGCCGGGCATGGCGATGATAAGGTCGAAACTCTTCTCTTCGAGCTGTCGGCGAGCCTGTTCGTAGGTCGCCACCTTGGTGAAACGCGGCGGCGAAGACAGATTCAGCGATACATACTCGAAATATACTTGTTCGTCTACGCGCCCGTCCTCTTCCATCATGAAGGCGTCATAAGGCGTGGCGATGAGCAGGACATTGTGGATGCGGCGCTGCATCAGGTCCTGAAAAGCCGTGTCTTTCAGATAGAGACGGCTCAGAAGATTGACATCGAGGGTCTGCACTTATCTTTTGGGATTTATTTGGCTTTGGATTCCTCAGCGGCCGGTTCTTCGGCAATCGGGTCCTCGGCTTTCGGTTCTTCCGTTTTCGTCTCTTGCGGTTTCTCTTCGCTTACCGGGACTTCGGCCGGTTTCTCTTTAGCATTTTGGCCGTTGATTTTGGTCAGGAAAGCATCGAGAGCCGCCGGCATTGACGGATATTCAGGTGTCGGAGCCGAATAATCGAGGTGAAGGCCCGCGTCCGTGACCGCCTGGGCCGCATCCTTCCCATATGTGCCGATATATATATATCGGTCATCCTGACTGAAATCCGGAAAATTCTTCTTCAGCGAATCTATGCCCGCCGGAGAGAAGAAAAGCAAAAGGTCATAGTCAAGCGGCTCGTCAGGCTGAAAGTCATTGCTGACGGTGCGGTACATCACCACCTTCGTGTAATTGATGTTATTCTCATCGAGCTGAGAAAGATTATCCTTATGGACGTCGGCCACCGGGAACAGGAATTTCTCATGGGCATTCTTGATTATGGCCGACATCAGCTGGGGATCGTCCAATTTGCCTGTCTTCCCGAAAAATATCTTGCGCTTTCTGTATACGATATATTTCTGAAGATAAAGAGCGATGCTCTCCGTCGTGCAGAAATATTTCATCGTCTCGGGAACATTGAATCTCATCTCTTCGCAGAGACGGAAATAATTGTCAACAGCATGACGCCCGGTGAATATCACACCCGTGAAGTCGGCGGGATTAACCTTTTGCTGACGGAATTCCTTTATTGTCAGCCCCTCGACTTTGATAAACGGACGGAACACTATCTCAACGCCGTGGCGCTCCGCAATGTCATAATAGGGTGATTTCGCTGTTTGCGGCTTCGGCTGCGACACAAGTATTTTCTTTATGCTCATCTCGTTGATTTTGATACAAAATAAGTCTTCTTTCCCGGATCCTTCCGGACCCGTTATTTCTCTCCCCTCCCGATCACCCGGGACTCCGCAAGCCCCGGCGACGGTTTATTTTTCAGAGCAAAGTGACGGCCACCCCATACAACAGAATGAGCGGCACTATTTCCAAACTGCAAAGATAGTACAAAAAAATCACCCAAGCACTCATTTCGGTGAAAAAAATCCTAAAACCCTTCCAAATAAACACAATTTTGCCTATAATGAAAGCAACCAGGCCTATCCAGAGGAAAATCCGCGACTGTGACGGATAGCATATCGCCATCAGCACCGTGGGGAACAAAACAAGCGTCGTCAGCCCCGTCGCCGAAAGATATCCCCGGACCCACATCCGCGTGTGCAGCCCGTCGCTGAAGACATTCCCCACGATCCAATATGCGGCGATCATCAATATCTCATAGCCCAACGCCAGGCATATTCCCAGACCCATGCCGGACGCCGCACCCGGAATGTCAGCCCTCCCGCCGGCAATCAGATAGAGCATGATGCCGGCGCATACGCTCCAGAATATATTCAGCATCACCATGAACGACGTCTCCTTCACCGTGTCGTCAAATACATTCCCGCGCTCCCTGACCTCTATCGCACTCCGGAAAAGAGCTCCTAAATATTTGGAATTATTGCGGAATCGGATCGCGACCACAACAAACAGCAACAGAAACGCACCTATGATCCATGAGACACCCGTCTGACGTGACGAATCAACCGTGTGCTTCGGAAGCTCCGGACGCGGCGTGGGCTCAATCACAAGCACATAGCTCGTGTCGTGAGCCACCGTGTCCGCCGCGAGCGAATCGGCTCCCAAAATCCCGTTCTGACTGTCTTGGCCAATCGTATCGGTTTTCATAACCAGCCCTCTTTCTTATACCAATCCACACTCTTTCTTATACCCTCGGCCAAGTCCACCTCAGGCGAAAAACCGAACCCGCGGCGCGCTTTCTCAACGTCCACGCTCCAGTTCCGCTGGGCCATGATGTTATATTTATCCCGGTTCAGCGTCGACGGCTTCCCCTTCGCGGCTCCGATCTTCTCGGCCACGGCCGACACGGCCTTCAGGCCGATGAGCGGCACCCGGACCGGAAGCACAAGCCTCTTCCCCATCACCTCGGCCGAAAGACGCCGGAAGTCCTTCTGAGAATACCGCGCCGGATGCGCCACGTTATATGTCTCGCCCGCCGGCGCTTTCTCCAAAGCGTCAAACACGGCGCGCGCAAGATCCGTGATATAAAGGAACGTCAGCGTCTGCTTCCGATAGCCCACAGAGAAGTCAAAACCCTTCTTTATCGACTCGAACATAAGGAAATAATCCTTGTCACGCGGACCGTAAAGGCCCGTCGCGCGGAAGATGATGAACGGAATCCCCTCCATCTGAAGGAGCATCTCGGCCTTCAGCTTCGAGGCCCCGTAACGCGTATTGGGCTGTGGAATATCCGTCTCCGTGATCGCGTGACCGTCCCGCTCGCCGACCGGCCCGACAGCCGAAAGAGAAGAAATATACAGCAATTTCTCCGGAATCTTCCCCGTCTCCTTTAGAGCCGCCAGGAAATTTCGGAGATACTCATAATTTATGCGGTTGAAATCGGAAAAGCGCAGACATTTCGTCGCCCCGAGATTATAGACGATCCAATCCCAGCTCTCCCCCTCGGGGAGCGCCTGACGCATCGCCTCAGCGATCGAATCCGGATTGTCGAAATCAAAAACCACGAACTTAATTCTCTCATCGCTGAGATACTTCCGCGAAGTCGACTCCCTCACCCCGGCCCAAACCTCCAAGCCGCCAACACCGCCAAGAGCGTCTTTTTCGTTTCTTTGAACCTCCTCGGCGCGGCGAAGGGCCTCCTCGACGATCCACCCTCCGGCGAACCCGCCTGCACCCACAACGAGCACCCTCCTCTTCCTGACAATTTTCTTCTCTTCCATATCTCAAAAAATTCCCTAACCTCCTTAAACTCCCTAACCTCCCTAAAGTCCCTAAAGCCCTTAAAGCCCTTAAAGTCCTTAACGACCCTAAAGTCCTTAAAGTCCTTAAAGCCCTTAAAGCCCTTAACGACCCTAAAACCTCCAACTCCCCTCCGGTCCGCGCGAAGCTGTCCTGTTCAAAAGCGAAGCTTTTGCTCCCCCTCCGGTCCGCGCGAAGCTTTTGCTCCCCACCTACAACCTCTCAAACCTGAACCCCTCCTCTTTCAGCCATCTCAATGCCTCCGGAAGAGCCTTCTCCAAACGCGGCCACGACTTCAGCGAGTCGTGAAAGACGATTATTGACCCGTCCCGCGCATATCTCTTGACATTCCCGATCACATCCTCCGCCGTCAGCCGACGGCTGTAATCACGCGTGATCAGATCATACATTATTATCCGATATCGCTTGCGGAGCGCCTTCGCCTGGCGCGGCCGCAGCCAACCGTGCGGCGGCCGGAAAAGATCGGTCTTCAGAAGACGGTCCGCCGCCGTGACATCGCGCAGATATCGCCGCGTGCTGACCTTCGCCCCCTGAAGATGATGAAGCGTGTGGTTCCCCACCGCGTGACCGCGCCGGCGGACTTCCTCAACAAGATCCGGATAACGCTCGGCGTTCTGCCCGACCATAAAGAATGTCGCCTTCACACCGTGACGGTCCAATTGGTCAAGGACCCACGGCGTCACCTCCGGAATCGGTCCGTCATCGAACGTGAGGAACACGCGCTTCCCCTCCCCGGCGGATTGACCTTCGGAAGAACGGCCGTCTCCACCGGAGGGATGACGGAACTCGCCATCCCTCACCAGCCGCCGGATCCACCCCGGCGGCCGCTCGATAATCCCCCAGTTCATATTCCTTTCTTCATTTCCGGACTGCCGCCAATTCCTTACTTCTGATATTCCGGGTGGGCCCTCATATATTCCTGAGAAATGCGCTCTGTGCGCTTTCTGTCAAGTTTCTGATACTGCTCGCTTTTCTCAAGCAGTTTCTGAGCCTCCGGATCCTTCTCAACTTCAGCAAGAAGCATACCCAAAAGCGAATCTATATATCGCTCATCGGAAGTCGCGGCTTTATATTCTTCAGCCGTCTTCGAAGCCAATTCATTGGCGATTTCACAATATTTGGCAACCTCGACCGCCATATCTCCGGGATCAAGACCCTCCGCGGCAGACGCCTCTTCCTGATCACGTCCCTCGAAAAAATCATAGAATTGCTTGACCGTCTCACGGTTGATTCCGAAACGCTTGAGGACACTTTCAACCTCGGACGGCTTGCCGCCGTAAGCCTCATAAATCTCTATGATCCGATAATATTGATAGGGCGTGAAGCGGGTCTCGTAAGTGGCCGACGCATTCACGAACCGGCTGTTCACGTCGGCATTATAGAGGATATAGGGCGCATATCGGATCATCATCTCCTTGAGCATGTCCAATCCTTTCGCCGTCATCTCCTTGTCGCCGAGCGACTTGCCGAGCTCGCAATATATCTGGGCCGTTGTGAGCGCAATCGAGAGATCATAAGGACCGACCTTCGCCGGGAGCTTGGTCATCATGAGGTCAAGAAGTTTGGCGGCTTTCTCATACTTGGCACGCGCGCCCTTCTTGTCATCTTTTCCGGCAAGGAGATCCCCTTCGCTGAGCAGCTGGCTCGCCGTCTCGACAATGGAATTGCGGACAGAATAGAGCATCCTTCGCACTGTCTCGTCGAAATATGGCGTCCTTCCCGGAGCGTCAGCACCGCCCCACCGATATTTATTCATTATGTTGTCATATGCGCGGTCCGTGCGCGGAATCTTGCCCTTCTGAATCGTGGGCACGAGCTGGTGAGTCATGCCTGTAGAGCGCAGATAGGGGGTCAGGCCGACGTGATATTCATCGCCGACGGTCGAACACCAATAGATCGGACGCGGCCACCCTTCGGCGGCATTGGTCGCGATGATGTCCAGCATCAAGATCTCGCCTAAGCTCAGATAGCCTTTCGACTGATAAGCCTGAGTCTGGCCCAGGTCGATGACAATCTCGTTGACCATCGACGCCGTGTCGGCCGGCGCCACGAGCCCGCGCTTGACGGCCGCTTCCTTATTCACCGGAATCTTCACGACCGCCGACGGCAACATTCTGTATCCGTTATCTTTATTTACCGATTTCCCGGAATAAAGAATCTTCAGGCTCGACAGCAGATCGGCCGGAGCGGCATTTTGATCCCCATAAGGGATAAGCGTCACGTCATTGCGGCCATAGGCGTAATCCGACGTCTTGGCCGTGAAGTTAACCGGCTTGCCGCTGTAGCTCTGCATCCGCTGCTGGTTCGCATACCAATCCGAATTGAGATAGCTCAGGTTGATGATCCTGACATCCGGACGGACACCCTCGACCTCCTGAACATACCACAGCGGGAACGTGTCGTTGTCGCCGTTGCAGAACACAATGGCGTTCGGCTCGAGGCTCTCGAGATAGTTGATTGCGAAATCGCGCGCCGCATATCGGCCGGAGCGGTCATGGTCGTCCCACGTCTGCGAAACCATCTGGACCGGAACCGCAAGGCCCAATACACAAGCCGCCGCGGCCGCATATTTCTGCTCCTTGCGGTCTTTGAGCCACATCTCGAATATCTTGGCCAATCCGGCGACGCCCATGCCGATCCATATCGCAAACGCATAGAACGATCCCGCAAACGCATAATCTCGCTCGCGAGGCTGCCCCGGCGTCTGGTTCAGATAAAGCACAATCGCTATGCCCGTCATGAAGAACAGGAAGAAGACAACCCAGAACTGCTGGATTCCACGGTCGCCCGCAAAGGATTGCCATATCAAACCGATAAGGCCGAGAATCAGCGGAAGCAGATAATACTTGTTGTTGCCCTTGTTCTTGGAGCCTAAATCTTCCGGAAGAAGCGACTGATCGCCCAGACGCATATTGTCAAGGAACGGAATGCCGGAAATCCAGTTGCCGGCGTCGACCTCCCCCTGCTGGTTATTGACATCATTCTGCCGCCCCGCAAAGTTCCACATGAAATATCTCATATACATGTGGATCAGCTGATAGTTGATGAAGTATGCCATGTTCTGAGAGAATGAGGGCTTGAACACCCGCTTCTCGGGGAAATAGACCATTCCCGTCATCTCGTTATATTCCGGCTGGGCATACGTGTCGAGTTCCGTCACCTTCTCTCCGGTCTGAGGGTCGATCGCCGTCACCGGCACCAGCTGGCCCGGCATCGTGTCCAGACGGACCCAATTCGCATATTGCGCGGCATACTGCCGGCTGTAAAGACGCGGGAAGAGCATGTTCAGCTCCGGATTCATCTCTATTTCCGGCTTATGGTCTTTTACGACATAATAGTCTCCGCCGCGCTCGGCGAGCTTCCGGTTGGCCTTCATCTCTTTTTCGGTCATTAGACCATATTCCGACCGGGTCTCGGCGCCGGGAACTCCTTTGGCATACATCTTTTTCCCGGATTTGACAATCGTCTGTCTATATTCCGGAATCGTCAGAACGGCCGGCGTCCCGTCTTCATTCATACCCAAAGTGTCTTGCTGCAGGCCTGTCAGATAGCGCCGCGGCGAAGAATAGAGTGTCTCGCCATAAAGCAGCGGATTCTCGCCATATTGCTCACGATTCAGATAGGAAGCCAAGTCAAACACATTGTCGGGAGCGTTCTGGTTCATCGGTGTGTCCGCCGACGAACGGATAAGAATCAGAGCATAGCTGCTGTATCCCACAAAGATCACCGCCACGCTCCACATCAGCACGTTCAGGACCCTCTGAGGAACCGTGAACTTGAATTTGCCGAAGAGAAGGACGATCATGGCGATCGTGAGAATAATGCCGATCCACGGCGAGTCGCCGACAAACAACATGCCCGATATCGTAATCGCCACCACGAAGACCGCTTTCCCGAAAACCGACAGCCGGTTCCGGGACAGCTCATAGAGCGCGAGAGCAAAGACAAGGAGCGTCACGATGCCATATATAAGTGCGCCCGTATTGAACGACATGCCGATCTTGTTGACAAAGAACAGCTCGAATTGCTGGGCGACCTTGATGAAACCCGGAACCAATCCGTATAACACAAAGAAGACAATGACGAATGATATCAGAAGAGCCGCCAATGACTTCGGCACTGTCATTTTCTTATATTTCCGATAGGCGAAGACAAGCACGATCGCCGGGATGCAAAGAAGGTTCAACAGGTGGACAGCCACGCTGACGCCGATTATATCGGCGATCAGGATCAGATAGCGGTCGCTGCCCGGATTGTCGGCACGGTTCTCCCATTTCAGGATCAGCCAGAACACAAGCGCGGTGCAGAAACTTGAAAAAGCATAAACCTCACCCTCGACGGCCGAAAACCAGAAAGTGTCGCTCCATGTATAGGCCAATGAGCCGACAGCCGCCGACCCCATTATGACCAGATATTGCGTCAAAGAAAGCTCACCTTCCTGATCCGGCTTGACAACCAATTTGCGGACAAGATGCGAAATCGTCCAGAACAGCAGAAGGATCGTCAGCGCGCTCAACAGTCCGCTCATGGCGTTCACCATGACCGAAACTGTCTGACTGTCCGGAGCAAAATTAGAGAAGAACCGCGCCGTCAGCATGAAAATCGGGTTCCCCGGCGGGTGGCCGATCTCAAGTTTGTCCGCCTGGATGATAAACTCACCGCAATCCCAATATGACGCGGTCGGCTCGAGTGTAAGCCAATAAGTCACGAGCGCGATCACAAACACGACCCACCCCCCGACATTATTGATCAGGTTATACTTCTTCGTAAACATTCGGTCTCTTTATCTAATCAAAAGGAAAACACAATCTGATTTTTCAATCAATTTTAAATGCGATCGGGCATAATAGCCCAAAGCAAATACAAAATTAATAAAATTTTGCGAGTCAGCAAAAAGCGATGTCATTTTGACATCATGTCAAAATTGTCATCATGTCAAAATTGTCATCATGTCAATCTGTCATCATGACATTCTGACAAAAAATCATTTTGACAAAAAAAGCCACCCCGCGAATCGCGGGATGGCCCTTTATCATTGTCTAAGATTATTCGCTTAGCGGATAACTACCTTCGTAGCCTTGCCATCAACAACCTTGATGTAAACGCCCTTTTCGGGGTTAGCCACCTCAACGCCGTCGAGTGTGAAGAAGCGTGCTTCTTCGGCTGCTTCGATTGCTTCTACGCCGTCAGCCATATCTTTATTAACCTTAACTGTCAATGAAGCTGAGTTAGCATAATCGCCCTGGTCGTCCTTAACGAGAATGATCTCTGCGCTGTATGAGTTGAAAGCGGGAGTCTCTTTCTTGACAGCTACGGTGAATGAGTTGCCCATTTCGTAACCGTACATCTCGAGCTGGCTTACGGGTACCCATACTGCTGAGTTTGCACGTTTCTGCGGAGCCACGCCGCTGCCGATAGTTACGTTAGTGTCGTCGCTCATCATCATGATTGCTGTCCAACCTTCCGGAACTGCAATTGTAGTAGTGAATGTGTCGGTCGGAACCTTTTCAGCTACAACATTGATCTGGAGGCTGCCGTCGCCGGCTACCTTCTGAGTCACTTCTGCGCCTTCGAATGAAGTCGTAACGTCAAACTGTGTCGGATATACAAGAGCTGTGGAAGTAGCCTTGTACTCGATCGGATAAACCTGGAGCTTGTTGTTGTAGATTGTCACAGCAGCCACAACGTCATACTTGCCTTCAGCTTCCTGTGCAAGGTTGAACTTGTTGTAGAGGTCTACGCTGCTGCCGTCGGGAAGTGTGATGCTTACGCTCTTGCCGTTAGCCGGAGTGTTGTCAGTGAACTCAACGTTCGGGATTGTAACAACGCGGTTAACGTCAGCTGTAGTCAGAGATTCAACAACGGGATATTCTACATATTCAGCGAAGTTCTGAGTTGCAGCGGGATAGTTGCCTGACCATTCGAGCAGACCGTTGTAAGTTGCATTCTTAGCAACCCATCCGCCGGGGATAACGTCACCTGTTACGAAGCTGTTAGCGCCGTAAAGGAGGGTAGCGTTGTCATAGAGGTCATATACATAAACATACTGACCGTTAGCGTATGCCACATAGAGTGTGCCGTTCATCAGGATCTCGTCGCCCTTGTTCGGAGCCTTCTCGATCATCTGCGGAATAGTAGTCGCTGCGGCTACGACTGTCAGCTTGTAAGATGCTTCGCCTGCCTCGTATACGTCAGTCTCAGCTGTTGTGGCTGTGATGACAGTTGTGCCGAGACCCTTGATTACGATCTGACCATCTTCAGTTACAGTTGCAACCTCTTCGTTAGATGAAGTCCAAGTTACGGGAAGCTCGTGGGGGTTAGTGAGTTTGCCCTTAGTGAACGCCTCGTTCTGACCAACTGTGAATTCAGCGGCAGGGAATGAAAGTTCAGCAGCTTCCTTAGCACCTGAAAGCTGAGTGTACTCAATTACGATTGATTCTACTGCAACTGTACTTGCAGGAGTAATGTTGATGGCTACGGATTCAGAATCACCCGTCCATGTGTAGAGATTGTTTGCTGCTGATACAGTTTCACCATTGAAGGTCACTGTGCCAAGTGAAGTTTGCTTTGACTTCATTTCGATCTTAGTGATCTGAGCGCCCTCGATAGCGACAGTCATGATGTTGTCGTTACCTTTATAGACACGCATGCCGTCTGTCCACATACGGAAGCCGTTGCCGGAACCCTTCGTGAGAGTGAGCTTCGCATCACCTTCTGGAATAATTGTGCCGGTTGCGATATAAGTTGTTGCGCTTCTGCCAAAACCATAGTCATTAGTGAGGAAGTCGTAAGTTACTGTGCCTTGAACGGGCTGCGGATCCGGATCAGCTGTGGGCTCCATGAACTCGATCGGATAGAGACGGACAGCGCCGCTGTAAAGCATAACGGCTGTCTTCATGTCGTATGTGCCAACCTCGGGAGCGTCAATCTTGAACTGGTTGTAGATGTTGTATGTGCCTTCACCTACTGTATAGTCAAATGCACCTGAGAATGTGTTGGATTTCGGGAATTTAGTAATGAAGTCTTCTGTAACTTCAACACCCTTGAGGATCATTACTTTTGTTACGTCCTCGGCTGTGATGACAGATACCGTTTCAATTTTCGGTTCCTGAGTCTGTACAGATTCCGGCTTAGTAGACATTGCATATCTGAGGAAGCCGTTGGAAAGTGTTGCAGTTGCTGTCCAACCCTGCGGGATGATAGCGCCTTCGGGATATGTCGTAGCAATGGATGACTGATAGATCTCAGTTGCTTCTGTGCCGTCAAGAGACTGAACAAAGGCAAATGTACCGTTAGAGTAAGCCACAACAACCGGGAAGTTTACATATGCCTTCTTATTGCTTGCACCGGCGAGCTCTTTGAGTTCAGCAAGTGTGTTGGCGGCACCGATTACTTCAAGTTCGTAAGAAACAGTTGCGGGACGATACTTATCGTTGCCTTCAAATGTTGCAGTGATTGTAGAAGAAGCGGCCTTAACGCCTTCAGCGAGTGAAATCTCACCGTTCTCGTTAACGATTACGTCAGAATTAGAGCTTGTGTAAGTAACAGTCAGGTTGTTGGGGTTCTCAAGAACGAGGCCCTTGAATTCGCCAACGCCGTTCACGAGCTCAAGAGTCTTGGCCGGATATGCGATGTCAGCATTCGACATGCCGTCGTCTTCGAATGTAACAGTAAGAGTCTGGATGTTAGTTCTGTCAAAGTCTTCCTGATTCTGAAGAACAGCAACACCATCATTATAAGTCACACTAATGTTGATTTCCTTAGCAAGAGTATATGTAACTTCAGTTACAGGACCGCTTATAGAAGAGATTGAGATTGAAGCGGGCCATACATCGAGATAAAGACCTGCAGTCTGACGCTTAGTCGTAGTTGACGAACCATTCGTGAGGATGACACCCTCATATTCGCACATCTTGGCGTTAGCCTTGAATGCGCCGTTGAGAGTCATGTCGTATGTTTCGTTTACAAAGTCGAATGTCACAGTCTTAGTTGCGGGACCTGAAACTTCCTTAGTGGCAGTCACAACGAAGTTGTAGCCTGCTGCCTGATAAGCCTGGTCACCTTTCACGAGGTAAGAACCGATCATGTGGTCCTTGCCGTCTGCGGGTACTGTGATTTCATTGCCGAGTGTGAAACCGTTTGCAGTAAGCTCTGAAACGGCTACCCATTCAGATTCTTCAGCCTGAGCGGCAGCGTTAGCGCCGATCATAGCTGTCATGTCGAGATATACGAAGTTGTCGAAACCTTCGGGAACTGTGAGCGTAACAACCGCGTTGTCCTCCTTAGTTGTAGTCTTAACTACGATAGCCTCAAGATTTTCATCATATTCTGCAGTGCCTTCACCTGAAACAGCAACAACGAGCTCAGAAGTTGCAGGAACTTTCACATCAGCTGCCGGCTCCTCAAATTTGATGGGATAGAGATAAGCCATCGGAGTGCCCTGTTTCTCATTATAGTCAATAGCAACTGTCACGTTGTAAGTGCCGGCGGATTTTGAACCCACAGCAAATGTATCCTGGAACTGGTAAGATTCACCATTCCATTTACCCCAGTTTTTAACATCGCCACCACCGACGAAGCCATTCTCAAATTCTACGCCGTTGAGAACAACAACGCGGAAACAGTCTTCTTTGAAATTGAAGTTCTTAACAACAGGATATACAACCGGTACTGTCTCGGTCACAGCAGCGGGAAGACCTGACCAAATTTTCTGAGAAAGATTGCGTTCAATCTTGTCAGTAGCAATCCAACCTGCCGGAATCACCTCACCTACTTTATAGTAAGTCGGCTGTGCCGAAGTCTCGCCATCATAAATTGTGTTATGAATCTTGGCGGCATTGTTCTGCGCATCAATAACCCATGCATCAGCATGATTGGCTAAAGTCACAGTAATAGGGAAGTTGAAATACACCTTGTCGCCGGAATTAGGTGCCAAACCGGCTAATTCAGCGAGGCTATTTGCTGAGGGAATTACTTGGAGAGCATAAGATGCCGAACCATCAGCATGAGTGGCATCACCTACTGTTGAAGCAGTGATATAAGTTGTGCCGGCGCCAACGAAAGTAACGTCACCATTGCTATTTACCGTTGCAGCCGCTTCATTAGAGCTACTCCAAGTGATGGGGAGATTGTTGGGATTTGTAAGCGCAGGAGCAGTGAACGGCTGACCCATAATGCCATCAATCTCAGTAGTCTTAAACGCAAGACCGGCTTCCTCCTTACCACCGAGATCGCGAGTATAAGTCACCTCGATCTTGTGGATATAAGTAGGAGCCCATGAAGAATTCCAAGAGAATGTATATGCATCTACGCCTTTAGAATCACTCCAAGGAAATTGAATGATATAGCTCTGGACGATAATGGCATCTCCTTCATCCATTGCTTTACCATTACTTAAAAAATTCTCGGCTGACGCTGTACTCAGACTCTGTCGCCCAATTGTAAATTTGACAGATGTAATGACGCCACCATTCGGAATAGTAATTGTAAACGTAGGTACTGCGTAAGCTTTAACAAAGAGACCATCATAAGCCGCATTGTTATTATACTTCGCTAAAGCAAAGGCATCATCCTTAGTTGCTGTAGCCTTTACGCTAACACCCGCTTGTTCAATGGAAATGTCATTCACATACGTGAGCATGGCATATCCACTATTCGCGGTTTCTCCACCTCCACGAGTCAGGCCATACACATCGCCTGTCCCCTCGAAGTCGAACAACGTCGTGTCAGCCATGGCCGCCGTCACAGTCATGACTAACGCTGACAACAAAAGAAATACTTTCTTCATGTGATTGTTAGATAAGTTAATAAATAATATAGATTACATTCGTTGCGAATTTAACTAAAGATATGCAAATTTCCACTAATATAACTGTTAAAATTTGTAAAATCTATTCTAAAACACCCTCCCCCACCTCCCCTCTTCCCTCTCATTCCCCTCTTACCTCTTCCCTTTTACCTATTCACCATTCCTCTTCCCTCTTCCTTTCCCCGCCTGAACCCTTTATCCCCACAACGACCGCCTGCACCATCATCCACCGATCGTTCACGATGCCTCACAACGACCGCCTGCGACTACCATCCACCGATCGTTCACGATGCCTCACAACGACCGCCTGCATAGCAGGCATTCACATTAAGCCCGTATCGCCCCCCGCAGAGCGTGGGGGCGGTGCGGGTATCCCCTCCACGCCTACGCACATGCCCTGCGTAGCTGGGCTTTCCGCCAACGAACACCTCCAAACGTTACGCACACCCCACGACAAATAAACATAGACACCATTATGAAGCCCCGCCACGCGGGGCATATGTCTTTATGGATACCATTTACTCGCACCGATCCCACGCTACGCGGGGCTCGATACGAGCCTAATCTAAACGCCCGCAATGCGGGCAATCGTCACACCGCCACTATACATTTTAACACCCTCCATCATCATCAAACGAATACCAAGTAGAATATAACATAAAAAGAACATTGATCCCGCCCTCACAACGACCGCCTGCGACTACCATCCACCGATCGTTCACGATGCCTCACAACGACCGCCTGCATAGCAGGCATTCACATTAGGCCCGCTTTCTATAGTTCTGAGCAAATTTTTTGAGAAAATAATGTGAA
>CAYQQG010000003.1:0-35654 GCA_964419535.1 uncultured Sangeribacter sp.
CGCCGATTGCGAGGCCGTCGCCGTCACCCGAGATCTGCCATACGGTCAGGTCGGGACGCGCCGTCTTGACGCCTGTTGCGATCGCGGCTGCACGGCCGTGGATCGTGTGCATGCCGTATGTGTTCATATAATACGGCAGACGCGATGAGCATCCGATGCCCGAGATGACCGCTGTCTGTTCGGGAGCCACACCTAAATCTGCCATTGCTTTATGGAGCACGTTGAGGATAGCGTGGTCACCACATCCGGGACACCATCTCACACTCTGCTCACTCTTGAAATCAGCCGGAGCGTATTGCTTTGTTGTTGCTGTCGTTGTTTCCATGATTATATCTTTTGTGAGCGGAGGCGATCAGGCCTCTTTGTTTTCGTTTATTGTTCCTTGTTCACCGTCCATGAATTTCTTGACACCTTCGACAATTTCGTGAACCATGAAGGGCTGTCCCTCGACCTTGTTGATTCTCAGGACCTCTTTGCCGGGAAGATGCATCTGGAGATAGTCGGCGAATTGGCCGGTGTTGAGCTCGGCGACGATGATTCTCTTATATCCTTTGAGAACATCGAGCGCGTTCTTGGGCAGAGGGTTGATATAGCGGAACTGGGCGAAAGCCACATCGTGGCCGCCGGCGTTGAGTTCCTCGGTGGCGGTGTAAAGATGACCATACGTGCCGCCCCAGCCGACGAGGATCGTGTCGGCGTCGACTTTGCCTCTGACTGTAAGTTCGGGAATATCCTCGGCGATTTTCGCAACTTTCTCGCGGCGGATGTTGACCATTTTCTCGTGGTTCTTGCCGTCGGTTGAGATGGCGCTTGTGCGGATATCTTTCTCAAGGCCACCCACGCGGTGCATGGCGCCGGGAGTTCCGGGAATTGCCCAATAGCGGACCTGGTTCTCATCGCGGTCAAACGGTTTCCAACCCTGTTCGAGACGGTTGGCGTCGACAAAATGGGGACGGATTTCGGGGAAATCCTTCTCTTCGGGGATTCTCCAAGCGGAGGAGCCGTTGGCGATGAAAGCGTCTGTCAGGAGAATGACGGGAGTCATGTGCTCGATCGCGATGCGCGCGGCCTCGAAGGCCATTGTGAAGCAATCTGTCGGGCTCGCGGCGGCGAGGACACAGAGCGGTGATTCACCGTTGCGGCCGTAAATTGCCTGCATGAGGTCGGTCTGTTCGGTTTTTGTCGGAAGACCGGTCGAGGGACCGCCGCGCTGAACGTCGATGATCACGAGCGGAAGCTCAGCCATCACCGCCAGGCCGATGCCTTCGCTCTTGAGCGCCAGACCGGGGCCGGAGGTGGAGGTTACGGCTAAATTTCCGGCGTATGAAGCGCCTATAGCGGAGCAGACGCCGGCGATTTCGTCCTCCATTTGGCAAGCCTTGACACCGAGATCCTTGCGCTTGGCAAGCTCATGGAGAATGTCGGTAGCCGGAGTGATGGGATATGAGCCGAGGAAGAGGGGACGTCCGCTCTTTTCGGAAGCCATGATGAGGCCCCAGGCGGTCGCGGTGTTGCCGTTTATATCTGTATATTCGCCGGGTTCAACAGATTCGGTCTCGATGCGATAGGTCGGCATCGAGGAGTGGGTGTTGTGGCCGTAATCCCAGCCGGCGCGGATCACTTTCGCGTTGGCTTCGTATACAGCCGGTTTTTTGGCGAATTTTTTCTCGAGTTTGCGCAGAACGCTGTCAACCGGACGGTCGAAGAGCCAGCAGATGAGGCCGAGGGCCAGCATGTTCTTGCATTTCAGCACGGCCTTCGGATCCATACCCGAACCTTCAAGAGTATGCTTGAGGAGCGTGGTCATCGGAACGAGCATGATTCTGGACTCGTCGATTCCGAGTTCCTTGACGGGATCGTCGGTCTTGAATTCTGCTTTCTTGAGGTCTGCGGGACGGAAAGTGTCGACGTCGCAGATGATGATTCCGCCGGGTTTGAGATACTTCAGGTTAGTTTTCAGAGCAGCCGGATTCATGGCTACGAGCACATCGGCTTCGTCGCCGGGGGTGTGGACACCCTTGCCGACATTCACCTGGAAGCCGCTGACGCCGCTGAGCGAACCTTGCGGAGCGCGGATTTCAGCGGGATAATCGGGGAACGTGCTGATCTGGCTTCCTTCTCCGGCCGAAACGTTGGAGAAGATGTTACCTGCCAGCTGCATGCCATCGCCGGAGTCGCCCGAGAAGCGGACAACGACGCGGTCTAATGTTTTTACATTTGTGCCGGGAAGCATAATTAGAAAGATGTATGATTTAAGGTTCTTGTTTTTCCGGTCTTTACGCATAAAAAATGCGCCTTATAAACCGACGGCTTGCGGCCGATAAGGTTTATAAGACGCAAATTTAGCAAATATTTCTTATCCCCCAACCAATTATCACGATATTTTTACAATTCTTGCTCTAAAGCAGATTATCTCACCAAGATTTTGCGCGTCTTTTCGCCCGAAATGATGATATAGAGCCCTGCGGGCAATTCTTTTTCTCCACAGTTCATCTTGACGCCGTCGATCGTATAGATAGCGTTTATCTCCCCGCGGCCGGTGGCTTCGATTCTTTCTGTGCCGGACGATTGGCTGACACAGCGGTAGAGGTCGAGCGCCTGCTGAGCGGATGTATAGACGCTGAAGCGCGGCGACTGAGCGTTATATTGGAGCGTGCCGTAAGCGTCGCCGAAGTTGATCTTGACATTCTTCTCGGGCGAAAGGGTGACCACTGCACCCATCCCTTCCTGAGAAATCTGCGCTTTTTTGGCTGCCGGTGAAGTCACGTATCCCACCGGATTGAGAGCGAGGTCGTTAACCTCGACATAATACTGCCCGCCGCCGGCCTCGACGAATTCAACGACCGCCGACCCTTCGGGAAGGCGCGTGATTTCGCCGTTGACATCCGGCTCGACGTTGCCCGAGACTGTGATATAGGCCGACGAGGAGGTCGATCCGGGAGTCGTAGACATCACCGCTCCGGCCTTGGAGGCCACGAGGATATATTGCGAATCGGCATTTATCTGCGACAAATCCGTCACTTTCGCCCAGCGCGCATTCATATAGTCGGTCGTGCCTTCCTCTACGGCTGTCAGGGTCAGCGTGGAGATCGAACTGCGGTAGTCGGGCATATCCCACCATGTTGAATAAGCCTTGATGACAATCACTTCTCCGGGCTCTGTGGCCGCAGGAACGGGAATCTTACCGTATACATGATTCCATTTTTCCTCTGTGTCTCCCGGATGGGTCATACAGTAGTAATAGTCCTCACTTTCCGTGGAAACCGCTTCGAGTTCGAAGGCATCCCACCATCTTCCGGTCCATGTGTTGATGCCGGCAAGTGACACGTCATTATCCCATGAAAAGTTCGGAGCGGCCGGGCGATTCCTTACCGGAGCCGTCTGTGCTTCCGCAAGATTGAAGGGCTGATCTTTCTTGGCGCCCCATATATATTCCGCCAGACCGGGAATGGAGATGAAGGGGTTTTCGTTCTCTTGAATGCCGGCGATGGTCGAGTTGCGCTGAGCTTCACGCTGATCCACGGGATCTTCCGCAGCCCATTTCAGAAGCATTTCGTATGCCCAGGGCTTGAGCGTCGGATATGCCGTAAGGTCATACATACACGCCGGGTCCTCTTGCCAGGTGATGTCGTCATAGATGGTGAAGATATAGAAGTATGCGCGCGCAAAGTCCCCTTTGAATTCCTCTGCCGGCTCGAATACACTCGATGCGCCGCCGCCAATCCCCGCCACGGGCGCTCCGATATTGGTCAGCCCGTTGCTCCATGTCGGTTTGCCTGAAATCATGCCGAGAGGATTATTGTTCTTGCGGTTGTTGGCGTCCGCGTCAGAAGGATTCAGATGATGAAGGTCTTTATAGGCCGCATTCTTCGTGCCGCCCCACCATGAATTGGCCACGGCGTGCTCTATGTTCATACCGGAATGGCCGGTGTTGACCCAAACGAGCCGGTTGCTGTACATATCAAACCAGGCCTCGCGTCCGGATTGGCTATATTCTCCTTCAAGGCTATTGTCGTATATCACTCTGACATCGGCCTGAGAGAAGGCTTCCCATGTGGCGTCGCCATACGAAATCTCTTTGTGAGGCAGGGCTATCGCTTTGACTGCCGCTTTGAGTTCGGCGCCTTTAAGTCCGTTGAGTTTGGTATAATCGGGCGGGGCGGCAAAAATAGCCCCGGAGCTCCCCAAAAGGATCATACCCGAAATTATCATCTTGTTCATCATGGCAGATTAGATTTATTTTGAGATAAGCATTTTGCGCGGTGCTTGGCCGGCGCCCACGAAGATATAGATGCCGGGCTGAAGATCCTCAGCTTTCTCAGTCATCTCAATCCCCTGAAGATTGAAGATCCGGACCGGGCCGGCTTCAAAGCCGCCAATCGCCTCGACGGCGTTGGTCTCTTCCACCTTGCGATAGAGCGCAGTGGGCTTCTGGCCCGTCGAAGTGTAAGTCGTGAAGCGCGGAGCCGATTCGTTATAGAAAATCTTTCCCGTCTTCGAATCGAATGCAAATTCAGCTTTGCCGTCTCCGATTGTCAGCGTGAAGGGCGTTCCCTTGCTCTCCGTCTCGGAAATCAGGAGGTTCTTGGCTGTCGTCGATACGAGCACGCCAAGCGAATTGCCGCGCATATCTTCAACTGACGCCACATAGTCCGCACCGGATTGCTCCAATTTGAGTACAGCGGCGTTTTCGGGCACGTCCGAGAGGCTGCCGTCGGCCACATTTACGGCCACAGAGGGAGAAAGATAGGCCGCGCTGCTGGTCTTCTTTTGCTCCGTCGTCATCACCACGTTTGATTTATCACCCAATCCGATAAGGATATAGCTGCCTTCGGCTGTCACTTGACTGAGGGATTTCACCAATATCCAATCGCCCTTTGAGGGATTGTCCGGATCGTCGGGGACTTCGGGATCATCGGGATCAATCACCGGCGGTGTCGGATCGTCGGGATCCACAGGCTTATATTCGCCGCCATATTCGTATTTGTCATTCTTATAAGCACCCCAGATGAATTCCGCCAGTTCGGGCGAATCGATGAAGGGATTGCGGTTCCGCTGAATCTTATAGATCGCTTCGTTGCGGTTCTTCTCTTTCTCGCTGACCGGGTCCTGACGGTGCCATTTCAACAGCAACTCGATTGCCCAGGGCTTGAAGATCTCATCACTGTTCTTGTCGAACATCCAACCCTTGGCCGAATCCCAGGCAATGTCGTCATAGACGGTAAACATATACATGAAAACGCGGGCGAAATCACCCTTGTATTCGTCACACGGCTCGTAGACATAGTTGTTGCCGCCGCCCTGGCCCGAGACCGGTTTGCCGACCGTCGTGACTTCATTCGTCCACGTGACGGAACCAACCTCGCCGAGCGGATAGTTGCTCTTGCGCGAGTTGGCGTCGGAATTGGAAGGATTGAGGTGGAACAGGTCTTTATAGGCATCATTCTTTGTGCCCCCCCACCATGAATTAGCCACTGAATGCTCGATGTTCATCCCGGGATGTCCCGACGAGACGAGAACATTGTTGGGTGAATACATATCCCACCAGCAATTCTGGCCATTGACAAATCTTGTGTCGGTGGATTCGAATGCGTCCCATGTGCTGTTGCCATAGCTGACGACGGTGTGATTTCTCACGACATTCTTCGCGGCCTTGCGCAATGCGCTGCCGTTCAGTCCGCTCAGGGAATCATAATATCCTGAGGGAACAGCAGCCGACGCCGACATCGCGGCGACGGCCATTGAGGTTAACAGAATATTGAGTTTCATTTGAACTATTATTTCTTATGACAGGTTAGTTTCAGATAATAATTTTCACGGGATTGCTGAGTTTCGGAGAGGTCACCATATACAGCCCTTTTTCGAGGGGGATAAAATCTCCGTGGCGCAGACCTTCATAACGGCCGACGATCCGGCCCGAGAGGTCGAGGACCGTGATCTCCGCTCCCTCCTCTTCGGTCAGGATGCGGATTCCGTCCGGCATATAACCGATCCGGAGCGTTGAATACTCTACGGCCCGGACCGCATCTGACGCTTCGACATTGACCGTGTTTGAATGCGGCGAAAGATAGTTCAGGCGCGAGCTGCAAACATAATAGCTTTCCGCCACTTCGGGATTTCTTCCGGAAACGCGGAGCGAAGCCGAGGTCGATTCCAACTGCTCGGTCTCTTCCCCTTCGGGGAGATAGCGCGTCCTGTAGAGTACATAATAGTCAACCGTTTCGGGCGCCTCGGTCCACACGGCGGTATATCCGGTTTCGGTGACATCAACGGGGGCAAGGGCCGTCAGACGCGAAAGCTCAGGAATAGCCTCGGCGCGCCCCTTGAGATTGACACGGACGCTGGAAGTCATTCCACCGTCATATATTGCGAGCGTCGCGGTGTGTTCACCGATATTTGTCGGAAGATATCTGATCGGAAGGAGATATTCGCCGGTCGTGTTGATCGCCGACGCCGGAATCGATCGCGTTGAGAGCGAGAACATATCCTTGTCCGCGCCTCCGACACGGACACTGATCGGAGCCGTGAAGTTTTTCCCCTTCAGAAGCAGCCACGCCGCTCCCTCGTTTTCGACAGCAACCTCGCCGAAGTCGAGCCATTCGTCATTGACGGGCAATGTCAGTTCCGGATCGCCCGTGATCGGCGGCGTGACATTCCCACCCTGGTCGGCGATGCGGAACACTTCGGAAGTCCTTGTCCCCCAGATATATTCGGCCAATTCAGGGAAATCCACAAACGGGTTTCGGTTCCCCTGAGCCTGTTCGACGGCATCGTTGCGGACAATCTCTTTCTGGCTCACCTGATCCTGACGGGCCCATTGAAGGAGCATTTCGTATGCCCAGGGCTGAAGCGTCGGATAACTCTGCTTGACGAACATCCAGGAATAGCGCGACTGCCACGATATGTCATCATATACACAGGCCATATAGAAGAACGAACGGGCGAAATCACCTTTGTATTCATCGGCCGGTTCGAATACATTCCCCGATCCACCGCCGTATCCGTAGACCGGAACGCCGACTTTGGTCACACCGTTGTCGAAATCGGCGGTCTGCACAATTCCCAAAGGATAGTTGCTCTTAGCCATGTTGGCGGAGCCGTCAGAGGGATAGAGGTTCCACATATCCGTATATGCCGGAGTGTATTCAACGTCATTGCCGACTTTCCACCACGATTTGGGGACGCTGTGCTCACGCTGCATCTTATTGGCTGAAAATGAGCTTTTCGGCGACTGATAGCGGCCGATCATATATACGGCGTCGGAATACATCTCCCACCACCGTTTTTCGCCATTTATCGTTTCGGGATAGACGTCGGAATACTGCCAATAGTTGGGGAGGTCCATATAGACGAGCAGCTTATGGGACTTGACAGCGGCCTTGACGGCCTCCTTCAGCTTCTCGCGGCTTTTCCCTTCGAGACCGGAATAATAACCCGGGTCATATTCTGCAAAAGCTGACAAAGCTCCGGAAAGGCACGCGCACAGCGCAATGACCGGAGCTATCTTATTAATCATTCGAGGATATATTCTTTTCATCTGATTTTCTTTATTCATCCGACAAAAATAATAAAATCTCACAACTACACCAAAAAATCCCTGCTTTTTCCCCGCTTTTAACTTTTAGAGAAGGAGATCCTTTGATAATTTTTATTATGCAAACAAGTGAGGATGTAGCAACATTGCCACACCCTCACTGAATTATCACGATTCCGCTTACTGTTAAAATCAAACGAAATTTGTTTATTATAAACTTTTATTCTTACATTTATATTACGTTAACTTTATTATTTTTCCTTTGATTTTTTAATTTCCTTTATTTTCCCTATTAAGAATTCTGCGTCTCTGACAGCTTCTGTTTTCGGTTTCAGATTTTCTTCAATAGATGAAAGTCTTTTTTTGTTGTCTTTAAGACTTCTTTCAATGGCTTCTATCTGTCTCTTTAACGATGGATTATCAGTGTCTCGTCTGACATTGGCCAAAATTTTTATAGCTTTTTCTATATTGACTCCGATTTCTTGCTGGCGCTGTTCAACCGATTTGCCGTTCATGGCCGGAGGGTTACCGATGTCGTTCAATATTGAGATGACACCGTCAAGATCATTGGTGATTTTAAGTTGTGGTGCCGGAGGTGGTGTCTGTGTTTCGGGCTGAGACTTTTTTTCTTCCATAGTTTCCACAACTTCCTGTACACCTGCACCTGGATTGGTTGGGTTGCCGGTTTTACCTGAAGATCCGGGTTGTTGAGCGCCGTTTGTGCCGGTGTTTTCATTGGTGATTGCATTGAGCATGTTCTTTTGCTCTTCGGTCACTTCACCATTAGGAGAGTTCGGATCCTGAGTCTGAGATTGGGTGATAGGATTGTTCTCTTCCTCCTTGTCATGGGCGAAAAACAGCCAGCAGTTATACCCTATCAGGCAGACAAGCAGAGCGCATGCAACCCAAAAATAGGGTTTCCATTTCGCACCTGAATTCTTTTTATTCCCACCATTTCCGGCGTCTCCTGACGACGCGCCGTCGCGGGCCTCGTCCTCCACTTCCATAAGCAAGACCGGAGACTCCTTGGCCTCCATAGCCATAACCGGCCTCTCCTTCGGGAAGGGATCCGGAACCGGCGCTTTCTTCTCCGAGGCATCCGCTGAGGCTTCTTCCCCGGAATCGGCCGTTTTGGCAGACTTCCCAACGACTCCGGCGGCGCGGTCCGCAGCGACCTTTTCCGCTAATGTTCTGCCGGCGACGGGCTTGGCCGCCGGCGCCACCGCGACCGGCTTACGCTTCGACGTGTTTGCCGGCGCCTCATCTTCGCCAAGCTGATATTCCCCTTCGGGATCATCTTCATTTGAAATGCTCCAGCTGTCATCTTCGGCGGCATGCAGGCCTGAGCCGGCCTCGGACAAAGACACGATTGCAAGCGTGAGATTGTCATGACCGCCGCCGTTATCGCGACCGTAATTGTCTATTGCCTCCGCAATTCCACCGACAAGTTCAATGATCGGACGTTCCTGGCCGAGCGCATCGACAAGATCTTCCTCTTTCACGGCCCCCCAGATTCCGTCCGTCATCAGCGCGAAGCGGTCGCCGGGTTCGGTCTCGACACGGTCGATCTCAACCTCGACCGTATCCGCCCCGCCGATCGCGCGGGTGATCACGTTCGAGAAATTCGAATTGCGGGCCTCCTCTTCGGTCAGTTCACCCTTGCGGACAAGTTCAGCCACATATGAATGGTCGGCCGTGCGGAAGACCATTTTCCCGCCGCGTATCTGATAGCAGCGGCTGTCGCCGACATGCGCCACAGTCGCCATTCCGTTTCCGACGAGCACGGCGACACATGTCGTTCCCATTCCGCGGAGAGCGGGATTCTGACGGGTCGCGTCGACCACGGCCACATTGGCCGCCTCGACACTGCGGCGCATCGCGTCGGACGGATCGCTTTCGGGCGCCGAAGCCATGACAGCTTCTGCAATCGCACGCGCCGCTATCGTCGAAGCCGTCTTTCCGGCCGGGCCGCCGCCCATTCCGTCGCATACGATTACCAACAGTCCCAGAGGCGTGTCCGCCACAAGGAACGAATCCTGATTCTCAGACCGGCCTCCGATGCGCGATGCCACAGCACCGGCAGCTCCCGAAGGATGTGCAAATTCTTCTAATTGCGGTTGATTCATCTGGTTGAGCTTATATTGTCATCGCCTGAGCTCCCGGCAATCATCCGGGAGTTCAGGCAAATGTTTTAGAGTTATGGAACCCACTCGAAAAAGTGGAATTGGAGTTCGGGGATTAAGACCCCTTTGTTATTCGGATGCTTTGCGCAATTCATCGGCAGTGAATGAGAAACGCAGGCTGTCTGTGCCGTTATAATAGATATATTCTATGTCGGCATCAGCCTCGATGACTTTTGCCATCAATTTTCCCATGTCATCGCGGAGATTGTCGAGTGTACGTTCCTCGAGTTTAGCTTTGTTGAGCGCCGCCAAAGTATCAGCAGGAAGCTCGTTGCAAAGGATGAACGTATTGTCCTCATATTTAACTTCTGTCAACGTTCCCCTTTTCAATTTCTCAGGTGTGTGGCTGTTTATCTGTTTGGCCATTTTGGCAAGATTCTCCTGAGCCAGTTTCTTGGGGCTCGGTTTGCATCCGCCGGCAACGATCGCTAACAGACAGAAGATCGCGGTGAGAACCGGTATAATTCTTGATTTTTTCATCTCATTTCGATTTTCTGAGGGATCAGATCCCGTCCGGGACAGGATCCGAATCCCTTATCATTTGGAGATATTACGCTCTCTGTTCTTTATCATTTAGAGATATTGAACACGATGTCCTTGCGGGCCAGGCGGCCGTTTTCGTAGATTTCGATGCGGTAGATGCCGGGAGTCCAGAAGTCCTCGTTATTGGTGCCGAACAGAGGCATATCGAAGTCATATTCCTTCTTGTTCTTCTTGATCTCAACGGGGAGTTCGACGGTATAGAGAGATTCCTTCGAGGGAGCGATGAACTTGCCCTGCGGGTTGTAAATCTTCAGGCCGATAACGGTCTCGCCGGGAACGTCAGCTGTGATGGTGATGTTTTCACCGAGGAACTTGCAATAAGGGGTCTGGAGAATGCCGTCGTAGGGGACGATGGGTTCGCCGTTGCTGTTGAAGCTGCCGACAGCCACTTTGTTGACCTTGATTCCGAGGGGCTTATAGTCGGGACGCTCGGTGGCAGCCTGTGGAAGGATGACACGGGCGGTGTCGTTGACGCTCCAGAAATTATGGATCGAGTCGGCGATGGCGCGGCTGCGGTCATAAGCCTGAGTGAAATCTTTCTTGATGTCGGACATTGACTCGAGGACGTCGCGGAGAAGTTTGATATATTCCTGAGGAGTGGTGGCGTAGATCGGGAACTGGAAATCCACGCGGCAATCATCAACAAAAGTCTTATATTTCATCTTCTTGTTGAGCATGTTGGCCGCGATCACAGCCACTTCGTTCTTGCGGTTCGCAAGGTCTCTGCTGTCCTTGTCGCCGCGAAGTTTGATCGGACGGCGATGAAGGGTATAGAGGATGCCGTTCGCTCCTTTCTCGCTCTTGAAGGTGATCCAGTACATGATGTCCTGCTGATAGAAGATGATGCTCTGGTCCTCGTCGTCGATCTCGACTGAGAATCCCTGACGGGTCAGATAGTTTTTCACTTCATTCTGAGCATTGAGCTCGCTGATGCTGGCTGCTGACGCACCGAAACATCCGATCAATGTTGCCACAAGGAGGAGAAAGAGTTTCAGATTTTTCATGATGTGTATATTTTTATAATTTTATTGATTTTTTTCAGTTCGCTTTTCAGTATTTTCCTTTAGTCCGGCATCCTCGGAAGATTTTTCTTTCAGGAGAATACGAGTTAAAAGATTTGAAACATCCCTAAAATCTATCACCCCGAATGAAATTCAGGGTGCATTTTGAGGGTTATTTTTTTGAGGCGGCCACGGGCATTATGGGAGTGCTCTCCGTCATAAAGCCGTGATCGTCAAACGTGTTGTCGCGTCCGATCGCGCCCGTCAGAGGGTGCTTCACGGGATTTCCGGCGCCGTCGAAATAGTTCTCTTTGGTCAGATTGCCGTCTTCGTTTCGCGTGAGCTTGATCGTGGCGGCCACCCCGGGAATATTGATTTTCTTTCCGTCCTTTCCGAGATATTCAATCTCAGTGAACCGTCCGGCGGAGTCATATATGAGCCGTGCCGTCGCGTATGCGTTCCATTTCAGGGCCGGTTTCTTCGCCGTGTCGACATATCCGTATTCGACCAGCCGTCCTTCGGAGTCATATCCGAACCGGAGTCCGGCGCGCCCGTCGGGGACGGAGAGCGGCTTGCCGCCGGCGTCGGCGAACACGATTGTCTTCACCCTCCCGGAACCGTCACGATCAATCAGCCACGTCGTGGCGTCGGGATGAACACCCATTTCGATCGCTTTCTCCGGGCCGAGAAGCTGTTTTATCGGATTGACAGCGGACTCGCCGTCGCGTCCGATGGCATGCGCGATTGCGTAATCATCCTCGAATTCGAGTGTGAAGAGCGTCTGGCCCGTGGCGTCAAAATAATTCTTCTTCTCGAGGTTCCCCTCCTTGTCATATACATATTCGATGTCTATGAAATTGCTCGGAAGGAACTCCCCTAACAGCCCGAGGTCTTCGTTGAACGGACGGTCGGCTGAATTGACGCGCGTAAGCCGGATGACCTTCCCTTTCTTGGTGTCTATCCTGTAAGTGACCTGACGCTTGGCCACCTGTTCGGGAGTGAGCTCGCCGATTCCGACGGGGAGCTCGTTCTCTTCGATATAATCGGCATAATAGCTCGTGCGGACCTGTTCTTTCGACCACAGCCAGATTCCGATTCCGGCGACCACGGCGACCACGGCAACGGCCGTGATGATCGCCCACAGATAGCTCGGTTTCTTCTCCTTCGGGTGAAGGTCACGGCTCATACGGTCGCAAGTGTCATATCTCGCCGCGGGATTCTTCGCGGTCGCCTTGTCGACGACGCGCTGCATATCGTCCGATATATAGGGATATGCCTCCTTCAGACGCGGAAGAGGCTCTTTGAGAATTTTCTCCTTTATCTGCATCACGGAGAGCTTCTTGGTGTCATATGGCGCGCGTCCGGTCAGCATCTCATACATCACCACGCCGAGCGAATAGATGTCCGACCGCATGTCGGCATGTTTCTCCAACACCTGCTCCGGGCTCATATAGGCCGTCGAGCCGGCCTTGCGCTCACGGCGGTCATCGCTGACATCGGATATGATCTGCGCGATTCCGAAATCGAGAATCCGCGGATTTCCGTGCGGGTCGATGATGATGTTGTTCGGCTTGATGTCGCGATGCACGATTCCGCGCATATGGGCATAGCTGAACGCAGAGAGAAGTTTCTCGATCATCGGGACGGCCTTGTTCTCGACCAAAAGTCCGTTCTTCGAGTGGATATAGTCTTCGAGAGTCAGCCCCTCGACATATTCCATTATGAGATAGACCCCCTCGTCGTTCTCGACATAGTTGAGGAACTTGACGATATTGGGATGATTCATTTCGCTGAGCATCCGGGCCTCGCGGCGGAAGCGCTCGCGGAGCTCCGGATTGTTCCCATAGCGGGGATTGAGCATCTTTATCGCCACCAATTGACCGATCGCGGGATTGGAGGCGAGGAAGACCTGGCCCATGCCGCCTTCGCCAATTTTACGGACTATCTCGTAATTCAGTATCTTTTCCATCTCTGTGAAGAGAGTTTTTTTCTATCAGTTATCAATATGGCCTCTTTGAGTTTACGCGGGGAAGCTGGCCCTCGCCGGGACCGTACTTGTTCTGCATCGGCTCACCCTTCTGCGCGAGGAAGACGAGAAGAACAATACCGGGGACAAAGAGGATTGACCCGATATAAAGGAGGAAGAAGACCCACGCGGAACGGCCCGTGTCGTGAAGGCGGCGCACACCGACGGCAAGGTTCGGGAGGAGCGTTGCGAGCGACCACGGCATAGTGACGTATGGCAGATATTCCACCGGCAGATCGAAAGCCAGGGAGATAGCGATGATCGCCGTCGAGATGATAAGGCTCAGAAGCGCCCACCACCAATATTCACCGCGTCCTGAGCGGCCTTTGAAGTTTGCGTAGTTCTTGAATACGTTTATGAACGCCTGACCCATATTGTCGGCATTCGAATATTTCCCGCCTTTATCCATGTCCGGAGGAGTCGGCGGATATGGGATTCCACGGCTCATGTCGCTATAACCTGACTTGCCGTTTTCGGGATTGACATAGCCCGGATTCATCTCAAGTTCTTCACGGGCCGCCTCGTCCGCCATACGGTCAAGGCGTTCGGCAACCGCGTGCATGTCTATGCGGCATGAAGGATCGCCGGCAAGAAGAATCGTCGGATATTCTCCGCGCGGAATGTTATAGGACATTCCTTTTGTATATACCATTCCGTCAATGAGAGTTCCGTTGGAGCTGTTGTCGGTAAAGACATAATATACACCTCCTGTGAACGCCTTTCGTGTGATAGTCGCGTGATGACGCGAGATGCGGAAATTATTCTCGTCCATTAGGAGGTCGCAATTCTCACGCCCGATCGTGAGCTGAATATTGCGGTTTATGCTGCGGCTGCGGATCGAAGTGCCGTTATTCAACAGGTTCTCCAGATCATTCTTAAATGCACGGGCGGTCTGATAGCGCTGCATCATATTTCGGTCAACAGCACGGTTCAGATAGTCCTGAACGACTTCGGGAATGCCGCCGACGTATGTGTCGAGTCTCGGGAAGGGCTTGTTGAGAATGGCATAAGACGTTTCGAAGTCTGAGCCGAGTGTCGGATAGGCATGGCGCCCCGTCAGCATGAAGAACATCACGCATCCGAGGGCGTAGATATCGGCACGGCGGTCAATCGTCATGCCGGCGGCCTGTTCGGGGGACATGTATCCGTCGGTTCCGATGATAGCGCCGAGCTGTGTTCCGGTCACGCCGTTCGTGCCGTAAGGATTGTCCAATTTGGCGACTCCAAAGTCGAGAAGGCAGATGTCACCGTTCGGACGGATCATGATGTTGCCCGGCTTGATGTCGCGGTGGATGATCCCTTTTTCATGGACATGAGCCATAGCATCAAGGAGTCTTACCATATATTGCAGGGCCTCCGAATATGGAAGCGCGCCCCTTTCGTTGATGAAATCCTCAACGTTCTTACCCTCGACAAGCTCCATGACGATATACAGGTTGCCGTTGAGCTCGAAGTGGTCATAGATGCGCACAACGCTCGGGTGGTCGAATTGCATGAGGAATGTGATCTCACGCTCGATTCGGGTGCGGTATTCAGGATCGGAGACGAATTGCGGAAGGATCTCCTTTATGGCCACGGGACGGCCGATGGAATCTTTGCCGCGGAGCACCTGACCCATACCGCCTTGACCAATGGGTTTGTCCTCGACTTTATAATTGCCTATCTTTCGCATTGCGATAAACGATGTGTTTCAGTCTTCGGAGGCGGAGAATTCACTCAACCCTCTTTAGACTTCAAAATGTTTCAGTTAGTTTTTTATGCCCCGGGCGCCGGAACCGACGCCCGAGACTTTATTAGATTTAGTGATCTTTTACAAGGGAATTACTTCACCATTATTTTTTTTACTTTTAGAATTTCCCTTATCCGTATCTGATCCTTTCTGATATTTTAACCCGTTCGGATCCGCCTTATCCTGATTGCTGGAATTTTTTAACAAATCATTGGGTGTCTGCCCTTGCTTCTTATTCTTATCCTGCTTATTATTATCCTTAAGTTGGTCTTGAACACTGGGTTTCTTTTTGGAATCTTTAGGATTATTCGCGCGGGGAACGGAGGGTGTGGAAGAAGTGTTAGACTTTGAGCTTGACTTCGCCGGTTCGGAAGTGACGGTTTGGATAGTCTTTTGATGCTCAATCGGTTTGCGAACTTCGCGATCGTCTTCGGACGTTCCTTTCTCTACTTGCTCGGTTTTCTCAACTTTCTTTCCGCCAAGGAAATATGCGATACCAAGACCGGCAATCAATACCACGAGTATGATGCAGATGATGGTCATCCAACGGTTGTTCTTCTTCATCACGGGCTTCGCGGCAGCCATGGCCGGAGCCATTCCGGCTGATTCCATTCCCGCACCCATACCGGCGGCTGCGCCGGCGCCGAATTCAACGAGCTGGACAGTGATATTGTCGAGACCGCCGGCGGCGTTGGCGGCGTTCACGAGGGTGTCGGCTTTTTCCTGAAGCGAAAGTGAAGGATTCGCAAGAATCTCCTGCATCTGCGCGTCGCCGACCATTCCGCTCAGACCGTCAGAGCAGAGCATGATGATCGAACCGGGCTCGGGAGTGAGCGGAGCCGTGCAAAGCTCGGGAGGCGTCATCGTTTCCAGACCGAGAGCGTTCGTGATCTCGTTCTTCTGGGGATGATGTTCGGCTTCGGCGGCTGAGAGCTGGCCGGAGTCGACGAGTTGCTGAACGTAAGACTGGTCGCGCGAGATCTGGCGGAGGCTTCCGTTGCTGAAATAATAGATTCGGCTGTCACCGACCCACCCGTAATAGACGAGTCCGTCCTTGATGATGACGATGACACATGTCGAACCCATTCCGACGAGTTCGGGGGAAGAGGCCGTGCGGTGGAGTATTCCCTGGTTGGCGGCCATCACGGCGCGTGTGATCGCTTCGGTCGGGGTCGTGAAAGTGTTGCTCTCGAGGATATCGCGGATGATGTCACAGGCGTGACGGCTGGCGACGTCGCCGGCGGCCTGTCCGCCCATTCCGTCACAAACAGCGATCACGCGGCCGTTCGGCGAATCGAAAGTCACCATTGAATCCTCATTCACTTCGCGCGTGGCGCCCGTGTCGGTGCGGTTTGCTATTATAAAGTTTTCTTCCATAACGGATGATTGGTCTTATTGAATAATGGGGATCGGGATGAAAATGAAGATTGTCGAGCCGGCGCGGATGATGTCATAGCTCTGAAGTTCGCCGTCGTCGAGGAGATTCTTGTTGACGAAAGTTCCGTTTGTCGACTGTTCGTCGCGGAATTTGAACTTGTTGTCGGCTGTGCGATAGAGGATCGAGAAGTGCTTGCCCGACATCTGGCCGTCGTCGGGGAGGGCGATGTCGCAATTGGAGTCGCGGCCGACATAGTTCCGGCCTTCATAGATGTTGAAAGCGCGGCCGGCCGGGTTGCGGTTATAGGTGACGAGGAAACCGACGAGACGGCGCTCGGGGTTTGCGCTCGGCATTCCGCCGTGGTTGCGGCGGATGACGGTTCTTCCGCCGCCGCGCGGTGTGGCCGCTTCAGAGCGCACCTGAGTGGGGCCGGAAGCGTCGGGGCCCTGGGGCTGCGGACTTACGGGACGGGGACCGCCAATCGGACCGGAGCCGGCAAGATGAGTCTTGAGGTCGGCACCCGGCTGAGGGCCGATCGGGCCGCCCATTGCTGTGCCGCCGCCAGCGGGCTTGGGACCGCCCATCGGGGGAACACCGGCGGGCGAGCCGCCTATCGGGTTGCCGGAGGGAGCGCCGGCAAGATGAGTTTTGGGAGAATTATCGTATGCGCCGGCCGGCGGTTGAGTGCCGGGAGGACAGAGAGGACAACTGTTGCCGTAGATCGAGGGATCGTATACGTGGCCGTTAGGGCATTGTTTCTTCTGCATTTTCAGTCTGATGTATTATGTTGGAAATCCGTGGTTGACAGCCGGCCGGGCGGGCCGGGGGCAACCGGAATCCGGGTCTTTGGAATTGGATATATTTTTATGCGAGAATGCCCGGCAGGCAAGCTAAAGCTCCGCCTGCCAGGCTCGTCGTCTTATTTATAGTGGGTTATGTTATGCGTCGAAGTGGCCGTCATCGAAACCTGCGTCAAATCCGTTGTCTGAATCTGAATCTGTGGCGTCGGCCATGAAATCGTTGTGAACATAGTCGTCAGAGGCGTCAAAATCGTCAGTATGCTCATAGCCGTTGTTTTCGTTATGGTCTACGAAAGCCATTTCGTCTTCAACATATGAAGATTCGGGAGTGCCGTCATAATCGATCTCGTCGATTGTGTCATATTCCCCGCCGTGGTTCTGAGCTACGGGCGCGTCCATACCGGCGCTGTAATCGTTGCTCTCATTGTTGCGGTAGTCGGGATTGTTATGAGCGAGATCGTCGAAGTATTCACCTTCCTTATCCTCGTGGAAGTCATTGTGGATTGCGAGGCCGTCATCTTCGTGAGCGGGTGTGCGGTCTGCGAACACGAGGTCGTCGATATTGTTGAGGTTGCCTTCCTGATCCTGATAGTAAGCGTGGAGCTCGCGGCCCTGGCCCATTTCATAGCTCTGGTCGTCCATCTTCACGATTTCGTGATCTTCGAAGATTCCGTTGCCGTTCTCGTCATATGCGAGCACGTCAGCCGCGCCATTGCCGTTTGTGTCCATAACGATGAAATCCTTGCCGTCGATTGTGCCGCGGTCGAATGTGTTGATCACATTGCCCTCTTCGTCAACCACGATGCCTGTCTCTTCGACAACGACTTCGCCATCTGTGCCGCCGCCACCGGGCTGCTGGGGCTGATCGATATGGTGGTGGTGATGAACATGCTGTTCCGCTGCGGGCTGAGCTGTCTGAGTCACAGTCTGAGTCTCGTTGATGACACCCTCGTCAACTGCGCCGGCATTGGCTGCATCAAGAATATCCTCTTCAGTGAGTTCGTCAGTGGGAGCGTCGGGATTGAGCTTCGTAGCCGCAAAAGCCGCTGTGCCGCCCACTCCAAGAACTGCACCGCCGATGATGGCTGCTTTCTTGAAATTATTGCTTCTGTTGACTGCCTGATCTTCCATGTCATCGAGCTGATAGTCCTGATAATCGTTATTCATAATGGTTTGGTTTTTAGACTCCGGCCTTCGGCGGTCTCAACCCCCTCGGGGCCGGAAGTATGGTTATTAATTTTTGTTCTTTGTTGATAAAGATTCCCTTTCGGCTGGTTTCTATCACCGGAAACGATTTTTTTTTAATTTTTTCAATTTTTATCCTTTTCCGCTCTCTTTCTTGTGGTTTTTATCGCCGGAAAAAGATTCTATCAATACTTATCCTTTTTCCAGTTCCCTTTGCTTGAAGGAGTGGCTCTTTTCGGGAGCAGCCCGTTCTTGTCGGCACCGGGTTTCTGGACCGCGGGATCATCATTATTGACGTTATCCTTGTTGGGATCGCCCGGATTTCCGGGGTTCTTGTTCTTGTCATTGACCGAAGGAAGTTTCTTGCCGGGATTCTGCTTGTCATTCTTGGGCGCGGCCGGCGCGGCTTTCTTCTTGTTGCTCTTCTGCTTGTCGGCGGCGGGAGCGGCAATTGTCATCGTGTCTTCCGCCTCGTCATCCTGACTGAGCGTGTCCTCGACAAGCTCCTCTTCGGCGCCCTTATTCTTTCCGCTGTCAAAGAGCGTGTCGGCATATATGAAATAGATAGCGGCCAGACCGATCAGCACGATCAGGAAGACGCCGATTGCGATCTTTAGTCCTTTATACGGGTCGCGTACAAGAGACCAGTCGAGATTGGTCACGTGGGCGAGATCGACCTTATCGCCGCGTTTGACGGGCGTGCCGTTAGGTTTCTCAACCGGCTTACCGTTGACGAAAGTGCCGTTGGTGCTCGTGTCGTGGATTCTCATTTTTCCGAGGAATGAGACTTCGATGACCGCCTGGCGGCGGCTGACTTTGTCGGAGTCATCCTTAATTCGCACCTGGTTGTCGGCACCGCGGCCGATAAATATTTTCTTCATGATGGGTTATATCTTGATTTTATTTAAAATTCTTTTTGAAATCTTTAAGGTCCTTTGGGTCCTTAAGGTCTTTATGGGCCTTTGGGTCTTTAGGGGCCTTAAGGTCTTTAAGGTCTTTAAGGTCTTTAGGGTCATTAAGGTCTTTAGGGTCCTTAGGGGCCTTAAAGTCGGGAAGCGCGAAGCTGTTCTGTTCAAAAGCGGAGCTTTTGCTTCCTGCCTCTTCCCTCCTTGCCTTTGCGTTTCCGGTTCTTACTTCTCTATATATTGAATTGTCGTCATTCCGAGAAGGACCTCGTCGCCGGGGTGGAGCTCGATGGAGGCGCCGGGCGCGAGTTTGGAATTGTTGACATAGACAACGTTCTGGGAATTCATCGGTGTGAGGACCAGACGGTTGAACCCGGTGGCGCCATAGCTGACCGAGAGGTGAGCGTGGTTCCGGCTCATATAGGGATCCGCCGCGAGGCGCAATGTGGCCCGGCTGTCAGAACTGTCGCGGCCCAGGATGAACTGGCCCATCGAGAGGGGGAACAACTGCCCGCTCTCCTTCACGAGGAGGAACGCCCGCTTCCGGTTCGGCATCATGCCCCGGAGACCGTCACCGTTCGGAGCCGCCTGAGGTGCGCCAAATTGGGGGGACGCGACCTGGGTTCCGCCGGGGACCTGAGGCGTGACCACCTGGGTTCCGCCCGGCATCTGCATCGGTATGCCGCCGCTGTTGACCATCATTCCGCCTGCAAGATTAGTTTTCAGCGGATTCGGCGGGGCGCCTCCGGCGAGGTGCGTCTTAAGCGGATTGGGACCGCCGGCAGCGGGAGCACCATTGAAACCGGCTTGCCGCAAAAGGACGGCAAACGGTGTCATCCCGCCACATTTCGGACATTTGAAATTCTTCGTCATCAGCGCCGAAGGATTCGCAGCCCTCAGATTGAACCTGTGCCCGCATTTCGGACAATTTATCCTTATATCCATTTCTGATCGATTACTCGTTTGTTAAGAGCCTTGTTTTTCACAAGAACTCTTTTTCATAAAATTTTGACCGTGACTGCTCGCCGGACGGGGCGGAGATCACAATTCGACAATCACCATGTCGTCCGAGAATTTGCCATACATCTGGGGGTGCTGTTTGCCACCCGTGTCGCTTATGACGCCGGCATAGACATAGTTGAAAATCTCACGGGCCGTCACCTTACGGTCACCATTGGCGTCAGCTTTGCCGGAGAGCCCTTTTAGAAGGTTGTTGAAGAAGAAGGAATAGGTCATGTCGCTGCGCTCCCATGAGGATTCGTTTGCGCGGCTGCTGAGGAAGAGCATGACATCGGCCTTATTGGTCCGGAAATTTCCTTTTCCGTTGTTGTTGGGATTGCGCTTGCTGAATGATCCGGAATGGCAGGCGTTCATGAAGATTACCTTTCGGCCGGCGTTCGAGCCGCGCATGATGTCCTGAACTTCCGTACACCAAACGACATTCTTCGTGTCATAGCATGTGACGCCGCCGTCGAATCCGTGGCCGCTGTATGCGAAGATGATCTCGTCGTTGGGGCCGGCCTTTGCGAATTGCGATTTGAGCACCTTCAGGATGTGGCTGCGCGTGGCGTTGCTGTCGAGAAGCATGAACACGTCCGTATCCTTATGGCGGTTGAAAAAATTCGCCATTCCGCGGGCGTCACCGCGCGAGCACGGGAGCGGGTTCTCGCCGTTGTCATACACGTTCAGACCCACACACACGATATATGTCCTTGCCGAGCCCGAGATGCTGAAGAGCGCTCCGAGAATGAATATGAGAGCGAAAGCGGCGCCTCGAAGAAATTTCTCTCTGAGATATTTGATGCCTGTATTGCTGTTCATAGTTTCGGGTGGTTAATAACGCATATTGTTTGGGTGCGGAGCTCCGGGACGTCCATGTCCTCGGGGAGCTTCATAATATTTTGTCTTACATTTGGGACAGCTGCCTTCGGCGAGAATATTCTCATACATTTTCCCTTTGAAGGGGAGGTTGCATTTCGGGCAGACATACTTCACCGAATAACGCTTCTCGTTGTCGTTCTGCTCGCGGATGAGTTTCTTGCTCATGCTGTTGATGACGATGAGAAGAGTAACTATAAGCACAATGGCAACTCCCAGACCCAACGCGCCACTCGCGAGTCTGTTGTCGCTGCCGAAACCTAATTGATCGGCGAGAATGCCTCCGAGGGCACCGGCGGCGATCGAGGCTACAAGTGTCAGGCTGCGGAGGGAGTTGATGTTGCCCATCTTTGTCTGAAGGCGAATCTTTTCCTCGTTATAAAATTCCGAGATTCTGCGCAAGTGGGAGATGTCAACCTTCTCAACCGGCGGCTGCTTCCGGACACCTCCGCCGCCTACATTGCCGGGACCTAACGGACCCGGACCGACTGTTACGGTCTGCCCCCCACCGGCCAGCAGTCTGCGGACATGAAAGCGGGTTTCCGGGCCGAGCTGGATCATCGTGTCGGGAGAGACCTGATAGGCGCGGTTCGGCGCTATGCGCATAAACTGGCCGTTGCTGTAGATATATGTTCCGTTTCTTGAATTGGTGTCAACGAGTTGAAGCGCGCCATTTTCGTTAATGATCAGCTTGGCGTGATAAGTGCTCACTTTTTGATCAACTAAAGGGAAGGGCTGATGACCGCCTCTGCCTATGACTAACTCTCTTGCCATATAATTTTTTTCGTTTGTCGATGTTGGTTTTGATTTTCAGGCACTCCGATTGACGGAACCGATTTTTCCACTATTCAGGAAATGAAAAACTTATCGGCAAGGTGTTCGAGCGCCCACTATAGAATAAGACAAGCAAATTTAAAAAATATATCACTCCAATCCAAATTTTTTTACACTTTTTTAGTCTCTTTCATCCCGCATGTAAGAATATTTAAGATCCTTTCCACCAATGTGTCAACTTTTTCTTTACACTATGAGGCATTTCTCTGGATTATTTTAAATTTTAGAGCGATTTGGTGATAGATTGGTGCTTTTTATATTATCTTTGCTTTTGAATTATATAACCAACCACATAAACATGATGGACGATTACAGATTTTATCTTGAACCGGAAGAGACCGAAAGGAAGGATGATTCAACAAAAATCGCCGCAATTGCAGCGGGAGCGCTTGTCGGCGGCGGAATCCTTGCCGGAGGAGCGGCATACGCGACCAACCCGGAGATGTTTATCTCTCACGAGAATCTTGACTCGACATTCACACCTGATCTCTCGCATACTTCACCCGCACCCGAAACAACACCGGACGATCAGCATGTCGAGGTACACGAAACACACATACATCATCACCATTATCATCCCGCACCAGTGGAAACTGACCCGATGCAAGATGCAGTCGACGCGCTTAACAATATTTCGGAAGCAAATCCTGAACCCTGGCCGGGGGTGGCGCCTATAGGCCCGGATCCTATCATTCCTCAACCGGGTCCGGAACCTTGGCCTGGACCTGAGCCGGAACCTTGGCCTGGACCTGAGGCTATCGGACCCGATCCATGGAGTGGTCCGGATGATCCTGACCCTTGGGATCCCAATATCTCCGATCCCGACCCATATGATCCCGACCCGGATCCTTACGACCCTGACCCTTACGACCCTGACCCTTTCAATCCATTCCCAGCTGATCCTTACGGTCATTATGACCCGGACATTGATTCTGTTTAATTAGTTCAGAGCTTTTCTCAGATTAATTATTCTACTTATACAGGGAGCGCTTCCCGACGGTCGGGAAGCGCTCCTTATATCGTTGAGTTGATGTTGAGCTTAGCGGTCCAGAGCCATTGACTTAAGCAAGGGAAACGGGTGATTAATCCGAACTATAATATTTCCTTTCGGGACAACGACTGAGAGCGCATATTTCCGTTGTTTTTCGTCATGTTAGAGTTTCTTGATAACGGGGGCATCGAGACGGCGGGTCGCGGTGTCGAAGTTGGCGCCGATGAGCGTGATCTGTTTGCCCGAGGCGAGGTCGCCCAACCAATATTTCTTCTCTTCGATCTGGTCCATGGCGGACTGTGAGGTGGAATTGATTTTGAATTCGAAGATGAAGATATGGCGGTCGGTCTCGACGCGCAGGTCGATGCGTCCGTCTGATGTCCGCATCTCCATCCGGGTGAAGAATCCCATGAGCGTAAAGAGCGGATAGACGGCGTTCTGAAAGTGAGCCTCGGCCGATCCCCGGTCGCTATATGGAATGGCCGCTATCAGGCTCTCCATGCGCCGCATGAACGCTTCGGCGTCTCCCTTGCGAACTTCAATAACGAAATCCGGAATCGTAAAACCGCTCGTTGAGGTGAGTTTGGGAATATAGGATTCTAATAAATAATTCAAAAAGCCTTGCTTGACCTCTCGGTTTGGATAATTCAACTCATATCTTCTCAATGTACGGTCGTAATTTTTGATCGTCAGATAACCGGTCTGATAGAAAGCCGGCAAGGGATCTGAACTGAGCAAACCGGCCGACTCGAGACGTGAACTTTCGATAAAAGAGGGCGAAAGATCACGAAATTCCAGCATATCTTTTTCGATCAATTTCACCAAGAACGATGGTGTGCCGGTCGAAAACCAATACTGGCCTATTTCGCCGGCTGCGAAGCAATTGACCAGACTGTAGGGATTATAGACGTCGGGTGATATCTTGCTGAAATGATAGCCGTCATAGTTCTGGCGCAGTTCCTCGCGGGCTTCCTCGAAAGTGAGTCCTTCATTTACAGCAATCTCGGAAATTCCTTGTTTGAAATATTCATCAACCTCTTCGGATGTGATTCCGCAAATCGCGGCGAATTTGTTTTCAAACGAGATATCTCTGAGATTGTTGAGATCCGAAAAGATAGAGACTTTCGAGAACCGGGCCACACCGGTGAGCATTGCCAATTCAATGCAAGGATCCATCGTCTTGAGGTTGGAATAGAACGCCTTCAGTTGGGAGCGATAGATCTCGGACAGTTCCGGCCGGTCAATAGTATTCAGTAGCGGTTTGTCGTATTCATCAACGAGTATGACGACCTTCTTCCCGGTCTTCTCGTATGCCCGGCGTATTATGGCCGCAAATCTCTCTTCCGGGGCTCGGTCCTTTTTCTCATCACCGAATTCTTTTTCCCATATTTCGAGTGTCGAATTGAGTTCGGCAACGAGAGATTCAGAATCCTTATATTCCCGGTTGTTGAGGTCGAGATGAAGTACGGGCCGGGGTTCCCAATCTTCGGTCAGCGAATCGAGCGCTAGACCTTTGAAAAGGTCGCGTCGGCCACGATAGTAGGCCTCGAGAGTTGACAGAAGCAGACTTTTTCCGAACCGTCGCGGACGCGAAAGAAAATAATATTTTCCTTCACGGCTCAGTTCATAAATGAAAGATGTTTTGTCAACATAAATGTATCCGCCTTCACGAATTTCGGCGAATGTCTGGACACCTACGGGATATCTCGGATTGGCTTGCATCTGTTTCATACTGCGAAAATAACAAATCCGCCTCAATTTTCCAAATTCCCAATCGATAACATAGACTCAAAAAAATAAAGCGCTCTCCCGTCAACGGGGCAGCGCTTTATTTGTGGTGTTTTGAGTCTTTTTCATCAATAGTTGAAACAGACTCTTATTCGGTTTCTATTATTCGATTATCTCGATTTCGGAGACGGAGATGAGTCCCTGAGCGCCATAGAGCGTATTGGCGATATTGGCGCGGATGCGGACCTTCTTGCCGAGAATTCCGGGGTTCTTGATCAGACCGAACTGGTCGCGCAGGGAAACATCCGTGAGTTCGACGGGCACAGACTGCTCACAGCCGAGCTCGCGGTCGGTGATGCCGATCAGGCCGGCGGAGTTGCCGAGAATCAGGTTGTTGCCGCTATAGTCGCCACGGCTGAACTCGCTGAAGTTGGCGCCCGTTGAGAACTTGCGTCCCGCAATCCAGCCGACGACATAACCCTCGACATATACGTTCGAAAGGTCGAGATCGTCAAGAGCTTTCAGATAGTTGACCGAGAAGGGACTCTCCTTCGTGCCGTTGCCTTGACCGGTGACGCCGGGAATTACCTGGCCGTCAACTTCAAAATCGGGGAATCCGGAGCCGACTTCGGTGACACCGTGCATTCCGAGCCATTCGTTCATCGAGCCGTTGACATAGAGAGTCTGGCCGAGAACTTCGGGGTGATCGACAAGATTGACCCATTCGCGGATTTTCGATCCATAAGGGAGTTCGACGGTCATCATTTGGGCCAGATCACGGCAATCAGCCTTCGGCGCGATGACAACGTTGTTGTCGACCTCGGCGTCGGTGGCGCTGAACGTGATGTCGTCGAGACTTGAGACGGAGGTCACGCCCGGCTTCACGCATCCGATGATGACACCTTCAACCCAGCCTGTGCGGCCGTTGTTGTTCATCGCTATTGCCTGTTCGACTGTGTAGGGCTCTTCGCGTGTGCCGGCGTCGTCAAAGAGGAGGTCGCCGGTGCCGCGGAGAAGGAGCTGCCAGCTGTCGCCATAACGCGAAAGGATGCCCCGGACCGTACCGACACCTTCAGGGAGGGGATCGTTATAGAAAGAGCTGTATCCCGAGCAGCGGACATTGAGTGTCGCGCCGTTTGCGTCCTTGATATAACGGTCGGCGTTGTCCTGATAGGGGGCGAATGTCATCGGCGGATAGTTGCCGTCAGCGTCCGGTTCCTTGCTCTTGTCCGGACCGGCGTCAACAAAGCTGACATTCGGGAATTCCACAAGCTGGCTCATCACGTTGACATATGCTTCGCCGGCGGCGGGAATCTCGCTGAAGGAGCGGAAAATCAGGCAATAGGGGTCGTTTTCAGGCACAGGATTGCCATATTTGACATATTTGAAATTCTGGTTCGGCATTCCGTTCAGTTCGGTGTGGGCCTTGAACGTGTCGAAAGCCATGAACGTGATCTGGGGCATGCCGTTATATTCCCCGAGCATTCCGAGCTGGATATAGTTGTTATACATCCCGACCCACATGTCGGTGGCGTTGATGACGATCTCCTGGCCGAGACGGTAGTCAGCGTATAGGGAGCTCTGGTTGATCGAGAGGGCGAGAGCGGCCGTCTCGTCCTGAATCACGAGCGATTTGTATATATTTCCCGACGCGTCGGAAGAGATCACGCGTCCGTGGATGATATAGGGCGTCTTGGTGTCGGCGTCCTTATAGGGGGTCTTCACCGCGAGTTCATCACCGAAGGCGGCCTTATATTCGGCCAGAGTGGTGTTGGGCTGCAGCGTTGCCTGCGGAACATTGAGGTCCGGTTCGTCATAATGGTCCTGACAGGAGACCATCGTGGCGGCCGAGGCTAACATCGCCATTCCGAATATTGAATATTTCAGTGCTTTCATATCAAAGCGGATTGAATAATTGTCTTTATATTTTAATTAAACGCGTTTTTAGAGACCATTTGATAACATTATCTCCCGGAAGGAGTTATCTGCCGGAATGGTCCTCGTCGGCGACATAGAGGCGCGCTCCGTTGCCGTTATACCACGTCGGGCCGGTCGTTCCGATATAATCCTTTGACGCTTCATATATCATGTCGAGGTTGCGCGTGACGTTGCGGATCTCGAATACGCCCTCGTCGTTCGGGATGAAGGACCAGCGGTAAGCGTCCTCGAGCGAGAAGCTGACATTGAAGTTGGTGTATGTCCCCTTCATATAGATATACTTGCCGTTCGGGTCGACGATAGCATATTCCCCTTCATATTCGGGAAGCGCCTCGAGCGTGAAGACATCGGCACGTTTTCCCGAGAACGTTCCGTCCTCGTTGAAGGTGATCTTCTTGACGCCGAAGTTGCCGTAATTGCCGCCGAGCGGAAGCATGAGCTTATCGCCGTCGAAGACGAAGGCATAGCTCTTGCCGGCCTCGACAGAGCTCACGGGACGGAAGGTCGCGATCGTCGCCGGGTCGATCACTTCCCATTCGGCCGGGTCGGCGCCGCCGATGTTGAAGTTGGTCATGCCGAAATCCGAAGAACCGTTCTGGCCGCCGTGGGCTGACCAATAGCGGAAGCCGATATAGACGGTGCCGGAATATTCCGAAAGGTCGATCGTGCCGCTCGAAACCCATTGGCTGTAGCCGGATTCGGGAGCCTGAGCGATGACGCAATCAAGTTTCACGGGCTCGCAGGCCAGCGGGTTCTTGTTGGTCATGATATAGACTTCGAGAGTTGACTCGTTGGCGTATGCGCCCTGGGTTGAGAAGCTGAGGGTCTTTTCGCGGGCTGTGTCGAGGTTGAAAGCGGGGCTGATCACCCAGTTCTCATACGGGCCGCCGTTGGCCGTTCCGAGATAGGCCGACACGGTCAGGAAGGTGACGCCGCTGTTCTCTTTCCAATACCAGCCGCTGAGGCCGCCTTTTGTCATCAGGGTTGTCCAACCGCGTTCGATATAATAGTTGATGTCACGGCTGGCGGTGAAATCGCAATAATAGGAATCCCCCATTTCCTGAATGGGTTCTTCATAACGGCCTGTCGGTCCCCAATTGTAGTCATTGGCCTGACGGACGCCATAATAGCCGCAATATTTTGATCCGGTCGTTCCGCGGAGGCTAACCTGCTTGTTGAGGTTTCCGGGGTTGTCGGCGATGTTGAGCGCCGTGCGGACAACGCCCGAGGGGAGCTGAACGGGCACACAGTCATCGATTGTATAGCCGCGTTCGGCCCAATCCGCTTCGTCATAAGGATATTGGGCGATCACCATGTTTGATTGGAGCGCGCCGGCATTGCCGAGGATTTTCTTGTTTCCGTCGGATGTGTCGACATATCCGACGATATATCCGGTCACCCAGTTGGATGTGCGGCCGTCGACGGTAGTGCCTAAGTTGGCTTGCCACGTCTGCAGCGGATTCTGCCATGTTCCGTCGCCTATCTCCGGAGCCGGCTGCACGATGGGGGCCTGAGCCAGTTCATCGTCACAGGATGAGAGAGCGGTCCCCGAAGCGAGCAGCGCCGCGCCCATGGCGATATATTTCAATATTTTTTTCATATCTGATTTGTCTGGATTAATTGTTTGCGTATCTCTTTTCGCTAACTCTTGAATTCTGAGAGCCTAACGTCAGAAACGGATGCCGACATTGAAGAAGACGCGGATTCCCTGGGCGTAATAATAGCGGTTGGGGAATTTCGTGAGCGTATAGTTCGTATAGTCGAGCTTAGATTCCTGGAAACCGCCGGTCATGATGTTGCGGTTGTTGAGAAGGTTGTTGACGCTGAGATTGAAGTTGACGCCGCCGAATTTGGTATAGAGCATCTTGCCGATCGAGAGATTCATGATGAATGAATTCTTGAGTTTGTCCTGATGAGCGAATTCGGCGAGGCGCTCGCGATATTGCTCTTCGGTCGTGCAGAATTTCCAAAGGCCGGGGAGTTCCTCGTGGCGAGTGGGCGCGAGGTCGACATATCCGTCACAGAAATAGTTGGCGTTGATTTCGAAGAACCAGTTCTTGGGAGCGGCATAGTTGAGGGCGAGGCCATAGGCCTGCTGGGGCGAGCCGCCGACGTGATAGTTCTTGAGATACGTGCGGCGAGTGACATCCTCCATGGCACCGTTCTGGGCCGAGCGGACGCCGACGGGGTTGTTGCGGTATGTATAGCGTGAGAAAGCGCCGGTGGCCGTCGCGCTGAGGCCGTCGATGATCTTGACCGTCATGCCGAGCTCAATGCCCTTTCTTTCGGTGCGGATGCCGGCGAGGGTGTATGTCATCATCGTGGCGAGGTCATAGTCATAGAAATAGCGCTGTGCCATGCCGTCCCAGATTTCGTTCCAATAGCCTGTGATAGAACCGCGGAAGCGCGAATAGTTCCATGTGTAGGAGAGGTCGGCGCCCACATATTTTTCAGAACGGAGATCGGAGATCGCCTCGTCTTTGATTCGGGCGTTGACGTATGCGTTTGCGAGCATCGGGGCGCGTGTGCCGAGACCGACGTGGCCGACGATATAGTTTCGGCCGTTGATCTTCCATGTGGCGCCGGCTTTGAACTGGCCGTTGAAGAAGTTGTGGACCTCACCTTTCCCCTTTGACATATCGGGGAAGCGGCCGTTGCGCATGTGGCCGTAACGGTAATAGTTGGTGTTGGAGATTTCGGCGGCATAGTTGACGTTGAAATGGCGCGTGTTCCATTCATTCTGCAGCCAGGCGCGGGCGCGGGTGGCGTGGATAGTGTAGTTGTATCCGTAGACGTCACCTTCGGTCACACGGCGGTTGGGGTTGTCAAGGTCGTTCTGGAGCTTGTCCTGGCTGCCGGCGAAGTCACGTTCCGAGAAGTTGTCGATGTCAACCCAATATTTAGCGCCGAGAAGGTCGCGGACGGTCTCGAAGTAATGACCGGCAGTGTAATCGACGCTCACACCGCCCTGAAGTGTCAGGATGTCTGAAAAACGGTGGTTGAGGGTCGAATTGAACATGAATACGCTCTGGTTCTGGTGTTCGTCGCGAAGGATATATGTGGCGCGGCCTTTATATTGCGGATCGCGGTCGAAATACATATCGTTCAGGAGGTTCGTCTGATAGATTCCGTCCCAGTTGATCTGGCGCGTGCCCACGTTGTTCAGCCAGAGGTCGCGTATATAGTCATATTGCTCATTCTGGGCGATCCACAGCTGAGATTCCTGTGAAAGAGGATCACTCGGATCGAAAGTCGCCGTCGGGAGGAAATATGAGGGGAGGTTTCTGTAATAGTTCGGGCGCGGGTCGGCGGCCTGATACCAGTCGAAGCCCGATTTGGCGTATGCGTTATAGCGATAGGCCACGGCCGTGTTGAGCGAAGTTCCCATTTTCGGTTTCCAGAGCCAGTTGAGCATCACAGAAGGGTCGAATGACGTGATGACGCGGTCTGACATCTTCTTGCCGTTGAGATATCCCCAGTCGGGGTTATAGAGGTTCGACCCCGCGAGATCGTAGGCTTCCTGAGTCGCGGCGTTGTTGGTTGCGCGCTGGGTGGGAGCGCCCCATGTCGTGAGGTTGAGCGAGTGCATGTCGTTGAAGACCTTCTGGAGCGAGAGGCTATAGCCGAAAGAGTTATACCATGTCCCTTTGACCACGCCCTCCGGAGCATATCGGCCGATGACGGTGCCTGAGAAAGCCCAGCCGTGCTTGTTGAGTCCGGTGCTGTATTGCAGCATCGCACGGAGCATATAGTTGGAGTTCGTATAGGCCAGCGAGCCGCGGAATCCGGGAGCATACTGGGAGGCGTAGGTTGTGAAATTCTGTGAGCCGCCGAGTCCACCGAAGCCGTAGGAAGCGGACGAAAGGCCGATCTCGGTCTGTTTGCTGCGGAAGGCCGTCGAAGTCATGCCGCCGAGACCGGAGAAGTTGAACGATCCGCGCATGACGTCGTTATATCTCACGCCGTTGATATATCCCTGCTGCCAGTTGCTGTCAAGACCGCGCATGCGATAGCGGACGGTCGAGAACTGATAGCTCGCGGCCTGATAGAAGATATCGTCTGTGGCACCCTGAATGACACCTACGGATTGCTGTGCACTCTCGTCTTCGGCGATCTCCTCTTCGTCAAAGATAAAGGAATCGGAATTGAGGGCGGAGCCGTCGAAGCCGGAGACACTCATCTTGAGCTCACCGAGATTTTTCACCATGTCGCGCAATATGTCGACATCAACATAGAGATCGTCATAGCCGTAGGCGATGACCTGAAGGACATCCGATCCCGATTCAGCATTCGTGATCTGGAAAGTGCCTTCGGCGTCGGAGACAACCATTATTCCCTGGTCGTTCAGCAGGACATTGGCATTCCCGATCGGTTTGCCGCTGCGGGCATCGAGAAGTGTGCCCTTGACGCCTGTCGGCGCCGCGATTGCAGACAGAGCCGCGGCCGCCGTGAGGATTATTGAAAATATATGTCGCATAAAAAATGTTTGTTAGCTTGATTCAGAGTCAGTCTCATCAAATGATTTACATTTCTTAGAGCCGTCATTTCACCTCTTTGACGAGATAGATTTCGGTCGGGAAGTGGTCGGAATAACCGTCGGTCCACGCACCGCCCGAGAATGTCCGGTGAGGATAGCCGCGATATTGGCCGTCGGACTGTTTGAGGAATTCCTTGTTGAGAACTTCGGCCGAGCGGAATTTCAGGCCGCTTTCTCCGTTCAGAAGGTTATAGTTGATGATTATCTGGTCAAAAAGGTCCCACGAACCGCGATAGATATATGAGCCGATTCCGTCGTCGAGCTTTTTCCAGAAGGGATTATAGAAGCCGCCGGCCTTGCAGTCGGCCGGGTTCTTGACGGCACCGAGGGTGACGGCACAGCTCTTGTCGGAGGGATCGTCATTGAGGTCGCCCATGATGATGATTCCCATATTGGGATCGACTTTCATCAGCGAATCGGCGATATGCTTCGAGAGCGAAGCGGCCGCCTCGCGGAGCCAGCTGCTCTCTTTCGACCCGCCACGGCGCGAGGGCCAGTGATTGACGATGATCGCAACACGGTCGCCGCCTAAAAGGCCGACGACACACATCTGGTCGCGGGTCTTGAAATATGGAAGTTCCGGAACGTTCAGCGTGTGGTTCGTCACGCGGATAGGCTTGAAGAAACGCGGGTTATAAAGCAGGCTGACATCCACACCGCGGCGGTCGGGACTATCGTGGTGGATGACCTGAAGGTTCCAGTCCTTGATTGCGTCAGCTTTAACCAGGTCCTGAAGCACAGTCTCATTCTCAATCTCGCTGCATCCGATCACGGCCGGGCCCATCGGCGTGGCCGTCGTCTTCATCTGCGAAATGGCATAAGAGAGCTTGTTGATCTTTGACCAGTATTTATGGCTGTCCCAACGGTTCTTGCCCTGAGGAGAGAACTCAAGGTCATATTTTCCGTTGTTGTTGATCGTGTCGAAGAGGTTTTCGAGATTATAGAAAGCGACTCCGAACATCTGCATCTTTTTCCCGCCTTCCTTGGCCGGGTCGGCCTTCGCGACGTTTGACGGCGCCAGAGCGCCCATTATGAGGCCGATCGCCAAAACCGGAAGAAGATGAATTTTTCGTAATTTCATGATATATGGGATCTATGATTTTTCAATTCAATCTCAGAAATAACGGGTCTCTTCGCCGGTCATGGTTGACAGGATCGCATTTGCGAGCGACGAAGCCCCGATCCGGAACAGGTCGTGGTTGAGCCATTCGTCGCCGAGAATCTCCTTGACCAGAGCGTAATATTGAAGCGCTTCTTCGGATGTGCGCACACCTCCCGAAGCCTTGAAGCCGACCTTGCGGCCGGTCAGCTGATAGTATTCCTTGATGCATTGACACATCACCCATGCCGCCTCGAGCGAAGCGCCGGGATAGATCTTGCCGGTCGAAGTCTTGAGGAAGTCCGCTTCCGAATAGAGAGCAAGGATCGAAGCCTTCTTGAAGTTGTCAGCCGTCTTCAGGCATCCCGTCTCGAGAATCACCTTCAGTTTGGCGTCGCGGGCCGTATGCTTGAGCTCGATAATCTCGTCTGACAGACTTTCATAATCTCCGTCGAGGAATTGGCCGACATTGAAGACAATGTCAACTTCGTTCGCTCCGCCGGCAACCGCCAGGGCCACGTCGGCGACCTTCACGGCCTGGAAAGTCTGGCTCGAGGGGAAACAGCCGGCGACAACGGCGATGTCAACTCCGGGCACGTCGAGATGTGTCTTCACCGTCTCGGCGAAGTTGGAATAGACACATATTGCGGCCACATTGCCGAACTGAGGATAATCATTATCGAAATCGTTGACCCTCTGGGTGAACTTCGCCACGCTGCGGTCTGAATCCTCAGTCGAGAGGGTGGTCAGGTCGATCGAGCTGAAAAGAAGTTGCCACACTTCGGGAGAGGCGTATTCAGGTGCCTTCTCCACGATTTTTTTCACTTCCGCCGCGATGACGGCGTCGTCCGCGAGAACCTTGCTCGCCGCGAGTGCTTCCTGGTATTTATCCATAAATATATTAGTTTTACTTTTATTCGCTTTCTGTCACCGGTCATGGATTTCCACAACCCGACAAATTTATTTATGTTTCTTTAGGTTAATTTAGCTTTAATTTGCAAATATATCCCTTTAATCCGAATTTTCCAAAAAAATAAGCTCTATCTCTCAATTTTTTTGGAGATAGAGCCTGCTGGAGCCTTTAATAATTTAAGCCTGTAATAATTTAAGAGCCCATTACATAAAAATTGATGAAATTTGCTCAGTGCCCGCTTTAGGGTTTCGGTTTCAGGCGGGGCGCGATGCGGTCGGGATTCTGAGCTATAAACTTTTCCCACGAGCCGGAGCTTTTGGCAATCGCCGGCTTGCCGGTTTCGTAGAAATGAGTCAGAGCGGCGGCCAGAGCGTCCGTCGCGTCAAGGAGCGCCGGCATTCGGTCGTCGGGAATCCCAAGAATATGCTTGAGCATGTTGGCGACCCTCTCTTTCGACGCGCCACCGCTGCCGGTGACCGATTGCTTTATGCTCAGCGGCGCATATTCGGCGATAGGGATGTCGCGGGCCAGCACCGCCGCCATGGCCACCCCCTGGGCTCGGCCCAATTTGAGCATCGACTGGACATTCTTGCCGAAAAACGGTGCCTCGATCGCTAATTCATCCGGCAGATATTGGTCGACAAGGCCCGTCACCCTCTCGAAGATCCGGCGCAGACGGAGATAGTGGCTGTCAAACTTCGAAAGCTTGATGACACCCATCACGATCAGCTCCGGCTTCTTGCCGTTGACACCCAGAACGCCATATCCCATGACATTCGTTCCGGGGTCAATACCCATTATTATCCTTTCGTATTTTTTGATTTGCGGATCCATTATTATTTATAGGTCAATCACTTCGAGGATCGTCGCAAACATAAGACCGCGCTCAGGTCCGAACGTCGCGGTGAACTCACCGCCGACGGGCGCGAGTGCGGTCTCGGCCCATTTCGCCGCGTCCTCCATGGAATCGAATTCCACCTGAAAAGCGAATGATGCGGCCTGGGCCGCAAATTCCGGATCGCCCGGCACTTCGGCCACTAACGTCAGGCGCGGCTCGCGAGCCGGAAGAGTGTCATTGACGAGAGCCGGCAGCGCATTCGATCGCATCCACCCGAGAAATCTTTCCTTCTCGGCGTGGTCAACCATAAAAGTCGTGTTATATATATACATAGCCAAAAATAATTTAATTGAACTTTCTTAGGACTCACATCTCAGTTGCGACAGAATGGCATCCGGTGATTGATGCATTTGACTAAAGGCAACTATTCTTTTCCCAAGGTCTTTGATAGAGCCACCGATAAAATAAACCGTTTCGTCAATTATCAGAAATCTGTCATGAACGTTGGTGCAATAACAAAGTTTGATTTCAGGATATTGAGCATTATGCTTCTTTAAATCCAGTTCAATCTGAGACTTCTTTGGATGGGTATAAATCCATGCGGAAACACCTTCATACCTTTTGTCGAGAGTTTTCAATACACGGTCGTCAACAAAATTATCTATCAAGATAACACGGTGATTTGCTTTACGGACTAAGTCAGAAATCAAAGTGTAGGCATCGAATATCTGTCCTTCAAAGAAAAAACCCTCAATCGGGTTTGTTTCTTTATCATCAAGACGATTCAGCACCTCATCTATTTTTTTATCTGTATCGCTTTGGTGTTTCTGCAACAATAGTTGATGGTGTTCCAATGTTTCAAGCCTCTGAAACATGTGAGCATTACTCATTAAGAAACTACGCATTGCAGTGAATGCTCTCATTATCCGAATATTAACCTCTATTGCTACATTCGATTTAAGCACACCACTTAGCATCGCCACTCCCTGTTCTGTAAAAACAAAAGGCATGTATCGTGTTCCTCCACGCTGTGATTTTTCGTTTGAGGTGCATAAACTGCACCTCAAACGAAGGAATTCTGAACGATCAAGTTCGAACATAAAATCAGGAGGGAATCTGTTCATGTTTGCTTTGACAGCCCTCTTCAAGTATTTTGTTTCAACTTTATAAAGTTGAGCCAAATCTCTATCAAGCATTACTTGCTGACCACGAATAACATGAATGAGTCCTTCAATATGTTTCGTATCGGAATCAACAGAATCCGATGGCAAAGTAGAAGTAATAAGATTGTTTTCTTCCATTTTATTCTGACTTTGGATGCAAAATTAGCAAAAATTTTTCACATTATAAATGCCCTTCACTTTTGGTGGCCACCAACCTTCACATTTGACATCCTATAATCAATTATAAACAAAAAAACGGCATGTTTATCACAAACACGCCGCCAAAACAAAATTATGAAAAACATTCAACGCTTTGCTGCCGAAGCAGCATTCTTTTATCCTATTGTTCTTTCAGTCATTTTGTTCCATGCACTTCACAGTGGAGAAACTATCTTTGGAGAGCCTCTTGTCGGATTCGAACCAACGACCCCGAGATTACAAATCACGTGCT
>CAYQQG010000004.1:0-34822 GCA_964419535.1 uncultured Sangeribacter sp.
ATGGGTCCGCTCTTCCAGACTCCGGCAGAAGCTGCCCGTCAGGCCGTAGAGAACGACGTTCACATCCTTGGCGTATCTTCACTCGCTGCAGGTCATAAGACTCTTATCCCGCAGGTGATCGAAGAGCTCAAGAAGCTTGGCCGCGAGGATATCCTCGTGACTGCCGGCGGTGTGATCCCCGCTCAGGACTATGACTTCCTTTACAAAGCCGGCGTAGCCGCTATCTTCGGTCCCGGCACCCGCATCCCGAAATCAGCTATCGAAATGATCCGCATCCTCAATGAAGAGCGCGGTGAGTAATTGATAGAACTGCAAATATAGACAACGGCTGTCCGGAGAACGGACAGCCGTTTCTTTTATGTTACAAATCTCACTTTGCTGACTCGCGAAAATTTATTAATTTTGCATTATGTTAGAATCAAAAGTAAAATCAGAGATAAAGGAGTCGGAAGAAAACGACGATCAGATTTTCTCTTCAGGTGAGTATTCTCTTGAAGATGATGACTTGTCGTCACCGGAAACTGAGTTCTATGAAGAGGAGGGGGACGATGAGGAAGAAGATCCGGAAGGTGGAGGAAAGCGTTCTTCGTCATTGAAACTCCTTTTTTCGATGATGATAAACCCGGTTGAAGGTTGGAAAAAGATAAGGCGTGCAAAGATGTCTCCGGAGACTATGGCCCGCGGCTGCTTTTTCCCGTTGCTCGCAATTGCCGCCGCCTCCTGCTTTCTCGAATGTCTATACAACTCCGCCACAACACTTTCAATGGCAATGGTTGAGGGTGTCAAGATTTTTGTCGCCTTTTTCTTCGGCTATTATGTAAGTCTGCTGTTCATAAGAGTTTTAATGCCGCGCGACAAAAAGGGAATTGCGGATTCCTCATTCGGGAAGCAATATGTGATGTATCTTCTGTCAACTTTAGCTATTTTCTGGGTTCTCTATGCCGCCCTTCCGATGTTAGGACCTGTCATTGCCTTTCTTCCGTTATGGACTATATATCTGGCAATCAGGGGTGCAAGATTTTTCCGTTTCAGCGATGACAGAAAGAATCTTCTGACGACGTTGCTTTGTCTGACTATTCTTGGCGCACCGATTTTGATGTATTATATTTTCGATATTCTTTTACCGGTAAATGAGTTCTGAGATTATGAAAAACAGATCTTCTCAAGTAAATATTAAGAATAAACGGGCCCATTTCGATTATGAAATAGGCGACACGTTCACAGCCGGACTCGTTCTGACGGGGACAGAAATAAAGTCTATACGCGAAAGCCGTGCATCTCTGTCTGATTCCTATTGCATGGTAGAGAACGGCGAGGTGTGGGTCAAAGGGATGCATATTGCAGAATATTTCTATGGCACATATAACAATCATGCAACCCGGCGCGATCGCAAACTTCTGCTCAATAAAAAGGAGATTGCGAAGATCACGAAGGCTTCCGCCGACGCCGGCTTTACGATCGTTCCGATCCGCCTTTTCATCAACGAGCGCGGATATGCAAAACTTGTCATAGGGATCGGGCGTGGCAAAAAGCAATATGATAAGCGCCAATCGATCAAAGAGCGTGACGACAAAAGGATGCTTGACCGTCTGATGAAGAAATAATTAACATCTTTTTGGCCCTCTCGGGTAAATATTAAGTATCTCTCCTAAATTTACAATAGCAATGGCTAAGAATCCAAGGGCTATAGAACTTCTCGCGCCTGCGGCTTCTGCAGAAATCGCTATCGAAGCGATTAAGCATGGAGCCGACGCTGTCTATATCGGTGCTTCGTCTCACGGTGCACGCAAGTCTGCTTCCAATTCGGTTGAAGATATAAAGAGGGTAGTGGATTTCGCTCACCCATACGGAGCTAAGGTATACGTGACAGTCAATACGATTGTGTATGATTCGGAAATTCCTGCGGTTGAGAAACTTATTTCAGAGCTATATAGGGCCGGAGTGGACGCTCTCATCGTTCAGGATATGGGTATTCTCAGAATGAATATTCCTCCGATTGCGCTCCATGCCTCAACTCAATGTGACACCCGCACCCCGGAAAAGGCACGATTCCTCCAAGATGTCGGTTTTTCACAGATAGTCCTTGCGAGGGAATTGACATTAGACGAAATCATGGCTATTCACGAACGCGTGAGTGTGCCCCTGGAATGTTTCGTTCACGGCGCATTGTGTGTCTCTTATTCGGGAAGGTGCCATATAAGTCAAGCCACGACGGGAAGGAGTGCCAACCGTGGTGAGTGTGCCCAGCTTTGTCGCTGGAAATACAATCTTGTTGATGCTGACGGCAAGGTTATTGCTCGGGACAGACATCTTCTTTCGCTGAAGGATTTCAATCTCTCGGATCGATTGGAACAACTTCTCGAAGCCGGCGCTTCATCCTTTAAAATCGAAGGAAGACTGAAAGATGCCGCTTATGTGAAAAATGTTGTTGCTTTCTATCGGCGCAAACTTGACGAAATATTCGCGGGGAAGCCGGAATTATACTGCCGATCTTCGTTTGGAATATCTGAAATAACATTTCGACCGCAACTTGAAAAAAGTTTCAATCGTGGTTTCACACACTATTTCATTGATTCGCGCAGGCCTCAAAACATCTCTTCGCCGTTGACTCCAAAGTCGATGGGGGAGATCATAAAAGATCCGTCTCAGCTCCATAACGGCGACGGAATCAGTTTTTTCAATTCCCAAAAGGAATATGAGGGAGTTATGGTGAACGGCGTCAAAGGGAAACGCATAATTGCTAACCGAGCCTTTAACCTTCCCAAGAATGCAAAGATTCACCGAACATTTGACATTCAATGGCAAAAAGAACTCGCCCGTCCCACGGCAACACGTAAACTTTGGTTGGACGTCAGCATAACAAATCGTTTTATTGAGGCCATCGACGAGCGCGGTGTTAGCGTGAAAATTTCACTACCGACTGATCTCGAAACGGCAAAAAACCGCCGCAGCGTCCGAGACCAATTCGATAAATTTGGCAATACGGTCTATAAGCTCCGTGAACTGCATGAGGATGATTTCAATCTCTTCATTCCTGCCTCACGGCTTTCAGATATTCGCCGCCAACTCGTCGATGCTCTTGATGTAGCCGCCAAAGCTACATATACGTTCGATTATCGTAGAAAAGAGACTCCGGAAGCTCTATATCCCTCTGCGGCATTAGACTATCGCGACAATGTCTCCAACCGTTTGGCGGCAGATTTCTATCTCTCGCACGGCGTCACCGACATCGAGCCTGCAATGGAAATCTCACCCTTAAAGAACGGTAATATCCCATCTTCAAAAAAAGACAATATCTCATCTTCTGAGAAAGGAAAGATTTTAATGACCACCCGACATTGCATCTTGCGCGAGATGGGCCTCTGTCTGAAAGAGACCCCGGCGTCACGCCGTCCTTTCCGCCTCCCGCTCAAACTCACAAGCGGACCCCACACGTTCCCTCTCCACTTCGACTGCCCCAACTGCCAAATGGAGCTCCTCCAATCATAAAGAATCACATTCAAAATAACCCTTAATATCCGAGATATACATTGTTTTGCAAAATAAAAGCAATGAAATTCAATAATGTATAGAAAATTTTTTGTAATTTTGTTGAAAAGGAAAAGAATATGTCTGAACAAGAATTGAATTCATATAGATTTCTATCCGGTGAAGATCCTACAGATGAAATGCTTGAACAGATAATGCAGGATGCACTTAATTCTGCTATGACACGAAGAAAAGAAGCTGAGGCTAAAATTAAAGCCGAAGTTGAGCATCAACGCGAGCTTAATCGTGCAAAGTGGTCAGACCGGCTAAATAACCGCAACAATGGAAAATAATCGAAAGCCGGAACTGATCGTTATTGCCGGACCGAATGGCTCCGGAAAAACAACTGTGACACAACAATTCCTGCACCATGAATGGTCTGATGGAGTCGTTTATATAAATCCCGATCAGGTTGCCAAAGATAAATTCGGAGATTGGAACTCAAAGGAAGCAATTTTGAATTCAGCTCAATATTGTGCTGAATGGAGGGAAAAATGTCTTAAAGAAAGATTAAGTTTTGTCTTTGAAACTGTGTTTTCAGCCCAAGATAAAATTGATTTTATTCTACGTGCTAAAGAAGCCGGTTATTTCATTCGTGTCTTCTTTATTTCAACCGAACATCCTTCAATTAATGCAGCACGAATTACAAACAGGGTTATGGAAGGAGGGCATTCGGTACCAATCGACAAGATAATTTCTCGCTATTATAAATCCATCTTAAACTGCGAGACTATAGCTGAGAAGATTGATAGGCTTTACATATATGATAACTCTATTGACGGAGAAATGGCACGGCCATTATTCAGATTGTCAAATGGTGTTGTAGGTAAAATGTATGTTACCACCGTGCCGGAATGGGCACAAAATATTCTTCCGAAGTATTGATGATCAAGTATAAGCCCCCGTGGAAGTTGGGAAATGGGAAACGAATTTAATTATCTGAGGAATCTATAGCAACCGAATCGGCGGGGAGGGGATTGGCGAGATGATAGAGGCGGTGGTCGTATGTGCGGCGGAGGGAGTCAATGAGGAGGAAGATAGTGTCGTTCTTCCCTTCGTCGAGATGATAGTCGGTTTCTGCCTTCACGCTGAAGTTGAGTTCGGAGAGCCGTGCGTCAAATCGTTCCATAAGTCCGTGGAGTGAGGCTGAGTCCGTAGCTTGCGACATGCTGTCGGTATATAGCTTTGTCAAACGAAATGTCTGATTATATAGTTTTTCGACATCCTCATTTCGGTTCTCTTCAGTCCGGTTCCCACAGGCGTAAAGGATAAAAGCCAACACCGGGATTATAATCAAAATTTTTCGCATAGCAACCTTTAGTATTTTGTAAATTTTCTCATGCCTTCCACACTACAATTTGAGGAGTCATAATAGCTTTTTTCTATTTTTTTGTAAGTTTCGGCTTCAGGAATTGACCGGTATAGGATTTTTCGCATGAAGCGATCTGTTCGGGCGTCCCTTCGGCTACGAGATAGCCTCCCGCGTCTCCACCTTCCGGACCGATGTCGATTATCCAGTCGGCACATTTTATGACGTCCATGTTGTGTTCGATGATGACGACCGTATGGCCGGCATCAATCAATCGGCGAAGAGAATTCATCAGTGTGTCGATGTCGTGGAAGTGAAGACCGGTTGTCGGTTCATCAAAGATGAACATCGTGTGAGGCTGATTGTCCTGAGAAATATAATAAGCGAGTTTCACACGCTGGTTCTCACCTCCGGAGAGGGTAGAGCTCGACTGACCGAGCTTTATATATCCGAGTCCGACGTCGTGGAGAGGCTGAAGTTTTTTAATTATCTTTTTAGCCTGCGATCCACGATCTTCCTTGAGGAAATCGATAGCTTCATCAACAGTCATTTCGAGGAAATCATAGATCGATTTTCCTCTGTATAACACCTCCAACACTTCTTCCTTATATCGCTTGCCATGGCAGACTTCGCAAGGAATCTGAATGTCGGCCATAAACTGCATCGGAATGGTCACTGTCCCCTCGCCTTTACATTCATCACAACGTCCGCCGTCAGAGTTGAAAGAGAAATAGCCGGGTGTGTAGCCCATCTGCTTGGCGAGCTGCTGTTCGGAGAAGAGCTTGCGTATTTCGTCAAAGGCTTTCAGATAGGTAGCGGGATTAGAACGCGACGAACTTCCTATCGGATTTTGGTCGATAAACTCTACGGCTCCAATAGTAGATACATCACCGGAAAGGCGCTTATGAGTGGCCGGTGCGTCACCGGACTCTCCGAGTGCCCGGACGAGTGCTTTATATAAAATCTCGCGGACAAGCGTAGACTTGCCCGATCCGCTGACGCCCGTAACTACTGTCATCACACCCAATGGGAAAGTCACGTCAATATTCTTAAGGTTATTGGCTTGCGCACCTTCAACCTTGACATACTTTTTCCATGGGTGGCGCAATGGATCGTAAGGGATTTCACGTCGGCCTGAAAGATAATCGAGGGTATATGATTTTGTCGGCGCCTCCGATACCAATCCCTCCTTAAGATTACCGGCAAAAACAATTTCGCCGCCATGACTTCCGGCGTCGGGACCGACGTCGATGATGTTGTCGGCGCCGAGCATCATTTCCTCGTCATGTTCGACAACGACAACGGTGTTGCCGATCTGCTGAAGACGACGCAAAACGCTGATCAGGCGCTGAGTGTCGCGCGAATGCAACCCGATTGAAGGCTCGTCAAGAATATATAGTGACCCGACAAGGGACGAACCTAATGAGGTGGCAAGATTGATTCGCTGGCTCTCACCGCCGGAAAGCGTGTTGGAAACACGGTCCAATGTCAAATAACCGAGACCGACTTCCTCAAGAAATCCTATTCTGCTGCGGATTTCCGTCAGAAGCCGTGCGGCAATCAGTTCGTCTGCAGCAGAAAGTTTCAGTTCATTGAAAAATTCGCGCAGATCTGACACTGACATTCTGACGAGCTCCGTGATCGACTTCCCGCCTACCTTCACGTATTCCACATCCGGACGAAGTCGCGATCCATGACAGACCGGACATTCGGTTTTACCCCTGTAGCGAGCCTTCAAGACCCGATACTGAATCTTATATTGATTTTCATCAACCCAACGGAAGAAGCCGTCAATACCTTCCCAACGGCCATTTCCGTGCCATAGAAAGTCCTTCTGTTCCTGTGTGAGATCTATGTATGGCGTGTGAATTGGGAACGAAAAATGAGGTGCGAGATTGATCAGTTCTTTCTTCCATTCACCCATTTTTTCACCGCGCCAGCATTGAACCGCTCCTTGATAAATCGTCAGGGATTTGTCGGGAATGACAAGATCCTCACTGATTCCGAGCACTTTCCCATAACCTTCGCATTCTTCACATGCGCCGTAAGGGTTATTGAAATTGAACATAAGGTCTGAAGGCTCACGGAAATTAATCCCGTCCGCCGAGAAACTGTCTGAGAAATGATGTTCGCGTATCCCATTGTCTGTCCAGACTTTAATCAGGCACTGGTTGCGGCCCTCAAACATGGCTGTTTCCAAGGAATCTGTCAGGCGTGAGAGCTCATCTTTGTCCTCCGAGACACTGAGACGGTCGATAAGGAGGTGGAGGCCCGGCTCGGGATGAACACGGTTCTCATCGGCAAGATATTCTTCAATATCTATGAAACGCCCGTCCAATTCCAATCTCGAAAAACCGATTTTCAGGTAGATTCCGAGTTGATCGCGGAAGTCTCTCCCTTCAGGAATATTGATGTCAACGACCACCGCAATGCGTGTTCCTTCCGGGTATTCGTTGACTTCTCTGACCATATCCTCGATATGATGTTTCTTCACTTCGCGTCCGCTGACCGGAGAATAAGTCTTTCCGACCCGGGCGAAAAGCATTCGGAGATAATCATATATCTCAGTGGAGGTTCCAACCGTCGAACGGGGATTTCGCGTGATAACCTTTTGCTCAATGGCAATGGCAGGCGGCAATCCTTTGATGAAATCACATTCAGGTTTTGACATACGCCCGAGGAATTGTCGGGCATAGCTCGAAAGGCTTTCGACATAACGTCGCTGGCCCTCAGCATATAGTGTGTCGAATGCAAGGCTCGATTTGCCACTTCCAGAAACGCCGGTAACGACAGTGAACTCATTCAAAGGGACATTAATGTCAATATTCTTCAGGTTATTGACTCTCGCTCCTTTGACTTCTATATATTTCTTAGGCTTATCAGCCTTCTGTTTTTTTTGTGTCATATAAATATTTACGCAAAATCAGGTTTCAAATTTCCAAATAAAATGTAAAATTTCCTAAATTTGCATAATTACCAAATTGCCGTTATAAGATCCTTTCCATTAACAATTCAGACATGGCACTCCATGTCCCTACTATATAAATCCATCTCCCTACAAAATAAGGGCCAAGGCAGTCTGATATTTGGAGATGTTGGACGATTTCTTAATGGCCTTCCACGCTTTTCTACCGATCTCTGTTTCGGCATACTCCCAGAAGGGGAGGATTTTCGATAGAATCTGGTGGTCACCGCCGATCAGATTTTCCTTATAATGGTTCATCAGCTTGCGGTGGAACGTCAACATTTCCCGGCGGCGTTTCTCTTCGTCCCAATCCTCTCCGCTCATGATCTCCTGAAATATGGAAGGACGGCCCAATGCTCCGCGCCCTATCATTATTCCGGCGAGATCGGGATATTTCTCCATGATCGCGCGAGCCTCCGAAGGGGTGTGGATTTCTCCGTTATAGACTATAGGATTCCTGCTTGAATTGTATATCTCTTTAAAAGCATCGGAATGCAGATCGCCGTTATACTGATCTTTTGCCGTACGCGGATGAACGGTTATATGATCAAGAGTCAGGCGGTTAAGAGTCTCCAACAATGGGTGGAATTCCTCTTCGGCCATTCCGAGCCTCATCTTCAGGGAGAAGTTAATATCTTGGTTGTCGTTGACTACACGTTCAACGGCCTCCCGGCATTCTGCATTGGCGACCGTCGCGGCTCCGCGTCCGCGTGATGTCTGCAATGGGAACGGACAACCCATGTTGATATCAATCCGTCTTTGGCCGCCATCCTTCAGGATTTTGACAAGTTCGGTGAGTTCTTCTCCATTTTTGAAGATTATCTGCGGAATCAGATCAGTGGTTGAATTCAAAACCGATGCCACCTCCTTAATGTCCTTTTTGCGCAGTTCCCCTTTTTCGAGCCGGATGAACGGAGTCGTATAGATAACCGGTGATGAAGAATCACGGTCATGTCCATAATGTTCGGAATGGAAAAGACGGTATGCTGAATCGGTGTGACCCTGGACAGGCGCGAAGAAATATTTCATAACAATGAATTCTATAGTAAGATTATACTGAGGAGAGATGAATATTATAATTCACAAAGAGATGAATATTATAATACAAAATTAGTGAAAATTATCGGATTTTTTGCTAATTTTGCATAAATTAAGGTAAGAAAATATGAATGGAAATAGTCCCAACAGGCAATCGTTGAGCAATATTCAGGATAATTCATCTGAATCTCATCCCCTGAGGCCTTTTCTCCCGAAAGGATCAAGGCTGTTGATGTGCGGGACGTTCCCTCCCCAGCGTCACCGGTGGAGTATGAATTTCTATTATCCCAACTACATTAATGATATGTGGAGGATATTCGGACTCATTCTTGAGGGGGACAAAGATTATTTTGTTGACTTGGAGCGCAAGTCGTTTAAAGTCAATCTGCTGAAATCGATGCTGTCTGACCTTGGCATCGCATTGAGCGACACCGGGCGGGAGATTGTCCGGACAGCCGGCAATGCGGCCGACAAATTCCTTGATATTAAGAAGCATATTGATCTCGCGGCCATGCTCGCAGAGATTCCGGAGTGCATAGCGGTGGCGACAACCGGTGAGAAAGCGGCGTCAGTCATAGCCGATATCACGGGGACTGAAGTGCCGAAAATGGGAGAATATGCAGAATGCACATTAGTCGACTCTTCGGGAAAAGAGAGAAAATTCCGTCATTGGAGAATGCCTTCATCTTCCCGGGCCTATCCGATGAAATTAGAGACCAAGGCCGGCATTTACGGGAAGATGATTCACGATATTTTCGGAATCGAAGTGAAGACCCCTTTCCACTAAATATGTTAATGCGGGGGTCTAAGACAGAATAACGAAATGAAAATAATTTAAGCGTTGAGAAATGACACTGCTTGCGATATTTGATGCGTCCCAGTTTTTCAGCTGGTTTGTGGAGAATGCAAACTATTGGTTTGTATTCATTTTTATGGTGATTGAAAGTTCCTTCATCCCCTTCCCATCCGAAGTTGTCGTGCCGCCGGCTGCCTATTTGGCTTGTTCGAATGCCGGGGCCGGATCGGATATGAACGTATTCGGAGTGACCCTGATCGCGACACTCGGTGCACTTGTCGGGGCGTTCATTAACTATTATCTGGCTCTATGGATCGGTCGGCCTGTAGTTTATAAATTTGCCGATTCCAGATTAGGTCATGCTTGTCTGATCGATAGAAAAAAGGTTGACAAGGCCGAAGCATATTTTGATGAACACGGGGCCGTCTCCACATTCATAGGCCGTCTGATTCCGGCAATCCGCCAGTTGATCTCCATTCCGGCCGGTATTTCGAGAATGAACGTTCTCAAATTTGCCGTCTTCACTTCTTTGGGTGCTTTGGTCTGGAACAGCGTGCTGGCCGCTTTAGGCTACTGGCTGTCAAAGACCGTGGAGCCCGCACAGCTATTTGACAAAGTTGAGGAATACAATCGTTATCTGACGTGGGGCGGATATGCTTTGGCGGCAATCTGCGTTCTATACATCCTTTGGAACGCATTCAAACCGCGCAAAACTGAGAAATAATCTTTTCGGACCGCAGCTACCAATTATGATGTTCTCAACAAAATATATACTTAGATTCTTATTTAATAGATACTTATATTAAATTTTACAGATAGGATAACCTTAAATATAATATCATGAAAGTTTCACCTTCACTTCTTTCCGCAAATTTTGCAAATCTGACACCGGATCTCGAGATGATAAATTCTTCAGAGTGTGATTTCCTTCATCTTGATGTCATGGACGGAGTTTTCGTGCCGAACATCAGTTTCGGATTCCCTGTGATGAAAGCCGTCAGCAAGATATGCACGAAGCCTCTCGATGTTCATCTTATGATAGTGGAACCTCAGAATTGGATTTCACAAGTTGCGGATTTAGGAGCCGAATATATGGTCTTTCATCAGGAAGCATGCACGCACATACACCGTACGGTTCAGGCTATACACGCGGCCGGTATGAAGGCCGGTGTCTCATTGTGTCCCGCAACTCCTATCAACACATTGGAGGACATCATCACCGATCTTGACCAGGTGCTGCTGATGTCTGTTAATCCCGGATTTGGTGGCCAGCCGTTCATCGAACATGCTGTTGACAAAGTGAGAAGATTGCGCCGGATGATAGATGAAAGCGGCTCGAAGGCACAGATAAACGTTGACGGCGGTGTCAATGCCAAGACAGGAAGGCTTCTCGCTGAGGCGGGAGCGGATATTGTCGTCGCCGGAAGCTATGTTTTCGGTTCTGCCGATCCAAACGATGCTATCCGCTCACTAAAGATACTCTAAATCCCCAAAGTTAATAATGTTTAAAAGAGATTAGAACCCTCAGTTCTAAATTCTCAAGATCCATTTGTGATTGATTATGTCGGAAACTTCGGGTTTTGATATTGGACAGAGTGTAAACGAACGTCTTCAGCCAAAGGATAAAATCAAGGCTGAACGTCTGATTTATGCATCGAAATCCGGTCCGTTCCAAGTCCTTGAAGGTGTTTTATCAGGACGTCACATCGCTCTGAAATGCCTGAAACCCGAGTTTCGCGACAGCGATGCACATAAAAACCTGCTTAAAAGAGAGAGCGACATTATCCTCAATCTTTATCATGTAAATATATGTCAGTCATTCGGATTTCACAATCTTCCGGAATTGGGGGATTGTATAGTCATGGAGTATATCGAAGGGGTAACGCTCCGAGAATATCTTCAAACTTCTAAACTTTCATTTGACGAAGCACTGAATATTCTTAAACAAGTCTGTTCCGCTATCGGCTATCTTCATGCGCGTTCGATTGTTCATCGGGATCTTAAACCGGAGAATATAATGATTGATCCGGAATCGAAGCACATCAAAATCATTGATTTCGGACTCAGTCACGGAAAATCATTCACTGATGTGCCGGTGAATGGCGGCACAGAAGGTTTCAGTGCGCCGGAACAGATGAAAGGAGAAATTCGAAATTCGCCATTGGCTGATATTTGGTCGATCGGAATGCTCATGACAACGCTCTACGGAAGTTCCGGAACAGATAAATTTCCGTCTATATTCTCCAACTTCAGGGTATTGGAATGGAAACGTATTGCCCGAAGATGCCTGAGTGACAATCCCGAAGAAAGGCCTAAGTCAGCGTCCGCTATAATTGAAAATCTTGACAAAAATTTAAAAAGGGATCGCAGATTTCTGAAAGTCTTCTATGCCGCCGCCGGTATAGCAATTATTTTGTTTCTTGCGTATTTTTTTCAGAATTATTCAGCCAAAGATGTTCCCGGATCAGCAACCGCTAAAAACGAGCTCGTGTCGGAAAAGTCTTCAGAGGACCAAGTGGCTAAGGAGGTGACAAATGGAGAAAATACGCCTCAATCAATCCTAACTGAAGAAGAAAAGAATATTGAACGCAACTCTGATGAATCTATGAACATAGATTCGGAAAGGTTAGATATCTCCGAAAGGTCAATTAATTCAGAAAAGGTTGATAAGAACTCTATTCAGGAAATAAAAGAGGGTGGAGACTACACTTTGACAGGTTTGGAGAAAGAGATTGTCAAATTTGTTGACAAATCATGTATGGCTCATTTTGAAGATCATTTAAAGCTGCTCAGCAGTCTAAACACACAGGAAGAGGCCGATATCTGTTATGACGACCATTGGCAGAGACTTGTGCGCTCCGACATCAAAAGGTGGATCGCAGAAAAAAAGAAGCAAAAGAAAATGGATAGAGAGTCAGAAGATCGTTTATTGCAAACCGCTACTTTCCGTCTTGAAGAATTCATTCATGATAACAAAATCCTGAATGAAAGCATGAAACGAAAGATGTACATGCGAACCGGATTGAGCCGCATTGGGGATTAGGTTTAACGCGAAATTTGTCCGGACATGTCCCTACATTTCAATTATGGTGATTGATTGCACGCCGGAGTCGGAAGCGCCATGATAATCACCGATCGAAATGGAGTTTCGTCGGCAATTGGTGATGAAAAGGGGTTGGCCGATCCTGAGACTGTTTATATTTCCCGAATCTCCCGCCAATAATTTAATATTGTGCGCTTCGACGATCTTGAACAGATCGGGATGACCGATCTTTCTTATGACGCACGACTTGTCAGGCAACCATTTGAGCAACAACTCAGTGTCCGGTTCCAAAATAGAACATGCGATGATGTCCTCCTGGCCGAATCCGGAGGTGTCAGCAGCGGTCTCATCCTTTGTATGCTGTATGAAACTATCCCAATCTGCGAACCCGACATATCGGCATAACAGCGAGAGTGTAGAGTAGGACGTGCCATGTCCGGCAGATACATAACCCCAAACTCTTTTGAGAGTCGTGACACTGATTGTTCGCCCTGTCCTCTTATAAACGTCGTCAGACAGCAATTCAAAGTCAGTCGGTGTCTTTGGCGAGCATTTAAAAGTCAGTGCGACACGGCTCTTCAGTCGTTGCAATTCCTCGGATTCTACTTTCATTGTCAGTCGTTGTGTGTAATTTTTTGCAAATTTATATCAATAGATAGGCGGAAATGGAAAAAGCGTGTTAATGAATGTTAAATCGAACTAAATCGAACCAAACACATCAAAGAAATGGCTTCAAAATGCCATATCTTTGTATCGAAAATTCAAGGACCAATTATACGACTGATAAAAAGGAAAAATCAAGAATATGAGTAAAAATAAGATCCAAATAGATGCACTTCCGTGCACTTCGGACACATTTTCTGCATGGTATTGGGCAATGATAGGCGGGGTCGTAGTATCTTTAATTATATTGTTGACTCAGAAGTCAGGAATAGACAGCAGTATATTATTATATGGAGTTGGAATGCCGATAGTCTCTATTCCTGGCTTAATATTTACTCTTATTTTTGCTAAAGCCCTGAAGCCTGTATCGTCAACTTTGAATATGCTTTGGATAATAAACGCAATCATAAGTTATGTAACTACAATAGTAAATTCCATAAATGTTCTAACCCATAATCAACATTTGGTGGGGATCCTGATATTTAATGGAATTTTAAGTGTAGTTTCTTTAGGAATATTCATTGCTATTTTTGTGATTATATGCGGGAATTATTCAGGTACATTAGGAAAATTTGGCAGAAATCTATGGTTAACACCCTTGATTATTTTGGGGGTGGCCTTAGGGGCTGGTATTATTATTGGATTGATAAGAGGCGCATTTAACTCTTCTTATGGTGTTACTCCTCCAGCATCCACATTCTCCATGGTGGTCATGATCGGTTGTGCGATCTTTTGCGTTTATCTGATTTATACAAGGATTTTAAGACTTATGTATGAATTGCTCCAAGAGGGATTTGAGGGGAATTTGACCCCAACGGAAATGGAATATTACATAGCATGTGAAAGTAATAGGAAGAATTTTTGGAACGCATCTGGCCCTTCAAATCAACAACGAACCGAAGTAGATCGAAATTTTGAGCCGAATCCATATCCAAATAACAAACCGAAAGATAATAAAAATAATAAACCGGAAGATAATAAAAATAAAAACAGAAATCTCATATTAATCATCGCCGGTAGTTTCATACTGGGTGGACTAATCGCAGGCGCAGTATTCTATTTCGTAAGCAACAATAAACATGAAGTATATGATGAATGGGATGATTGGGATTATGAAGAAGGCGACACTGCAGTACCCGATGAACCTTTAGAAGACACTGATGTAGTAGTGACGGATGAATATGTTTCAGACGACCCGTCACTTCCGGCATGGTTGCCGGATGATTTCGCAAGAGTAATGAGTCTGGACGGTATCTCGCCTATGTCTGAAAGTGAGTTCAGCAAGTTTCGGGACTCTTTATATGAAGATACTTATTCCGGCTATGTAAGAGAATATCCGATTACTCTGAAAATAACAGAAATTAATAATGACGGCACGTTCAGAGGCCGATATGCCTACAATTCAACTTTGAAAAAATATGGTAATAAACCAAAGAATTGGTTTAATTTTGAGGGGAGCTTTATGAATGGATACTTTGGAAGTTTCGATTACAAATTCATGGCTTTTAAAGCGTATAAGGCTAACACCAACGAACTATATGAATACTGGTTATTGAGATATGATGAAAATGACACCTGGTCCGGTGAAATGGTGAATGTCATACATTGTGATGATCCGGATCCTGCAGAATATTATTACGATGTTACCCTCACGTCAGATGCGAATAATTAAGAGCCTATTTCATAATATGGCCTCTGAAACTATAAAGGTATTGAAACTCTATAATGTAGTTAAAAGAGAATCAAATATTTGCTTAAATAATGGATAATTAGTATATTTGCAAGAAGACGGAATCAGAGAGCGTAAGTTCTCGTATCCGTATTCTTGCAATTGATTTAGCTTCTAAGAGTCAAACGAACACTCTTCATCCGCTTCATCGCAATAACGATCTTATACTACATCTGCACCACAAAATAATTAGATTTTTTTATTGAAGAATATGGAAAAAGATAAAAAGAACAATACTAATCTCATTCTTATTATTATCGGAAGCTTCGTTTTAGGGGCCATAATAGTTGGAGGTTTAATCTTTTATATCAACAATCATAAATCCAACCATTATGAAGATTGGGAAGAAGATGAAGAATGGGAAGTGGTTGAAGACGGCCCAGAGGAAGATTCAGCAATACCGGATGTTGAGACCGAAAGTGATGGGGAAGATCAAGTTAATGAATATGGGGCCACCTATGTTAATGATCCGGAGAAACTTAAAAAAGGAATTGTCGGAGAAATTACTTATCCTTGTGCAGATTGTGAAAATTCCAAATATGTTAATTATACATTATATAAAAACCACACTTTATATAAGGGTGTAAGGGATGGCGATTGGAATAAGGTCGGCAAAGCTATTGTGATTTTTACCGGAGAAGGGACAACATATTATACTATTCTAAATGGATATGTATATGAAGGAATGTATCATGAGAAATCAGGTCTATGCTCATACGAAGATTGGAATGAGGAAACTGAGGGTTTAGAAGATTTCTATTATCGCCCAACACCTTCTAAAGGAGTAAAATTAACTCGTTTTGAAATATATACACCGGAACTCAAATAATAAATTTCTAAAACAATTTATGATAAATTTTGATTTCAAATCTCTGTGTTCGGCCGCTTCGCGTTGCCTCTTAGGATGCGCGTGCATGATAGGTGTTTTAAATGTGCAAGCTGAACCGACTACCTCATCGGCACCTTCCAAGCCGAAACCTTCGCTGACTTCCGCTCATCCTAAAATAGGGGAGAGCATTAAGTTCGGTGATGGCAAGGTGGAAATGAAGTTGGAATCCAAATTGCAGAATTACACCGGCGGCGGGGGTAGCACACCCGAGCGTGACCCGGATATAGCCTCTCCTAAAAGTGTAAACATTCACCCGTCGGGCAAGAAGTTCTATGTCAACTCTCTCGAGGGAGGAAAGACAATAGTCTATTCCCTGCCGGATATGAAAAAATTAGCTGTTATTTCGCATAAATTTGATGAAAAAGACGCAAATCTGTGGGCGCCCGAGTCCGGTCTCTTCAAATTCCGTCATTACTCAAAAAATCTCGGGACATTTATGGGTAAGCCGGTTGAGAGCGAATTTAGCCATAACGGCCGCTATCTGTGGGTGCCGTATTATCGCCGCTCGTTCGACCTTAACGCTCAAGATCCGTCCGCAGTGGCTATTATTGACACGAAAGAGGATAAGATTGTCCGACTCATGGAAGCCGGAGTGTTGCCGAAGATGATAGCGCTGTCGCCAGACGGAAAAACAATGGCCATAACGCATTGGGGTGACAACACGGTCGGCCTGATTGATGTCTCTTCGTCGGATCCCAAGGATTGGAAGTATAAGGCAAATATCGCGGTCGGACGTCAGCTTTTTCATAATTTCAGCCTCACTTCGCCCGTCAATCGCGACTCCAACACCGGCGAAGCACTTCGTGGAACTGTCTTCACGCCGGACGGCCGTTATCTTCTGGTCGGTTGCATGAGCGGCGGCGGCATAGCGGTCATTGATGTTCAGGAACAAAAATATCTTGGAAAGATCACCGGCACAAGACCGAATCTCCGTCATCTTGTCATTAGAGACGGCAAGCTATATGTCAGCATCAATGCTTCGGGATATGTCGAACGCATCGCATTGAGTGAAATTCTCAAGGCTATCAGCCGGTTGAACGGAACGGGAAATGTGGCTGTCCGCGGTTGGGAGAATTGCAAGGTCGCGGGCGGAGCACGAACTCTCGAATTGTCTCCAAAAGGTGATTATATATTTGTTGCCTGCAATTCGGGCAGTGCGGTATGTGTTGTGGACTCAACAATGACAATGGTAGGTAAAATTCCGGCAGACTCATATCCCGTTGGACTCGATATTTCACCCGACGGCAAGTGGCTGATAACGACTTCTCAGGGCCGAAAAGGGGCCGGTGGTGGCAACTGCGTGGATATTTTCTCAATCACCGGGCTTGAGAGCGATTTCGACCAGGCAATGGCAGAAAAGGTTCTGATAGAAGTCAACTCGGCTTCGATAAATGTTGACAATCCTAATGATGAAGACAATTCCGGTAAAGAATCAAAAACAGGCTTTTTCGGCTCACGGACCGGGCTGACAATATCAATTATCGCTATTTGTCTCATCGCCGTCATTCTAATTATAATATTCGTAAAAAAACGCAAAAATGAAAAATAAAATTCTTCCAATCTTCTTCTTGGCTTCATTTTTAATTTCCGGATGCCTATCGGCAAATGCTGTCAATATGCATTTAGGAGGCCGTTTCATATCCTCATTTTACTCCCCCTCTTCACTGAATGGCGACAATCTCCAAAAAGAGATGAAAACTCGCAAAATTCAGGTCGTTGACTCGGTCGAAGCGCATTTGTTGATGATAGGAAAAGTAACGAAGATGAACCGTACTAATGAGGATAAGATGATGACGCTTGAAGATAACCTTTCTTCATTGGAAAAAACAAAGGCTGAATACCATAAAAGTTTAATACATGTTTATGAACTCGATGGTTATTCAAGCCAACCCAAAAATAAAAATAGTTATGAGGTGGGGTTGATAATGGACTATCTTCCCGGCTTGCTTGATCGGGTACCTGACAGTGAAGTTTTATCATACTGCAAAGAGAAAGATGTGGAAAAAGCGCGCAAAAGTGCGATGCCAACTATTGAATTGAAAAAACTCGTTTCAAAATTCAAAGAGAAAGTTTTGAAAAATTCCAAGAAAGGTGATTTCTCTTCAGGATTTGTACGCAGTGCATTAAATTGGGAATATCAAGAGATTTCCGGTAAATTAAATGCGCTCGTTAAAGAGAACAAACAGATCGAGGACGAAATTGAGAATCTTATGAATCAGCGTGTCCACGTATCTAAAAATTTTGACAGTGCTGAATGGTCAAAACTTATGGGCGAGACCCCCATCCCAACAAAAACAGAGGATGTGCATGTTCCGGACTTCACCGGTCTGACTTATGACCAGATGGTCAACAAATACTATAACACGCCCGACCTCCGCAAAGCGCTCAAAGAAAACCTCACAGTTGAAGGCCGTTTCGACGGCCAAAACCTCGACCGCATCACGGTGTTTCCATTAGAGAGCAGTCGAGTGCCAAATGATAAATATGAACCCGACGAATGGAAAAAATACAAGCGGGTGATATTAATGAGTCAAAATGAAACTGTTCCTCCAATGATTATTCAGAATCCCGAGCAATACGGGTGTTTCATGTTTGATGAATATTTACTAAATATTGATTTTAGGAAGATACTGAATTTGCATTGGTTTGAAAATCAAGACAGAAGAGATGGAATTCTGATAAGCTATAGTCCTTTTGAGAGTACTATAGCAATGGATTACACGGTGGTATTTAACGACGGGCGGTGGCAGAACATCACACCTCAGGATGCGGAGTATATGACATTTCAAGACTGTGAGAAGCGATTCAACGAAACTCAGCGTAAATCACAGATATTAACTCTTAATGCCAAAGACAATGGAGAGGGAATAGTAGAATATAAAAATGTAAAAGTCTTACCATTTAAAAATCGGAATTTACATTTAGGAAGAGAAGACGATGATTATGTGTATTTTAAAACAGACAAACATATCGCAGATCTCAAAGTGCCGGCAAAGAACCAAATCGGATATACTGTTTTAAAAGATTATTGGGGAAAGAATGATGACGCCTTATCAGTATTTTATAAAGATCCTGACGGAAATCAGACTTGTAATATATACAGACTCGAATGGATGGGACCGGATGGCTATTTCCTGAACGATACGGAATTTGATGTTCAAGCTAATTGGATTAAACACGCCGAAGGAGTCTACAATCCTAACACAGATAAATATCGAATCAACAATGTCGAACCTGTCTACGAAACTGACTATTAATATATAACCTCCAAGCTTAGAAACAACAAAGGCTTGGGAATGATGTCTACGGTCACAATCATAGTGATCTGTCTCATTGCAGTTGTTATCACAATAATCATCGCAAAAAAACGCAAAAATGAAAAATAAAATTCTTCCAATCTTCTTCTTAGCTTCATTCTTAATTTCCGGATGTCTATCGGCCAATGCCGTCAACACGGACTTCGGAAGCCGCTTCATATCCTCATTCTATTCCCCCTCTTCACTGAATGGCGACAATCTCCAAAAAGAGATGAAAACCCGCAAAATTCAGGTCGTTGATTCGGTGGAAGCGCGCAGTCTGATGAGCAACAAAGCAATGAACATTAACGGTTATATCACGGAGAAAAGGGATGAGTTATATGAAAAACTTGCTTCATTGGAAAAAGCAAGGGGAGAATACAAAAGAAGTTTAGAACATATTTATAAACTCGATGGATATTCAAGCCAACCCAAAAATAAAAATAAAAATGAAATAAACCTGATAATGGACTATCTTCCCGGCTTGCTTGATCGAGTGCCTGAGAGTGTAGTTTTACCTTACTGCAAGGAGGAAGATGTGGAAAAAGCGCGCAATAGTGCGATGCCAACTATTGAATTGAAAAAACTCGTTTCAAAATTTAAAGAGACAGTTTTGAAAAATTCCAAGAAAGGTGATTTCTCTTCAGGATTTGTTCAGAGAGCGTTAATCTGGGAAAGTACTGAGATAAGGGGTAAATTAAATGCAGTCGATAAAGAAATAAAGCGGACGCAGATTGTGATTTTAAATCTTATGAATCAGCGTGTCCGCGTATCTAAAAATTTTGACAGTGCTGAATGGTCAAAACTTATGGGCGAGACCCCCATACCAACAAAAACGGTGGAAGTACCGGTTCCGGACTTTAATGGTTTGACTTATGATCAAATGGTCAACAAATATTTTAACACACCAGACCTCCGCAAAGCCCTCAATGAAAACTTCACAGTTGAAGGCCGTTTCGACGGCCAAAACCTCGACCGAATCTCAGTCTTCCCGGTAGAAAGCAGTTTCATAGGTTATGAAGAAGGCGTTGGTAAAAGCTACAGTCAAGTGGTTTTAATGAGCGAGATTGGAACTGTTCTGCCTTATACTATTCATTGTTCAGAAGATAGATGGCCATTTTACTATAATAGTGATTATGGTTTAGGATTGGGTATTGACAAAATCAATGCATTTTGGCCTTCTCAAACGGCTCCTCGTGATGGTATTATAATCAGTTTTTTTGCGCCGGCCGGATCAGCTTCTGATTTTTATACTTTCGTTTTAAATGGTGACAAATGGGTAAACGAGCCACCATACGATCCGGAATACTTGTCATATAACGAGTGTCAGGAAATATTAAAAAATATTGAAAACAATTCCACTTTTAATGCGATTGCTGTAAGTGAGGTCTTTGATGACGAAAAAGAAGCTTTGACCGATATTAAGATCTTTCCTGTCTCTAAAAAAGATTTTATTTCTAATATCGAACTGAATGAAGTAGATAATATCCATTTTAAATCAAATAAGGATGTTGAAGATTTAAAAATTCCTGCCAAAGAATATTTAGGTTATCAAATCGAAAAAGATTTTTGGGGTAAAAATAATGACGCTTTGATTATATATCGAAAAGAAGAAACTGACAATAATCAGAACCAAACAGTTTGTGATGTGTACAAATTGATAATGTTTGAAGATTATGACGGTTATTATATAAATGGCACAGAATACGATCAATCAACGGCTTGGTATAAGTATGCAGAAGGCATTTATGACCCGGAAATAGAAAAGTTTCGGTTGCATCCGATTGATGACTAAGTGCATTTGAAATTCTGCTTTACCATACATTTGTAATATGAGATCGGCATAATGGCGAACTTGTAAAACAGTAAATAAAACGTAAAGAGGAGATATTTATAGGTGAGCGAACATTATTTATCTTGTTAAAGGTGCTATAATTATTTTTGATCAAGGTTATTTATAAGATGAAGTGGGCTCTAAAATGACCTCTGCCAAATAAGAAGAAAATTTTTAAAAATAAGTGTTATGAACAGAAAGAGAATTATGAAATCCCGTTGGTTATATGGGATTCTGACGGCTTTAGTAGCCGTTGTGACGCTCACTGCGTGTGACTCGGACAGTGAAACCGAAAAACAGATTAATGGGACTTGGGTGTGCGTTCAGAAAGAGAGTGAAGACGGAGTTGTAGGTAAGATAACGGAGACTGTGACATATAATGCCGAAGATCACACCCTCCGCGGAACCATATCGATGAACTTAGTCTATCCGAATATGTGGATTGGAACTATGTCATATACCGGAACCTGGAAGGCTTCTAAAACCTTGCTTCAAGGGCAGATTGATGAAAACAGCATCGAAATTAAACTTAATCCTATGTTGGATGCTTCAGACCGTCGGGAGATGAAGAAAGAACTTCTTGATGATTTAAAGGACAGTGATTTCCTGGACGGTGGCGAGATTCTGGAAGTCACTTCGAACACCTTAAAAATCAAAGACCAGGAAGACGGAACGATCTACAACTACAATCGTAAATAATAGTATGTAAAGCCTCGAAATCTCGAGGCTTTACTTGCTTTTGGGATTGATGTTATTCGGGTTAGAACGGTAATCTTTTCTTGCTGAGAACATTTGTTCACGGATACCGCCGTTTTTTAAGAAATCGTTCTTTTGGCGTTCAATCAGACCGAATAGCAGCCGATCAGATTGATGAAGAAGTGTAATGGCGATATTCGCGACCGTTTCATCGGTGCGTTCATTCAACTTTTTAAGAATGTCAGATGAATCTTTCCGGCTATTGCAATATTGTCTGGTTTGTAATACTTTTGGATTATCTTTATCCCATATTTTGAGACCTCTGACTCGCAGATAATCTTCATAATCTATCAGTAATTCTTGCAAACTGGCTTTTGCAACATTAGTAAGTTTGATTTCAGTTTCTTTAGATGTTGAACCTGCCGCACTTCCCTCGGCAATATTTTGCTTCCCGCTCCGAGCGGCTTGAATCATTTGGTCTATTGTCCGATCTCCCTTTGCCAAATACTTTTGAGTGAAAAAATATGTAATATCATATATTATTTCTGCAATTTGGTATGCTCGGAGTTTTCTGTAATGTCCCTTTTGAGGAATAAAAGTGTTGTTGGGAGTCATTGCTTTTCGAGATTATAAGCTATTTTAGGATTAGGAGTTTTATGAGATCTATGAGGTCTATGAGATCTATGAGTTCTATGAGTTTTATGAGTTCTATGAGATCTATGAGATCTATGAGATCTATGAGATCTATGAGTTTTATGAGTTCTATGAGTTTTATGAGTTCTATGAGATCTATGAGATCTATGAGGTCTATGAGGTCTATGAGTTCTCGGAGTTGAAGATGATTCTGGAGAGGAGATCAAGTTCTCTTAGGACTCATAGGACTCCTATTGCTCATAGAACTCCGAAAACTCATAGATCTTTGAGTTCTCTTAGTTCTCTTAGTTCTCTTAGAGCTCATAGTTCTCTTAGAGCTCTATTAGATGTTGGCGGCGGCGTCGGCGGAGTTGGTCGTAGTTGGGACTTGAGCCGAAGTTCTCCATTTCTTGCCGGGGACGATTTTTGAGAGGTATTTTTCGTTGAAATTCTGAAGGATCTCCCAGAAGACTGGAACGAAGGTGGTGCCGATCACTGCGTTGAGAGCCATGCCGAAGACAACAGCAGTACCGAGTTCCTGACGGCTATGAGCTCCGGCTCCGGTCGCAAACATCATCGGCATCACACCGAAGACGAATGCGCAAGCCGTCATCATAATCGGTCGGAAACGGATTACGCCTGCATCATGCGCCGCTTTGCGAACCGGCTGTCCGGCCTTGCGGAAGTCCATTGCATACTCAACTATCAAAATGGCATTCTTGGCCGACATGCCTAAGAGAAGAATTAGTCCGATCTGTGTGTATATGCTCACACTCTGATTCATAAAGATACATCCGAGCACTGTTCCCATAATCGCAATCGGCATACTGCAGATGACGGCCACCGGATCGGTCCAGCTCTCATATTGAGCAGCCAAAACAAGAAGCGTCATGATAATGGCGAAGAAGAATACGAATGAAATTGTAGTCTGCGCCTGTGTTTCCTGATAGGCTTCGCCGGTCCATGCGTAAGAGTAATTGTTGCCTAACGCTTCCTTCACGATCTCTTCCATTGCCTGAATGGCTTCGGATGAGCTGACACCTTTCGCCGCATTCGCAGTCAAAGAAGCCGTTGAATACATATTATATCGGCTCACTGAGCTTTGTCCCATGACGGGGAGAATAGATGTGAACGCGTCTATGGGAACCATTTCTCCCTCGCTGTTCTTAACCCTAAGATTGCGAAGATCCGATATATTCCTGCCTGCCGCGGCGTCACCCTTTACGATGACCTGGAACGATCTTCCTGACTTAATGAAATCGTCGACATAACTGCTGCCGAGATAAGATGAGATCGCTTCATATACATTTCCGAGATCAATTCCCAACGTGATCAGGCGGTCGCGGTCAATTTTCAATTCATATTGCGGAACTTCACCCTCAAACATTGATGTCACCGAGGAGATCCGTGAATCATTCCGCGCCGCTTCCTCAATAGCTGTCAGCGCCTTCTTCATCTCCATGGGACCGTAATTGTTGATGTCGAGCAATTGCATCTGCAAGCCGCCTGAGATTCCCAATCCGGGAATTGCCGGTGGATTGACCGAGAAGATCTGAGCCTCAGGGAATTTCTGTGCGATTTCGTCAACTTTCAGCATCAGGTTGTCAACGCTTTCATCCTTTCCGCGTTCCGACCACGGCTCGAGTTCAATCATCAGGATGCCGAGATTGCTTCCGGCTCCTCCGGCGATAAATGAGAAGCCTGAGATCTGCATCACGTCGCTTACTCCTTTGACATTCCGTTTGATTTCAGCCGCCAAAGAATCGACAACAGCGTTTGTCCGGTCCAGAGAAGCTTCTTCCGGAAGCTGGACACTTGTCATGAAATATCCCATATCCTCAGACGGGATATAGCTTGACGGCCACGTCACATAACCCCAAATTCCGAATCCGGTCATAATGAGGAATATGCCCATAAAGATATACGGGTGGCCGAGCATTTTGTCTATTATCTTGTCATAAAGTTTTTCGAGGCGGCTCCAACCGGCATTGAACCATCGGAACAAGAAAAACTTTGTTTGCTTTTTTGGTGTCAGGAAGAGTGCGCAAAGTGCCGGAGTCAATGTCAACGCGTTAAACCCGGAAAAGGCTGTCGAAACGGCAATCGTAAGAGCGAACTGCTTGTATAGTTGGCCTGTAATTCCGGATATAAAGGCGGTCGGAATAAAGACAGACATAAGCACAAGTACCTCACCGACCACAGGACCGGTCAATTCCTTCATAGCCTGAATCGCAGCCTGTTGAGGATTCAACCTCCCCTCGTCTACGAGTCTCGAGCAGTCTTCAACGACAACGATCGCGTCATCAACGACAATCGCAATGGCAAGTACCAATCCGAAAAGAGTCAGAGTGTTAAGCGAGAATCCCAATAGTTTCATGACAGCAAACGTTGCAATCAGTGAAACCGGAATGGTTATCATCGGAATTATGACAGCTCTCCAGTTCTGAAGGAACATGATGATGACAATCATCACAATCAGTGTGGTCAGAATGAACGTGGTTCCGACATCCTTTAGGGAAGCGCGAACGAAATCTGTTGAATTCTGAATGACCCTGTAGGTGACACCTTCCGGGAAATATTGGCTCAACCGTTCCATTTCGGCCAACGAGTTGTCCGCGACGTCAAGAGCATTTGCTCCGGGAAGCTGAGTGATAGCGATCAGACAGGACTGTTCGTTATTGACCGCCGCATATTCCGAATAGCTTTCGCTGCCCAATTCGACCACTGCGACATCCCTTAGTCTGACAATACCCGATGACGGGTCGTTCTTCACTATTATTTCACCAAATTCTTCGGGAGTTTTAAGCCGTCCGTGGCATGACAGCGTATATTCAAAATCTGACTTGCCGAATTTTGGATCGCCGACACTTCCGGCAGAGACCTCCATGTTCTGAACTTTGATCGCTTGTTCGACCTCGGAAGGGGAGAGCCCTCGCGCCGACATGAGCGACGGGTTCAGCCATACACGCATGCTGTATTCGCCTCCGCCGAATGCCGAAACTCCACCGACACCCTCCACTCTGGAAAGCGGGTCGATCAGGTTCAGCTGAGCGTAATTTGTCAGATAAAGAGCGTCAAGATTCGATCCGGGCGCCGATTGCAAAGCTAAGAAAAGGATCTGATTGGACGAGTTCTTATTGACATTGATTCCCTCCTCTTTAACGGCGGTCGGGAGAGTCGTCTCAGCCGAGGAAACGCGGTTCTGGACGTCTATGGCCGCCTGATCAAGATCTGTGCCGTCAGCAAAGGTGATTGTCAGGCTGTAGCTTCCGTCAGACCCGGAGTTGCTGCTCATATAGAGCATTCCGTCAACGCCATTGACCTGTTGCTCAATGGGCACACCGACATTCTCAGCGACCGTGTTGGCGTCGGCTCCGGGATATGAAGCGCTGACCATAACGGTCGGGGGAGTGATATCAGGATATTGAGCGATCGGAAGAGTGAACACAGTCATCCCGCCGGCGACAATCATCAATATCGCTATGACAGTTGCAAATATCGGACGGTCAATGAAGAATTTCGAAAACATATCTCGGTGCTTATCGGGGTCTAATACAATTAAAGAAAAAAAGGGAAGTAATTCTTTATCACTTGATGACAATCGGCTTGATCTTCTCGCCGTTGCGGACGCTGATCATTGCGCGGGTGACATAACGCGTATCACGGTTTATACCTTTGGTGACCAACCGAAGAGAATCATGATAAAGCTCGCCGGTTTCAATCGGCGTATATTCCACTTCGTCACGGCTGTTTACGGTATAAATATATTTTCCGCGCTGATCAGTCGAAATTGAAGCGTTTCGGATCAGAATTCCGTCTGAAACTGAAGAAACAGGGAGCTTGACTTTGCCATACATTCCTGTCTGCAACTCCGTTCCCGCATTCTTTATTTTCGCTTTTATTTCTACACTTCCCGTCGAAGGATCGACTTTTGGAGAATGATAGATGACTTCGGCCATATATACCGTCGCGTTGTCATCGACATCCGGTGAGGCCGAAAGAATAACCGGCACGTTCTTATAAGCCGAAGAAGAGAAACCGCCGTTATTCCTCATAATCTCCGAATATTCATATTCCGGAATAGAGAAATTAACGGTCAGATTGTTGTCGTCATATATTGTAGCCAGTTTCACCGGATTTCCGTCTCCGGCAACGTATGATCCCGGATCGAGCGTCGAAGCGGTGATCTTGCCGGAAATAGGCGCAGTGATTTTGCAATATGCGAGTTTAAGGTTTTGAGAATCGAGGGCCGCACGCGCTGACTTCACCGATGCTTCTGCCTGAACCTTAGAGCTGTGGGCCTGTTCGACTTCCATTTGTGAGACGGCATCCATCTCAAAAGCCTCTTTCAGCGCCGCATAGTGCTTATTGGCATATTCAAGCTGGCTGAGGGCCGATTCAAGCTGTGCCTTGGCCTGCTTGACTCCCGAATCATAATCGGAAGGCTCAATAGTGAAAAGGAGCTGACCTTTTCTGACGTATGCTCCTTCCTCGAAATGGCGGGAAAGGATTGTTCCGTTGACCTTAGCGATGACATCCGCTTCGGATTGTGAAACCAGATTTGCAGGATAATCGGCAAAGACTTCGACCGAATCCACCAATGGAAGTGCCACTTCAACCTCTTTCGCATTGATCGGCTTCGTCTCTTCTTTTTTCTTGCATCCGGAGGCAATGATTCCGATTCCAAAACTTATAGCAAACAAAAGAATCCACCCTGTGATACCTTTTTTATTTATTGATTTGATACTTGAAAAATTCATATTTTAGAAGATAATATATTCAAAATTACGGGCGGATTATTTGTCAGTCAGACCGTTGAAACCGCCTCCGATAGCTTTATAAAGGTTGACGATGCACGAAAACATATTTGCTCTCGAAGTCTGATAATTGGTATGATTCTGCAGATAAGTTATCTGTGCATTGGCAACATCCGTAAAATCAGTCAGACCGCGGCGATAGCGTTCAAGCGAGAGATCGACAACCTCGCGGCTATTTTCGAGAACATCGGAATATAGCGTCAGTTCACGGCCGGCGGCCACATAATTCTGCATTGCATCCTCGACCTCCTGAAGAGCAGTCATCAATGTCATATTATATGTGTCGATCTGGGCCTCCATTTGTGCTTTCGCTTCGGCGATTCCGGCCTCGCGCGCAAATCCGTCAAATACGGTCCATGTAAGGGTCGGATAGATGTCGTAGTTCATTGATCTCCCTTCGAAAAGATGATTCAATTGGTCGGATGATGAATATACGGTTGCCGACAGTGTCAGCGAAGGGAGATAGTCCTTCTTTGCCACACCGATTTTGGCCGCAAGCCCTTCGATCTGCATCTCGGCCTCCGCCACATCCGGTCTGCGGCGTACGAGATCGGCCGGAACTCCGACTTCCATAGGAGCCGTAAGATGAGGCATGTCTCCACTTTTGACAATTGAAGAGATGTCCGTATTCCGCACTCCGCATATAGTCGCCAGAGCGTTTCTTGCCGAAGCTGCCTTTGCCCGATATTGTGGTACGAGCAGCCGAGTCGAACTCACCATGCTTTGAGCCTGGGCGACATCGAGCTTGCTTACCAATCCGGCCTTATAGCGCGCCTCCGCAATGGCGAGGATCTCCTCCTGAGTCTTCAGGTGGGTCATCGCCACGTCCAATTGCTGTTCACACATTCTGAGAGTTGCGTATTGGTTTGCGACTTCCGCTTCGAGCGAGAGCTGCATTCCCTCGAACTCTAACCGTGACGCCTTTATGTCAGCTTTATTGGCTTTTGCCTGTTGATAAATTCTTCCGAAAATGTCAATTTCCCAACTGACAGTCGCTCCAGCTCTGTAAAAACCATGAAAAGGCGGGGAGGAATATGGCTTAGTCTCATTTCCCGAATCCTTTGTCCATTCATATCCCGCATTTAAACTTACCGTCGGGTAATATCCTGACATTGTGTTGCGGAGGATCTGGCGTGAGACCTCGATACGCTTCAACATTGCCCGCAGGCTGTAATTATTATTTAGTGCCAGAATCTCAAGGCGAGAAAGGACAGGATCGTCAAAAGAGGACCACCAATCCTCGCCAGCCCTAATAGGTGCAGAAGAGAAGGCGGTGTATCCGTATCCGGACGGAAGAGAATCCGCTGTCAGCTGATGCGGAGTCAGACGTGCGAGCGAATCTATATTAACGGATAGGGGAGCCGTGTCATAATCACTGCATATAGCAACAGTATCTTTTGCCACCTCAGGCAAACTTTGTGGCTCGACACCGGCCGCCGATAAACTCAACACGGCGCCAAACGCAATTGAAGACGAAATCAACCTCCGAACATGTTTATTGTAGATTGAACCCGTTTGTTTATAAACTTTTAGCACTTAAAGAAGCAATTAAATAGTTCAGACAGATATTTATATAGAATGGCCTTTCCTAAAGAAAACTGATTGTGAATATTACAGAAATCCGATCACATTTTCTTAATGCCATTCATAATTTTAAACATTTTTAACTCTCAAAAGTTCTCTGAAACGGGGACGATTTGGGAATAAAAAATAAGAATTACAGAGGGAATATTTGCCGTAATTAAAAAAATTACTAATTTTGCAAATGCAGACCGCATCGCAGGGGCCCGGTCAAGGGCAAAGCGGGCGGGTTTGCGGACATAATTGAAAAGCGTTACTCGACGCTCTTTCTTGACTGCTTGAAACTTCGCAACTTTCATTGATACGTCAAGAATGCAGCAAACGGTAGGCGTCTTTGTGAATATGTATATTCAGCCTGACACGACGCGTGAGCGTCGCGGTTGGGCATATAGCATATTCTACGTGAGGCCTCTGCATGTTTGCTCGTTCGACGTATCAGGGCATTGCGAAGGCCTCAAGCAGTAGAACGGGCAACAGTACTGACCTCACGTTTTGCATTCATACTTAACCTAAAGCCAAAGAGAGGGTCCGGCGGCAGATAAATAAATAAAATGCTTAAACGCTTGTTACTGGCATTGCTTCTGATGCCACTCGCAGTTGCCGGAATGGCCGCGCAACTGACCGCCACACTTCAGAGTGGCGACAACCTGACCCCCTTCTATGGGACAGACGCCTTCAAAAACGCTCTTGAATCAGCAGTAGACGGCGATGTCATCACTCTCTCACCCGGAGAGTTCAGTACATCCGAGGTGACAAAAGGCGTCACCATTATCGGAACCTATGCTTTCGATACGGACACTTCCAAAATCACAAAGTTCTCAGATCTTACAGTCGGTTCCAACGACATAACTCTTGAGGGAGTTAGAATAACCGGTTCATTAACCATTAAAAACACAGAGAATCTGACGATTAACAGATGTTATTTATACAAAATAAGTCAAGCGACTGATATTAGTATAAAATTTACCCATAATAATACTATTATTACAGATTGTATTATAGGGCATTTCTTTGCAATGACCGGTTCTAAAAATTTGGTTATTCGAAATAGTTGTATTAATTGCTTCAGAGAACAAAACTCTTCGGAAAATGTTGCCCTAATCGAGAATTGTAACATACCGTGTTTTGCATATTACGGAAGTACTTCTTATAAGCAACCCTATGCAATTTATAGAAAATGTTTTTTAGGACTTTATAATGACGGCTGGACTGCACCGTTATTAAGCTTATCCTCTCCCATGGAATTTCATGAGGTAAACTTTTATCAAAACTTTAGATATGCAAGCACAAGTACCTATGCCGGTTCTTGGACTATAAGCTATGGATCTTGTATAACTTCTAATGTATACAAAATCGGTTCTTCATATAACATAGGGGATTTTAACATAACCGAACTTTATCGATATAGTTCTCGGAACGCATTCAAAAATGATTATATCACCGTTGGTCCTTCCGATCCAAAGTATTACCCGACTATACCTGTGATCGATTCTTCGGAAATTGATACCGAAACGGATGACGAGGGTAAACTGCACGTCAAAATCTCTGCGACTGCTCGCGATTAAGTCTTTCCTAAAACCGGCATTCATATGAAAAAATTTTTATTTTGCCCGGTTGCATTTCTCATTGGTCTGAACATCCTTTTCGCCGGTGATGACCTGCGTATTGCCTCGGTGCAATACTGGATTGATGATGATTTAACGAACAGTGCAACCGTTAGTGATACCCTCGGTTTTGAGGTCGACTGCTCGGCTCTGTCCTCGGGGCTTCACACTCTTCACTACCGCGTGGCTGACAGTGAAGGTCATTATTCCCGTCTGCATGAACATTCTTTTTTCAAAATTCCCAAAATAAATAAACCTACTGAAGTTGTAACTCTTCAATATTGGTGGGACGACTCGCATGAGAATGCTGTCTCAGGACCTTATACGTCCGAAGAGTTCACTCTTTCCACTGACGCTCTCCCTATGGGTCTTCACAGCCTGAAATACCGCGTGAAGGACAATGTCGGACGATGGTCGGAATGCAAAAGCCATTATTTCTATAAAGGTGAGGTTACCGATTCTGCTAAAATTGTGAAATACAGTTATTGGTGGAATGACCTGAAAAATGATATGACTGTCACAAAATTGGAGACTCCGGCCTCAACTTTCATACTGGATGAAGATCTGACCGTTCCGGAGAATGCCCGCACGAACTTTGCGGGACATTACACTGCGACCCTGAATGTATCCTTCATTGATAACCATGGAAAGATCATCATGCTCTCGGCCGATGTAAAATATCCTGACAATGAGGCACCTTCTACAGATATTGACGCCGATGCTTATTTCGGATCTGCTTCCACGGGAGTCAGAATATCATGGAAGGATCTTTTAGATGATGAAATGGGTGACTATAATGTTTATGTTTCCAAGGATAATGGTCCGTTCTATTTATGGAGACCCGACACGAAGGAACTTAATGCCATTTTTAAAGGCGAGTCCGGGAGCACATACCGTTTCACCGTTACAGGTCGTGATGCCTTCGGGAACCGTGAGAATTATGATGAGTCAAAATGTGTATCCGTAACGTTTGAATAGCCATGAAAAAATTCATAAAGAATATATTAACAGTAGTGCTGACTCTGTTGGCTCTCACAATGAGTTTTCAGGCTCATGCAATTACATTATGGGTCGGCCAGTCATACGAATGGGACTTCGGAAGCTCTGTGATGGGTTCGACATATAATATGAATGTCAGCGTCAGCGGGGGCTATCTGAATGTAACCGGTTCCGGTTTTTACCGTAAAATAACTCCGACTCAGTATTTCAGCGGCACTGCAACTGTCACGGCAGAATGGGATTATACCTTATATTATGGCGGCAAAATGCAGCATCAAAGGGTCAGCGTTTCCATTTCCTGTTATGAAAATCCGGTGTCAATATCAAAAAGTAATGTCACGCTCTCTCCAGGAGAAACATATCAGTTGGGATATAGCCATTTATACAGCAATCAGTATGTAGGAGCTGCAAACGCCTATTTCTCAGGCGGCAATTCGCATTTCACAGTTTCTTCAAACGGTTTGATAACTGCCATTTCTCCCGGAACGGGTAATGTAAATGTTTATTCAAAAGTTTCGGATGCTTCTAAAGCTCCGTCCTGTTTTGTGACGGTCAAAGAGGTCGAACCGACAGGCGCGTCATCTTCTGCGTATACACTTTTGGCAGATCAGACAATAGATCTCAAAGCAAATGTCTCACCGTCGAATGCCTCAGTGAAATCAACTCAATGGAGCGTTAAGTCAGGGTCGGATGTCGTGAGTATATCAGGAAACCGGCTGACGGGTCTTAAGCCCGGAACTGCCACCATTTATTGTACAATTAATGGTAATGTAAGGAGCAATGACGCTTCGGTAACGGTCAACGAGCCGAAGCTGACGATGTCAAATATCACGCCTGAGTCCGGAAGTTCGGGAATATCTGTATTTGCCAATCCCTCGGTGACTTATTCTCATGCAATTTCTAAAGGCTCGGAATTTGATAAAATAACACTCTCTTCGGGTACTCAAGTTATAGACGGAAGGGTTGAAATTTCCGGAACAAAACTCACTTTCCTCCCTGATGAACCGTTAAGTCCCAAAACGAAATATACTCTTAAAGTTCCTCGCAAGGCCGTTCTCAATAAATGGGACAGTCCGGCTCAGCAGGATGTTACTGCAACCTTTACAACCGGAGAACTCGAAAAAATTTCGTTGTCATTTGCGCCGACATCGGGCAGTTTCATCTCAGCTAATGAATCCGTAAGAATAATCTCAGAACCTTCGGATGCAATTATCTATTATACCACCGACGGATCAGCACCGACCGTGAAGAGCGCGGTTTATAAGGATAAGATTGAGATTCCGAATGATCTTTCGATAAAGGCGATCGCTAAAAGAGCCGGTTATTTGGATAGTGATGTAATCGTTGGTGATTTTTTTAAGAGTCAAAGCGAGATTGTAGAGTATTATCCCAATGATAACACACCGTTATTCAATTATAGTGATGTAAATCCTTTTGTCCGTCTGAGCGGTGGGGTCGTGAAATCTAATAATTTCAGAAGAATCATCATGACCAAGGATTCGGGCGAGAATGTAGATGGATTGGCATATTTAGCCGCCAACATCATTGTCTTTGTGCCTGATGAACCGCTTGAAAATGTAACAACCTATAAGATTGACATCCCGTACGATGCAATAAAGACTGAAAATGGGGAGGTCTTCAAAGGATTTAATTGGACCTTCACTACTCCAAACTTGCCGGTGAGTGTAGCAATGCAAGGTGATGAAACCGTCTTTATCCTTTCGGAAAATGGGAAACTGAAGTCTCGAGGAATGTATATCAAGTCTGCAGATTCCTCCGGAGAGATAAAATTTGAGGATAGGGATAATTTTGTGGACTACTTAGAAAATGTCAACACAGTCTCTTCCGGTTACTCACACTCGGCCATAAGGATTGGTGATCACGCCACTAAGTTCGCGGGAATTAATTATTGCGGTGAACTTGGAGAGTCAAACTTCACGCCCACATGGCCGGTGAGCGACGTCAAGGCTGGTTTCCAAACTTCTGCCGTTATTCTTGATGACAATTCATTGTGGATGTGCGGAAGAAATGATTTCTATCAGTTGTTAGCAAATAACGGAACTCATTCCGCAAAACTCATCAAGGTTTTGGACAATATCAGGGATGTGGCTCTTGGAAACGGCTTTACATTTTACATAGATAATGATAATGTCCTTTGGGGTGTCGGCCGTAATCATCTCGGGCAATTAGGAGACGGAACGACCATAGACCGGAAGGAACCTGTAAAAATCATGGAGGATGCCGATGAAGTTTATGTTTCAAAAGACTGCTATTTCACCGCGTGCATCACTATAGGCGGTGATCTATATCTTTGGGGTGATAATTCTCAGTCTCAGATAGGAAAAGAGGATGTGTCGGATTCTACAAAGCCTGTATTTGTGATGTCTGATGTCGAGAAAGTTGCTCTTGGCTCTTCTCATGTACTCGCTCTTCGTGGCGATAATAATTTGTATGCGTGGGGCAACAATTCATCTCATCAAATAAGTGCGAAAAAAGGTAATATCAGTACTCCGGCGCTATTGGCTGAAAATGTACTTGATATGGATGCAGGTCCCAATACATCACTGATTCTGCATCTGAACGGGGAAGCAGTCGGAATGGGCAAAAAGACTCATTCAAATTTCGGCACCGGTTCGGGCAATACATCCGGATTAACGATAAACGAGGGATGCAAATTCCAAAGTCTTAAGGATGCTTATCTGATGCCGTACAGATTTGAGATTAAGCCGGATTCAGAGTTTGCATTTTCTGCCGTTCCTCAACCCTTACATGCTGACTATGAATATATAGAATGGTCATCATCCGATCCTGACATCGCTTTTGTTGAAGGGAATGGCATCGTTCATTCGCTAAAACTCGGTGAAACGACCGTGACGGCAAAATTCTTTGACAGACATGGAAATTCGAAAGGGGCGCAGGCTGTTGTTGTATGCACAAATACGCCGGACAATAGTGATGTCATATCGAATCTTTTTGTGTCAGAAATTTCAGATTCACATTGGAGTGTTTCGGCAAGCGGACTCATTTTGACTGTTCACAACGCTGTTCCCGGTGAAATTTATGAAATCTTTAACACTCAGGGATTAAGGATAGAACAATCAAAAGCTATGACCCGGACTGTGACATTTGAGATGCCCGAAGCGGGAGTCTTTATTGTCCGCTCTGGTGATAAAGTAAGAAAAGCAGTTTGCAGATAATTAAGATCCATTTCAAAAATTCTTAACATTTTTTGTGGAAATGGGTCTTAATTCAGATCTTTCAAACAATATTAATTAATAGACTTACCTGAAAGGTTGACCCGAACTTTTAAAGTCCGGGTCAATTTTTTCGGATTAAATTTAAAGACTGGGGGAGGGGATAAAAAAGAGGCTGAGAATGAACGGTTGGACGCTTATTCTCAGC
>CAYQQG010000005.1:0-32886 GCA_964419535.1 uncultured Sangeribacter sp.
GGATATACCGGACTGGACACCTTGAGACGTGCCGGAGGCACGTCCCTACAATATTGATCCCGAAACCATTCAGACGTGCCAATTTATCTCCCATTGAGACGTGCCGAAGGCGCGTCCCTACAATATTGATTCCTAATGCATTCTGACGTGCCGGAGGCGCGTCCCTACAATTGATATATCAAAATTGAAAAAATTATGAATTGGGCTTTAAGATTCCGGATCGCATGAAGGTATTACGGGTTTGTCAGGCATAAGGTATTTTGACCAAAAAGTCGGATGGTCGGTGACGAAGCTATTATAGCAGTTTTTGTTAACTTTGGGATTGAACAGCTGATAGCGTAAATATTCAGGCCTTCGAGTAATCGTATGAAGTTCATAACATTTAATCATTCGAAGATGCATAGCCTTAATATAAATATAGTTGCCGGACATTCCGACAATCAGGATCGCTGCGAGAATCATGTTATTCCATGAAAAGGTTTTCCAGTCCCTTTCGGATGCCTCAATACACAAAAGCACTATGAGATAGAACATCAGACTGATCGGGACTTTCCAACCGAAATCATAATTTTCATAAGCCGGACAAATCATTCCGAACAGAGTCACACTGATTAACAACACGAAGAATAATTTTTTATTCCCGATCCGATGCCAAACAAAAGGGAGAAATATAATGATATTCAATCCCAACCAACCGATGAGATGAACTATAATATAGGGGGCGGGCAATATATCCCAAAGAAATTTTAATCCCTCCGAAGCATGGGTATTACCTATGAAAAGCGTACAGGTAAGCAAGCACAGCATTAAACCGCAAAAATTGCATAATGAGAATGACCGCTTAATGTTCTTCGTAAGAAATATAGCGGTTAAAGGTGTTATTCCCAGAGCCACAAAAGGAGCTGGCAGAAGAAGTAATGAATAGAGCAGTAGCAAAAATCCGGAGTTATGGCGATAACGATACATCATTAATAGTAATACCCAAGCCGGAATCCCTTGATTATAGATATATGTCACGATATAAGCCGCACATGGCGCGCCCATAAAATCACTCCCGGTCTCAGAAAGAGGATTTAGTTTCGGCAAATCGAATATGACAGATAAAAATATATCGCATGATGTGAACAACGACAAAATCAATGCAATAAGAAAAAATCTCTTTCCGGTCATTTGACAGATCATAAGAAATGTCAAAGCCAAACCGCAATATGAATAAATAAACAATGCGGCATAAGCTATTTTGAACGAAGCGAATATCTTTCCAATCAAAGCTGCCGGAGTCCAGTAAGAAAAATAATAGCTGAGATATGCAAAATCTCGGTATGTTGAATCTTGGACAGGCCAGCTATGCGTGATGAGATTGTCGAAGACTCCGTTCCTATAATTATTGTCCCCGGTTTCTGAGGGAAGATAGCCGGCAAAACCTGTTGAAATCAACCAGACCCCCAGATAGATTAAGCATGCAATTAGCAGAAGATTTATCGATAGAGATTTGTTTCCAGACTTGGAAGATAAAAATTTTGAAGAAGATGATTGCGGATTATTCAAGCGCTCCTTTCTGAGAAACCTAATAATTGAGAAAACTGAAAGACTCAGAACAGGAATTGAGATGATAAATTTAAACCAGAACAAAACTGTGAGCAAAACAGGTATTCCGGCCCATATCAATCCGCAGATAAACAATTGATATGAACTGACATGGATGAATGGTTTGCTCCAAATTTTTTTATCTATTATCTTTATCATCTTTTTGATCTTCAGGTGGATAAAAAGCGTAACAAAAAAACAGGAAAAATATATCCCTGCAGTATTCAGAGATTTTTTTACTGCAGGGATATATATCTTTAATTAATAATTATTTAGACGAATCCGCCGGATTCTCTTCGTTCTTGGGAGCGACAGGTTTAGCAGATGTATTCTTAAGATACTTATCGAGGAAGTTGAAGAATACACGTTGCCAGAGAATTGCATTCTGAGGTTTAACTACCCAGTGGTTTTCATCGGGGAAGACGAGAAGTTCGGCGTCCAGACCGCGCATCTTGGCCGCATTGAAGGCCATCATGCCTTGCGAAGCGAGAATGCGATAGTCAAGTTCGCCAACGGTCACGAGAATCGGAGCTGTCCATTTGTCAACAGCACGGTGGGGAGAGCCGGCATAAGTTCTTTGAGCGATCTCATTGTTTTTGTCCCAATATGGACCTCCGAGATCGAAGTCAGCAAAGAACATTTCCTCAGTCTCGAGATATTGTGCTTCCACATTAAAGATACCGGCGTGAGCGATAAGCGCTGCGAAACGGCCTTCATGAATCCCGGCAAGTTTATAAACTGAGAATCCGCCATAGCTTGCTCCGATCGCGCCAAGATGATCTTTGTCGACATATGGAAGTGAAGCCATGTAGTCCGTAGCAGAAAGATAATCCTGCATGTTTTGTCCGTTGTAATCACCGGAGATCTGACGGTTCCATTCGTCACCAAAGCCCGGAGTTCCGCGACGGCACGGAGCGATCACGACATATCCGTTCGCTCCCATGATCCGGAAATTCCACCGATAGCTCCAGAATTGACTGACAGCTTGTTGAGGTCCTCCCTGGCAATACAGAAGACCGGGGTATTTCTTATTGGGATCAAAGTTCGAAGGAAGGATGACCCAAGAAAGCATCTGCTTGCCATCTGTGGTTGTAACATAATGTTTTTCCACCTTCACTTCTGCAAGCTGATCGAGTATATCCTTATTTATATTGGTGAGTTCAGTCACCTTTCCGTCCTTGACGGCAATCACGTCATCAGGGCGAAGCATATTGTGACGCATGGCGATCAGCCCTCCGTCCTTCATGGGGATGACTGAATGATAATCCCATAAACCTTCGGCGATAGTGTCGATCTTGCATGTTGCGACGTCCATTTTGAAGATAGGCTCGGTGCCTTCGTAATATCCGGCAAAATAGATCGACTTGCCGTCGGGAGCCCATGAAATTTCTTCCGGCCAATATTTCCAGTCGGCAGTCAGGTCACGCTTGGCACCCGTTTTCATATCCATAACCATGAGACGTTTCTTATCCGATTCATATTTCGGTGTCGCCATTGAGAGCCAAGCAAGCTGAGAACCGTCGGGAGAAATGTGAGGGTCAGTGTCATAGCCCGGATTGTCAGGTGTGAGATCTTTTGTCGTCTTAGACTCTATGTCATAAAGATAGAGATTGGAGTCTGTGGAAAAAGCGTAATCCTTGCCTGCGAATTTACGGCTGACATAAATCAGCTGCTTGCCGTCTGGTGTAAACTCGAAAGATTCGGCACCCCCGAATGGTCTCATCGGACATTCATAGACCTCACCCTCCATGAGATCAATGAAATTGTCTGCAGACTTTCCGTTGAATTCACCGAGGAAGGGATGAGGAATCTCCTCAACCCATTCATCCCAATGTTTATACATCAGATCGTTCACAAGACGTCCGGTTGTTTTGTCGAGTCCTCCAAAAAGGGTTGAATCCTTTTCCCAAGGCTTAATAGGGGAAGCGACAATTATGTGTTTTTCGTCCGGTGAGATCTTGAAACATTCAACTCCATTTTCGAGTTGTGTGATTCTTTGGAGCTCAGAGCCATTCGGCGCAATCGAAAAGACCTGCATCTTTTCTGTCTCCGAATCTTTTGTGATGAAGGCTATTCTGGGGTTTTCGCCGCCATACCAGCAGAGGTTTCCTTCTGAAGCGGCTGTCTTGGTCAGACGTTGGATGTCAGAACCGTCAGCTTTCATCGTGTAGATTTCTGCGTTCGCCTTGTTTTCTTCTATGCTTTCGTAAGCGAGTGTAAAGGCGATTGTCTGCCCGTCAGGACTTGGAGTGATCTCGCGGATTCGCCCGAAAGCTTCGAGAACTTCCGGAGTGAGCATACCGTCCTGGATTTCGATGCTGGGCTTTTCAATGATCATTTCCTCCATTTCCTTAGAATTACATCCGGCTAATAATGCCGTCAAAGCAAGACTCATAGGAATCAGTGTTTTGTTCATTTGTTTGATTTAAAGTTAGATTGATATGTTGATTTTATGATTTATGTGATTTATCTCTTATTTTTTGATCTTTCCTTTCTTCTTGACGAATCCAAATGTTCCCGTCTGTAGGTATTCACACCCGGAACGCCACCCGGATATAAAACTTTGATAAGATCAGGCCTATGGATTTTGCGCAGTTCGTTAACAATGGTCGCCCTTGAATCAGGCTTATACCAGAAGAAAAACATTCTCTGAGCTCTCTTTTCTTTTTCAGTGCGAGCCGTGAATACGGGTTTGCCGGTATAAGGATGAACACCAGAAAAATAGATTTCCGTTGATACGGTCATCGGAGTGGGCGTGAAATCCTGTATCTGTTCAAGGTGAAAATCAAGAGTCTTTGTCTGAGCGGCAAGTTCAGCCATATCTTCTTCTCGACAACCGGGATGGGAGGAGATGAAATAGGGAATCAATTGTTGGCGCAAGCCCTCCTTGCGGTTGACTTCGTCGAAAATCTTCTTAAAATCCTTAAAGAGAGCGAACCCGGGCTTACGCATGACATTAAGAACATGATCAGATGTATGTTCCGGAGCCACTTTCAGTCTGCCGCTGACATGATTAGCGATCAGTTCATGCAGATATTTTCTGTTGACAGAATCTGTCTTCTCGTTCTTTGCTTTTGCCATTGCAAGATCATACCTGACCCCGCTTCCGACAAAAGACTTTTTCACTCCGGGCAACTTGTCTACTTCCCTATAGATTTCAAGAAGGGAGGAGTGATCATTATCAAGGTTATCACAAACAGAGGGATGCAGACAGGAGGGACGAGTGCATTTTTCGCATCTCATCCGGTCGATTCCGCCCATCCCGTACATATTTGCCGAAGGCCCGCCCAGATCTGAGATATAGCCTTTGAAATCATCCATTTGTGTGACCTTACGCGCCTCCTTCAATATAGATTCCTTAGACCTGGAAGCTATGAATTTTCCCTGATGAGCAGAGATAGTGCAGAAAGCACATCCACCGAAACATCCTCTGTGCATATTGACGGAATGGCGTATCATCTCGTAAGCCGGAATGATTTTACCTTTATAGCGGGGATGAGGATATCGGGTATAGGGCAGATCGAAAGAGGCATCTATCTCATCTGAAGTCATCTGCGGCAGCATGGGATTTATACAGATCCACTTCCCTCGGGCTTTCTGCCACATCCGTTTCCCATGCATCTTATTGGACTCGATTTCGACATCTCGGAAATTTCTCGCTTGCTTTCGCCGGTCAGCCACACAATCTTCGAACGGGCTGAGAATAACATCATTTTCCTTGTCCGGAAGATCATTGGAAATAAAAGCGGTCTGCGGCAAATCCTTGATTTCACTGATAACTTCTCCGGCATTCAATCGCTTTGCCAAATCTATGACCGTACGCTCGCCCATGCCGTAAATAAGCATATCCATAGGTGAGTCAAGAAGAATTGACGGACGCAGCTCATCCTTCCAATAGTCATAATGAGACACTCTTCGGAGTGAGCATTCGATTCCTCCGCCTATGACCGGCACATCAGGATACAATTCCTTAAGAATTTTTGAGTAGACAATCGAGGGATAGTCCGGGCGGGCTCCATGTCTGCCTCCGGGTGTATATGCATCGTCGTGACGCAAACGGCGTCCGGCAGTGTAATGATTCACCATCGAATCCATTGCACCCGGCGACACGCCAAAAAACAGACGCGGCTTCCCGAGTTTCTTGAAATCACGCAAATCGTCCCGCCAGTTCGGTTGAGGAACAATCGCAACTTTATAACCATGAGCCTGAAGCACCCTTCCGATGACAGCCGCCCCGAATGAAGGATGATCGACATACGCGTCCCCTGAGAAAAGGATAATGTCGCACTGATCCCAACCGAGACGCTCCATCTCCTCACGGGATGTCGGGAGATACAGGGATTTATTAAATCGGGAATCCGACAGACTCATTTTAATAGCAGTTTAAAGTTATAAAATCAATACAATGAATATTATTGTAGATAAGCAATATATACTTGTTCATTCTATTGTGCATGAGAATGAAATGTCAGAAACAGAATCTTCAATCAATTCACACTTATTGTTCCCGCTTCTTTTCCTTGAAGGAGATTTGTCAAAGCAATGAGTTCATCGCGCAATTGGGCTGCTTCGATGAAATCCGTTCGTCTGGCCGCGGCATTCATGTCATGTCTGACTTTTTCAATTCTGTTCTTAATTTCCGGAACGGTCATATAAGCAGTCACCGGATCAGCGACGAACCTTGAAAGGCTCTCTTCCTCACTATAAGGACGAGGTTGTCTTCTCTCATTTGCGTTGCGTGCCGTTTCTGAAAGATTGTCACGACGAGGAGTGACAACACGTGTCCGCTGTTCAACAGGACGATGTTCGGCTTCGGATTCTCCATATATTTCGAGCAAATCGTTCTTCACTTTCTTCACGATCGGAGTGGGCACGATTCCGTGTTCCGCATTATATTTTTCTTGCTTTCTGCGGCGCCGCTCGGTTTCATCGATTGTCTGCTGCATGGAATCAGTAATCTTATCGGCATACATGATTACTTTTCCATTAACATTTCGCGCGGCGCGTCCTGCGGTCTGGGTCAACGATCTATGATTTCTCAAGAAGCCCTCTTTGTCAGCATCAAGAATTGCAACAAGACTCACCTGCGGCAAGTCGAGACCCTCACGAAGAAGGTTGACTCCAATCAAAACATCGTATACGCCCTCTCGGAGATCATCAAGAATCCGGATGCGGTCAAGTGTATCGACATCACTATGAATATAAGCGCTGCTGACACCCCATCTCTGAAGGTGCGTATTCAATTCTTCGGCCATTCTCTTCGTGAGAGTTGTCACAAGTGTACGTTCTCCGGCTTCCGTCCGTTTTCTGATCTCTTCCATGAGATCATCTATCTGATTCATAGTCGGTCTGACTTCGATTTCCGGATCGAGCAATCCGGTCGGACGGATGACTTGTTCGGTCACAACGCCTTCAGATTGCATAAGCTCATAATCTCCCGGAGTGGCACTCACATAGATAACCTGGTTTGTCAGTCTTTCAAATTCATCAAATTTCAACGGGCGGTTATCAATAGCGGCCGGGAGCCGGAACCCATATTCAACAAGATTCATTTTTCTGGAAAGGTCACCTCCGTTCATTCCGCGGATCTGGGGCAGCGTCACATGGCTTTCGTCAATTATCGTCAGATAATCTTTAGGGAAATAATCAAGAAGGCAGAAGGGACGGGCTCCGGGTTCTCGACCGTCGAAATATCGGGAATAATTCTCGATTCCGCTGCAATGTCCGAGTTCTTTTATCATTTCCACATCGTATGTCACACGCTCGCGTAATCTCTCGGCTTCGAGAAGTTTGCCTTCACTCCTGAAGAATTCAACCTGAGCACCCAAGTCAAGGGTGATCTGGTCGACGGCCGAAGCTGTGCGCTCTTTGCTTGTCACGAAGATATTGGCGGGATAGATATTGAAACCCTCAAGATTTGAAAGGACAATACCCGTCTCGGGATCAATTGTCTGGATTTTCTCTATCTCATCTCCCCAGAATGTAACCCTCAGCTGTATTTCTTCAAAAGACAACTTTATGTCTACCGTGTCTCCTTTAACCCGGAATTGCCCGTTTTTAAGATCTATTTCGGTTCTGGAATACAATGAATCGACAAGTTTCCTGAGAAAAGCGTTTCTCGAGATCTTGGTTCCCAGTTCAATTTTCACTACGCTTTGGGCGAAATCTTCCGGATTGCCCATACCATAAATACAACTGACTGAACTGACGACAACGACGTCTCGGCGTCCGGAGAGCAGTGCCGAAACAGTCGAAAGACGGAGTTTATCGATCTGCTCGTTAATCATCAGATCCTTCTCAATATATTTGTCAGAAGAAGGTATATAGGCTTCCGGCTGATAATAATCATAATAGCTGACAAAATATTGAACTGAATTTTCCGGGAAAAAGGTCTTCATTTCGCCATACAACTGCGCGGCAAGCGTCTTGTTGTGACAAAGAATAAGCGTCGGACGACGGACCTCCTGAATGACATTTGCCATTGTGAAGGTTTTTCCCGAACCGGTCACACCAAGAAGAGTCTGATGAGGATTGCCCTCATTCACACCCCGAACAAGTTCTTCGATCGCTTCGGGCTGATCGCCCGTTGGCATATAATCAGATGTAAGTTTAAAATCCATAGTCTACAGACTTCGTTTTGACCGCTTTCTATAGACCAAAATAATCCCTTTCGGTCCTCACTTATAAATCCGGGTCAAAATTAATCCTCTAAATTATTAAAAAATTTGCACGTCCGCAAAAATATGTGCGAATATTTCCCATTGTTTCAAAAATTTTAATAATTTTGTATTCGCGATGAATGTCTTTGCGGACGACTGAGATTATTAACGTCTGCTGTTCACGCAATATTATTTTATTAGACAATATTATTTTATCTTTACTCAAAATAATTTTAAATATGGAGCACTCTTATTATAATCTCGAAGATAATGAATCGGTGAAGCCAAAAGAATCTTTGAAACAAAATCAGGATACAAAAAACAGCGGCGACTTAAAAGATTCTTCGTCTCTATTGAAAGATTCTCCGGTTGACACGGCTAACAGTGAAATTCCGGAGGAGGACATAATAATCAATTATAAGGGTGTAGACATTGAACGAGCTGAACGGCAAGTTTTGAAAGGTGTTGATTTCTGTTTACGCGCCGGAGAATTTTGCTATCTCGTCGGAAGGGTTGGCTCAGGAAAGTCATCGCTTATGAAGACGATGTATGCGGATGTGCCTATAAAGAATGCTGAGAAATCACATGTCCTTGGCTATGATGTGAAAAGTATAAGCCGGAAAAAGATTCCCTATCTGAGACGCGGCGTAGGTATCGTTTTTCAGGATTTCCAATTGTTGCAGGACCGATCCGTAGCCGCAAACCTGCGTTTTGTTCTCGAAGCGACCGGATGGAAGGATAAAAAGAAAATTGAGGAACGTCTTGAAGAGGTGCTGAACGAAGTCGGAATGGCAAACAAAAGCTATAAGATGCCGCATGAGCTCAGCGGGGGAGAACAGCAGCGAATTGTTATCGCCCGGGCTCTTCTGAATAAACCTAAATTGATATTGGCGGATGAACCGACCGGCAATCTTGACCCTCAGACAGGAGAACAGATTGTCAGCCTTCTGCATGAACTTACCAAATCGGGACACGCTGTGCTTATGGCAACCCATAACCTTCAGCTTGTTCAGGATTATCCCGCACGGACCGTCACGTGCGAAGACAAAGTCCTTTCATGAGTTTCGGATTTTTAGAACAGGATAAAAAGCAGAGTTTGACGAACTTACAGAAATATAAATAACTGCAATTGTTCACAAATCTCCATTCCTCGGAAATGGTATTAAGCCCCTTCCCACAAAAAATGGAAATTTACTCATAAGCGGACTTAAACTTTTTGAAAGATTTTATGTCAAAGAGATAAAAGAATTTTCATTCAACAAATTGCTCGAATTTATATTCTTATTTTGCACTATTACACATCATTGCAACTTGTTAAAGAATTATTTGTTATATTTGTAGTTTGAAACAAGGTCCTATAACCGGGTCATTAGCATCGGGCTATTCTCCGGTCAGAACCGATAAATAAATAAAAAATAGTCATCTGAGGATTCAAGTCCATATTTGATGGCATAAAACCTTAAAAAGATGAAGAAATATTTACTCCTTGGCGCGTTGTTCCTTGTCGGATCAATTCCTATGCTGGCTGAAATTGAGGATGATATTTATTATAATCCCAAACAGGCGGCACATAAGAGCAATCAGACTGAATCTAAAAAGAATAACCGAAGCAATTATATAGCCAACTTCCAGGATATGAATGTTGACGATTATAATATGCGCGGTCAATATTATGTGACACCGATTGACACAATCGGCGCGCGCACAGAAAACGAGCAGGATTTCAAGTATACGACTCAGATTCAGAAATTCTATAATCCGACAATTGTCGTCGACAATGAAGATTTATTATCAGACGTATTGAATAACTCATATGGCAATGTGACCGTTGAATATAACTTTAACGGAGTGCCGACTTTCGGCAATTGGTATACTCCGGGAAGCTGGCCATATTTGTGGAATAATCTGTATTTAGGAGTTGGAATCTATGATCCTTGGTATTGGGGTCCTTCCCTTACATGGTCATGGGGCTGGGGTTCCTCCTATTGGGGTTGGGGTCCGTCCTGGGCATGGAATTCTCCTTGGTCCTGGGGCTGGGGTCCGTCTTGGTCGTGGGGCTGGGGCCCCTCATACAGCTGGGGCTGGGGCCCTTCATACGGCTGGGGTTGGGGTTCTGCTTATAGACCCGCTTATTGGGCGGATTACCGTCCGGGAGGCAACCGTCCTGTTGGGCCTAACGCCGGATGGTCTAACGGTCACCGTCCAAACGGGAACATGGCGAGCCACGGAGGTTATGTGCCTGGTGGAAATGCAGGTCTCAACGGAAATCACAACTCTAATTACGGTTATGGACGTCAACCGGGTCAGGGAGCACTTCCCACTACGCGCCCGGGCGGAAATTCATCATCGGACAGATACAACATTGGCGGCGCCGCGTCAACTAATCGCGGAGGATACACAATCGGAGCCGACGGCCATCGTCGAACCGGCACGACTCAATCCAACGGTTCGTCAACCGGCAATTACCGCACACAAAATTATAACACCGGCAATTATAACACCGGTACGAACAGCGGACGCCAAAACAATTCAGGTGCATACAATTCCAACAGAAGCTATAACTCCGGAAACTCCAACCGCTCATATAATTCCGGAAACTATAATTCCGGTAACTCCAACCGCTCTTCCGGCTCCTTTAACTCAGGCGGACATCGTTCATCCGGAGGCGCCGGCAGTTTCGGAGGAGGTTCGAGAGGTTCTATGGGCGGTGGCTCAAGGGGCGGCCGCCGATGAATGGGGTCCGTCTTTTAGAACCCATTCTATAAAATAGACTCTTATTCACCTGATTGCGTGAAACAATAACAAGTGTTTAAAACACATATACAACTTTTTTAAACTAAGTAAATCTTTAGAATTTGAAAGACACTCTTGTACATACATGGAATCATTGATGTGGAGAGTGTCTTTTGATTTTTATTATCAAAACATATGAATATAAATCTACTTAAAAGTCACTTTGTTAAATCAGGCTTCATGTTCTCTTTGACATTGCTTGCAGGCGCCGGTGTTGCGAATGCTCAGAGTGCTATAGACGCTATGAGAATTTCCAGACCGGACATGAAAGGCACGGCAAGATATATGTCTATGGGTGGTGCCTTCGGCGCCCTCGGAGGAGACCTGACAACGTTGTCGATGAACCCGGCGGGAATTGGCGTTTACCGCAATCATGAGATCGGCGTCACGGTCGATCTTGATGCCAATTCCGTAAAATCAACAAGCAGGGGCGGTTCGTTCACTCAGACAAATACCCCTTTCCTCCTTAATAATATAGGCGGTGTATTGACTTTGAGGCTCAACACGGATGCGGTTCCCAATTTGAACTTCGGCTTTACATACAATAGAACTGCCTCTTTTCATAACAAATATGGAGGTAGTCTTGGCTCTCTCAACACTTCAATGACCAACTGGATGGCCGGGGTTGCCAATGCAGAGGGAGCCACAGTGCCGGATGTTTCATTCTCGCAAGGGTTCAATCCTTATAATCCCACTGACGGAGGATATGCTGCGCCTTGGATGACAATCCTCGCATATCAATCATTTCTGATCAATCCGATTGGAAATGAAGATAACCCGGTTTGGGAGGGGCAATTCACAGGACCGGCAACAATTAACAACGAAAATTATCCCGCCACCACCGGGAATGCTTTTTATAGCGTTGAAGAAAAGGGCGGAATTGACTCTTTTAATATAGCATTCGGCGGCAATTTTGCCAATTTCCTTTATTGGGGAATGGACTTCGACATCTCCAATATCAATTACACACGCAACACTTTCTATCAGGAAAATCTTGAGAATGCCTCCGTACAGTTGGAAGACAAAACCGCTCATGATTCCGGCATAAGAAAAACTTCTTCAAACTGGAACCTTCAAAACTGGTATAATCTCTCCGGCAACGGATTTACATATAAGTTAGGCATCATTCTCCGGCCTATTCAGGAACTTAGAATAGGTGTCGCATTCCACACTCCGACATATTATAGCCTCACGCAACAGTTCAGTGCCAAGACAGAAGCATATTATGCCGGAAATCAGGAGCCCATTGTAAACTATTCAAACTCTGATTCACGGGGAAACTGGGAACCGGGCTATAATGATATGCGCTTCGTTTCGCCGTGGAAAGTAATGGTGTCAGCGGCAACCGTGCTTGGCAACAGACTTATTGTCTCGGCCGATTATCAATGGGATCTCGCTTCGAAAATGCATTGGAAAGATCCTTCCTATTATTATAATGATTACTATTATTATCCTTATAATGATGTTTTCGCAGGCGAGAATAATTCATATTATCTCACGAATCAGGATATTCAAAATTATTATTCTGACATAAATACACTCCGTTTAGGAGCAGAGTTCAGAGTGACCAAGAATTTCTCTGTACGCGCGGGTTATAGCAATGTTTCTTCGGGCGTTAAACAGAATGCGGCTGACGGAAAAGAAATTATCTATACCGCAGGCACAATGCCGGATTATACATTCTCAAACCAGACAAATTATGTGACCGCGGGTCTCGGCTGGCGCAAAGGAGGATTCTATGCGGATCTGGCCTATGTATTTAAGGAAAATAAATCCACCTATCACGCTTTCACGGTCGATCCTTCCGCCGCAGAAAATGTCTCACCGTCGGCTAAGCTCACCCAAAACTCCAACGAATTTATACTCTCTTTAGGTTATAAATTCTAAGAATCCTCTGGGATAAACGTATTTGGAAAAGCCAATTTAAAATGCACCCCAAAAGTTAGTAACACAACTTTTGGGGTGCATTATGTTTATTCGCACTAAAGTCGTTACGACCAAAATGCCAAACATCATATCATGACTGTGTCAAGAAGCAGAGGTTTCTCATTTTCAGAAATTGTCAGACCGTAGATAAACTTGTCATTTCCGGAATTAACCTTCAATTTACGGCTGAGCGGAGAAGACTTAAGCGGATAATTACGGGTCACGACATTTCGGGGCAAACCCTTTAATCCTTTAAGAGATTTACGGTCCAAAATGCTTTTGACATGGAGAATTCTTCCGGGAAAATGATCAATCAATTGTCTGCTGAAAAAGATATGAGAATTGGGAGAACTCTTTTTCATGTTGAACTTATCTGCCAAGAAGTTCCATGCGCCGAGTTTCATTAAGCTTACGGAAGGCTCATACATATATAAAGTGTTTTGCTCAAGAGCCTCCTCAAGCTCATCCACACTTATATATTCCCTATCATAACTTTCCCCTATCTGATCAGGATGAACGTCAATTCTTTGAATAGATCCGTCAGAAAGTATATCCACGGAATGCACACGCTCCAAGTTCCCACCCTCGCGGCTGTCAATCAGGACCTCTTTACACTCATTCCTGACGCTGACCACATAAATGTCTGTGGCATCAGGAAATGTTTTCATTGCCATACTGACATCAAGCATAGGGGAGTTCTTTATCATGACTCTGTCGGAAACCTCAAAGAGAAATTTTCGATTTGAGATGATATCCGGCTCACATTTCTTTGGATCATAAATTCTCCCGCCGCCAGAATCACGCCTTGAGGGGTCTATGAAAATGACGCCGAATCTTCTGCCGGCCTCGATCATATCTTTAAGCCTCCTGATTGAATCGCCTTCGAGGACTTCGGACTTTATCAATCCTCTTTTCTTGAGATTGAGTCTAAGACAATCGCACTTGTTCCCCTCGATTTCAACAGCGACACAATCCGAACCGTCAGCCGAAATTGATTTTGACATTGTCATGAAATCAACGCCCATGCCGGCACTCAGATCAAGCAAGGATTTTTCACCCTCTGCAAGTGAAGCGTGGAATAAGGCCACTCCGGCATTGCTCGCCTGTTCGGCTGCAAGCATCGAAGGAAACAGAATCGAGGGGATGCCGGAAAATTTAAGTGAATATTTTTTACGCGCTTCGAGCTGGAGTAAAGCAAAATCCAAAAACTCTCGTTCATCATCCGGAAGCGTGTTGTCTATCAGACGAAGACGAAGGGCCAATGGATCTTCATTCCTGTTCTCCTCAAGAAACTTTTCCAATCTTTCCGCAAGTGTATTATCCGATTCCAACTTCCGGAAAATATTTACAGAATTGCCTGACATAATCATTCAGATGTTAGAAATTCATTTCAGATGTTAGAAAAATGAGCGTATTATGAAATGTTCTAATAATTATAGAAATGGAAACTTTCAATATCACCGTTATTGTTTCGCAAAAATAGAAAATAAATTAGTCAGTTACAAATTTTTCACTGAGAAATTTGAAAAATACGGGATATTTGAGTAATTTTGCAATTGAGTATGTTCCCCAAAAGACATTCACTCAATAAAAAATCTCCCTGACTCTTCTTCTCAATAACAAATGAACTATATGAAATTTATTTTCCATAAACTATTAAAAACTAATATTTTATCAGCATTCTTAGTGATTCTGTTGCTCTGTTTGCTGAATATACCCGTCTTTGCCGCAAATAATGAATTTGTCGTTGCTATCGACGCCGGCCATGGTGGTAAGGATCACGGTGCGATTGACAACAGCGCGCGTGAAAAGGATATTAATCTCTCAGTTGCCCTTAAACTCGGAGAACTCATTGAGAAAAAAATTAAAAATTCTAAAGTAGTATATACGAGAAATAACGACACCTTCGTGTCTCTGCAAGGGCGCGCCGATATTGCCAATAAAGCGAAGGCTGATCTCTTCATCTCCATTCATACGAACTCAGTCGATACGAGCAATAAGAACAGAACCACGGTTGAAGGAGCAAGCGTATATACGCTTGGCGCTCAGAAAGACGAAGCCAATATGAGCGTTGCACGACGTGAAAACTCGGTTATCGAGCTTGAAAGCGGCTCCAATTCAAAATATTCAGGCTTCGACCCCAATAAAGACGAGTCATACATTATTTTTGAAATGGCTCAAAAGAATAATCTCGCTCAAAGCAACCGTTTCGCGAAAATGGTGCAAGACAACCTGGTGAAGATCGCGGGCCGTAAAGACCGAGGTGTGCATCAAGCCGGATTCTGGGTCCTTTGGTCAACTTCGATGCCTTCTGTTTTGGTTGAACTCGATTTTATCTGCAACCCGACCTCTGCGAAATTCCTGACTTCGAAAGAAGGAGTTGACAAAATGGCAGACGCGATTTTTCAGGCTGTCAAAATTTATGAACAGAATTTGCGCCAATCTGAAAGAATGGCGGCGAATTCTTCAAACAAAAATGATAAAAACAAAAAGGCCGGACCGGTAAACAAAAAAAATATAAAGGCTGAAACCAAGGAGATAGCCTCAATCAAGGATGAAGAGAATTTGAATGAAGATGTGATTGAGCCTGGTTCTACGGTGGCATTAGGGTTCGTTCCCGAAAATACTGAAAAAGACATGAGCCATGCCGAGCTTTCAGCCACAAGAAATCAGAAAAGAGCCCGGCATTCATCCGACGGACGCCGGCGCCGGTCTTTGGCTTCAAAATCTATTTCCGATTCCCGAAATCTCGAAGGCATTGTCAATGAATGCCACGAGTATACCGGCAGGTCGGAAAATTACAGTGAATCAAAAGTTGAAGTGGCGGACGCTGAAGAATCCGCTCAGTTGACAAAAAAGAACAAAGCGACCAAAAAGTCATCGAAAAAAATTTCAACGAAAAAATATGCTGATGTGAAAGGATCCAATCGGTCGAAATCATCACAATCTGACTCGCACGATAAGGCCGGAAATAATTCTGATTCTAAATCCGTAACTTCCAAAAGCAAGAATGTTAAAGAAGCTGACAAAGATCGGAAACAGAGCAAGAAAGAACGAGAGATTGCCGAACGCGAACGGATCCAAAAGGAACGGATGCAAAAAGCTCAGAGTCAGAGAGTGAATAAAGATAAGAATGTAAAGGCAGCTGAAAATGCAGGCAATGTCGCAAAAAAAGCACAACCTGCAAAAAAGGCTGAAAATAACAATCAACAGAAAGTATCTTCAAAACCGGAGAACAAAGTTGAGAAAATAACAGAAATGGATGAGGAACATGCCGCCAAACGGAAATCTCTTAAATCCAAGTCACGGTGACCTCATCTCAAAATCTTATTTCAGATATAGGCTCTGATAACTAAATAGGCACTTTTGAGCCCATTGAAATATAGAACCTCCTAAATGAAATATAGACCCTAAAAAATAGAAATTTATTCAATTAGATTCCACCTGAATCAGACCCGTTTCAATTAAAAATATCATGAAGAAAAAATTTGGAAAAGAATTTGGAATCGGACTTTCCGTGATCGTGGCCGTTGTCATATTGATTTTTGGAATCGATTATCTCAAAGGCATCAATATTTTCCGTCCGGCAAATTTCTATGAAGTATATTATGATAATGTGGCGGGTCTTGAAGTCTCAGCGCCCGTGACCGTAAATGGCTTCAAAGTCGGACAAGTCCGGGAAGTGAGCATCGACTATGCCAATCCGGGAAAAGTGAAAGTTGTCCTCGCGCTTGATAAAAACCTCAAGCTCCGGGAAGGGACCGTCGCCGCTCTCGGTTCGACACTTCTCAGCGGAGCATACGTCGTTCTGCAACCCTCTTCACAAGGAAATTTTCTTGAGGTTGGAAGCCGCTTGATTCCAAAAGAATCACAGGATCTCATGGCCTCGTTGACCGACGAGATGTTGCCGAAAGTCACCGGTATTCTTCCTAAAGTGGACTCCTTATTATATAATGTGAATGTTCTTGCTTCGGACCCGGCACTTGCGGCTTCAATCAAGAGGTTTGACGGAATAACATCAAATGTCTTTTCTGCAACCAAAGGATTAGACGTCACGATGAACACAGTAAACCGTCAGTTGCCGTTCATTCTGAATAATGCGGGGAAAGCAAGCGTTGGAATTGACACCATAGCGGCAAATCTCGCTTTTCTTTCACGCGATCTCAGAACCTTGCCGCTTCAGCCGACAATGGAAAACGTTGAAAGAATCACCGCTAATCTCGACGAGTTTTCAAAACAGCTGAACAACTCTAATTCAACGCTCGGGAAATTGACGAACGATCCTGAACTATACAATCAGCTTCAACGGGTCAGCGCGGATATAGATTCACTTATTGTTGATATTAAGAAGAATCCGAAGCGATATATCAGCATTAAACTCCTTTAAGTTATTCGATACAGAATTCTTTCCGAAAAAAAGGAGAAATCAACCTTCAGAAAAAATTTAAAAAAATTTTTTAACTTTTTCAAAAAAATAGCGCTATCAATTAGGCAGTTATAAAAAAAAGGAAAAGTGCAAATATTTTTGCACTTTTTTTTCCGGTTTTTTTCTATTTATTTTGTAAACTGAATTAGGATAGATTCCGGCTTTAAGACCACTGACAGCTCTTTCTATCGAATAATCATGCTCACTTTTTTCGGTCCAATACATAGGAACCGAATACTTGGATAGATAAATCTCTCATAACAGATGAACGAAGAATTACAACATAAATGGGCTGAATGTCAAAAGTTTATTCTTGACAATATAGGTGAATCCCGCTTTAATGCCTGGTTCTCCAAAACTACTGCACGAAAAATCGAGCAGAACAAGATTACACTTTTGGTGCCTTCAAACTTCTTCGTTGAAAAATATGAGGATGATTTTCTTCCACTGATTCATTCAGCCTTGAGGAAAACCTTCGGACGTCCGCTTCAAATCTTCTATGACGTTCAGGTGCTCGCCGAAGATAAGAATAGCCACGTTAAGCTCGGAGAATCAAGAAGAAGCAAGGCTGTCGGAAACAAAATCGAACGTTCGGCCATCGCCGCACAAAAGGACACCCCGGGAAACTCAAGAATAGACTCACAACTGAACCCGGTATATAATTTTGAGAACTATTGTTCAGGTCATTCCAACATGTTGGCCATGACAATAGCATCAAATATTGCTGACAATCCGAGAAACAGCAATTTCAATCCTTTTTTCTTGTATGGTGATGTCGGTGTCGGCAAAACACATCTCATTCAAGCTATAGGAATACGCGTTAAGGAACGAAATCCCGATGCCAAAGTCCTGTATACAACAGCCAGAGAATTTCAACATCTCTATGCTCAGGCAACAATAAAGAAGACTATTCCTCAGTTCATCAACTGGTTCATGCAGCTTGATGTCCTTCTGATGGATGACCTTCAGGAAATTGCGGGTAAGATTCGCACAACCGAAGCATTATTCCCGATTTTCAATCATCTGCATCAGAACGGGCGCCAATTGGTTTTTACATGTGACCGGCCACCTATGGAACTTGACGGAATCGAGGACCGTCTGATCGACAGGTTCAAATGGGGCCTGACAGAACGACTTCCCAAGCCTGACGCCGAACTGAGAAAAAAAATACTTAAGTTCAAGGCCGACAAGAATGGTCTTGACCTTCCGGAAGAAGTGATCTCTTATATCGCAGACAATGCTGTCTCCTCTGTCCGTGAGATTGAAGGTGTGGTTATGGGCGTGCTGACACGCTCAATCAATCTCAACACGCCGATAACAGTGGAACTGGCCAAGGAGGTTATGAAGAACACAATCACCATGATTGAAAAACGTCCGGTCAATTTCGACATGATCGTTGAGACCGTAGCGGAACACTTCAATCTGAATCCGGATGCTCTGTTCTCAAAAAACCGTATGCGGGACATCAACGATGCGCGCCAGATAATTATGTACCTAAGCCATAAATTGATTGGTCTGTCAAGCACGGTTATTGGCAGAAGGCTTAACCGAAGACACGGAACCGTTCTCCACGGAATCGCGGCTATTGAAGAGAGAATTCCTATAATGCCGGATCTCGCTAAGGCAATAGAGTCCATTGAGACCGAACTCGCCTAACGATCTCCGATAAATCCTCTTCATGTAATCCGCAGATTTGGTGATTTAAGATAGACATAAACACATTTAAATAAAGGATCGTAATTTATATATAGAAAGGTTCTTAATTTATATATAGAGAGGATCGTAATTTATATAAAGAAGCGTAATTCATATTATGCCCCGGTTCCGCAAATAATCTTCTACGGAATCGGGGTATTAACATTTTTCGGCGCAATATTTGTTACTCAATATAACGTTAATTTATCGCTGATATTTACGACTCTTAGAATTAGAAATATTTATAATATTAATATTATTAATATCATGGGGAAAAAATCATGTATTAAAACTGAAATAATTTATAAAATAAAAGAAGGAAAGATCTTAGACGCAATACAAATCCTCAAGGATACATTCTCTAAATCCAAGGATTTCAGTATTGCGGACAGGACTGACAGAATTCGGGATACATACACCTATCTTTTGAAATATCTGAAAGAGGGAGTGCCCGATCCTCAACGTTCAAAAGTTTTGAGTGATATTCGTGAAGAAATTTGCAATTTGGCGGAAGAGACTGAAAGAAAATCAAAGATTGAGGACTCATCGGAATTGTTTTATACACGCGCACGGCTCGCCGAATTTTCAGGGCTTAATTTCTCTGAGGCCCTGGGAAGATTTCTCAGTGCCGACGCGGCTCAACAGCTTTGTGACAAATCCTCGGATGAATATCGGAACTGCATTACAGCCAAAAATATATCTTTACAGGATATATTTTCCATAATCTGGACTATGTCTCCGCTCAAAAGCAATATTGACATTGAATCAATTATAAATGTCGCCACGGATTCCGACATCTCATTTTCACTCAGGGCCGTCATCGTCAGCGCTTTGATTATGGGGCTTTTGAATAATTACGACCGTACGAAATTTGTCGCTTTGCTCTCCATCGAAAGCCGGACCTCAGACGAAAAGATACGCGCAAGGGCACTGATCGGCATCGCGCTTATTCTTGACACATATCCTAAAAGAATTTCATCAGATCCGCGAATTGCCGAACGTTTCGAAACGATGGCCGATGACTTGACATTCTATACAAGGATGCGTGAAGTCATCTATTCTCTCGTCAAAGCAAGAGGAGGCCTCAATTATCTTAAAAAAATCAAGAATGAGATAATACCTGATATAAAGAATTTCGGTCCTGATTTCGTAAACAAAATAAAAAATGCGGACGGAAACATAGACATTGAACTTCTCGAGGAGAACCCGGAATGGGAGAAAATGTTGGAAAAGACCGGACTGGAGAAAAAACTCCGCAGGCTGAACAATATGCAATCAAACGGTGCGGACATGATGTTGTCCATGTTTGAACAGGCGAGCAACAATTTCTTTTATAATGATATAGATTCCTGGTTCCGTCCTTTCTCTCTTTGGGAAGCTGAACGATTGGGAGTTCCTGAAGAAATGAATCCACTCATAGAAATGTTCTCTATCAACGAGGCGATTTGTGACTCAGACAAGTTCGCAATGGTCAGCAATCTCAGCCGCCTTCCGGAATCGGCCCGAAATCTTCTCAGATCAACATTTGAAGCTCAAGCAAAAGAATTGACTGAGGAGTTCAAATCCATGACTTTGCATACGTCCACTCCTGAGTTTGACATGGAGTGTTATAATTATGCAAGGGTACTTTTCAGATTCTTCTCTTTCTTCAGGCTTCGCTCCGAATTCAGAAACCCATTCAAAAAGGCCTTGTCTTTTGACGAATGGCCGATTATAGGGAATATGTTTGCTGAAAAGGAGATTCTATCTTCTGTCGGCGAATTTTATTACCGGCAGGGATTCATGGAAGATGCGATCTCACTTTTCCGTTCGCTTATGAATGCCGGGGACACGGATGAATGGAAGGCTTTCTGCCTCCAGAAAATCGGTTGTGCGATGCACAATGCCGGCAAAAGCCATGAAGCATTGGATATTCTGACGGAAGCCTTCACTTTAGCGCCGGAAGATGAATGGCTTGCCCGAAAGATTGTAAGCATTTCCAAGAAGGTGAACACGTATCCAGTCGAAAGCCGGGATGCTCTGCTGATGTTATACAGAAAGGATAAGGATAATCTGGACTATCTTCTTCCGCTCGCACGGTTCGAGGTCAATGGCTGGAACTATCTCTCTCCGGACGGGAAAAAAGCAAAATTTCTCGAACGCGCCGCATATATCGCTCCCGAAAACCCGGAGGTTATCTATCTTTTCATTGCCAAAGAGCTGCGGAACGATACCTCAAAGGAAAACGTTACAAAAATGTTGAAGATGCTCCGGCCATCCATTGATGTCGCGGAGATGTATCTCGCGTCTCTTTCGCTCAATGCGAGCATTGCAGATTCTGTTGGGAATATCGAAAACGGGGCCAAATCTAATCAGGAAAAAGATGAAATCCGCGACACGGATGTTGAGGAGATGAGCTGCACACTTATGATCTCTTCCTATCTGAATTTTCTGGTAAATAACCAAAAAGAAACAATAAGAGATCTCAAGAATTTAAAGATTATCTCCAACGCACCTCTTGATCGGGATTCTCAACTTCAAAAATTAAGTCAAATCTTGCTTGGGATTGAAATAAGCTCAGATTATAAGCATTTGCTCCCCCTAATGATTGAATCTCTTGAAATCGATTGAATCCTTCGAATATGATGAAATCCCTCGGAAATGATTGAAACGCTTTTCTATTGATCGATTTTCAATTCACCCCGTCGCAAATATTTATGTGACGGGGTCCGGGGATTTTGTCCGGATTCAGATAAAAATGAAAACATTTAGAGAAATAATATTTTTGCCATGTGACTGAAAAATATTATTTTTGTAAAAAATTATTGTTTTCGGCTCTTTAACGGTTATTTTCATCGGTTTTCGGAGCCTTAACTATTACTAATATAATAAATTATACAAAATGGTTATCCAGCGTTGGCAATCAGTCCTGCTGCTTGTGGCGGTCGTGCTGATGGGTTGTTTTTCGTTTGTATCACTCGGTCAGATTCAGACTCCTGATGTCACTTTCAATTTCACGGCACTTGGAATTTTCCCGGAAGGCCAGCCAACCGGTGCCGAACATCCCGGATCAATCTCAACATGGTATCTCTTTGCCATTTCCATTCTTTCGGCTATCCTCCCGCTTATTGCAATTTTTTCTTTCAAGAATCTCAAATTGCAAAAGAGGTTATGCTTGATTTCCGAATTGACGATCATTTTCACTATAATTGACGCGGCGTTTCTTGCCTATCAGAATTTTGATGGAGGAAGCATTAGCTGGTCATCCATGATATGTGCTCCTTTCATTTCAATGATTTCAGTCGCAATGGCTTATCAAAGAATAGAATCGGACAGAAAGAAAATTCAGGAATCTGAACGTCTTAGATAAAAACCCGTTCATTATCTTGAACAATACACTTCCGCGGAGATTCGTGCAACTCTGAAAAAAACTTCAGCCTCGGCAGTGTTGATGGGATATGTTCCTAAAAAATTGAAATAACCTAAACAAAATATGGCAAAAGAATTAAAAAACTTTACTAAACGTTCGGACAACTATTCTCAATGGTATAACGAACTTGTAGTAAAAGCTGATCTGGCCGAACAGTCCGCTGTCCGCGGATGTATGGTCATCAAACCATACGGCTATGCGATATGGGAGAAGATGCAGCAGACTCTCGACACTATGTTTAAGGAAACCGGAATCCAGAACGCATATTTTCCACTGTTGATTCCGAAATCATATCTATGCCGCGAAGCGGAACATGTCGAGGGCTTCGCAAAGGAATGTGCAGTCGTCACTCACTATCGTCTGAAGAATGATCCTGACGGCAACGGCGTCATTGTCGATCCGGCCGCCAAACTCGAAGAGGAGCTCATCGTTCGTCCGACTTCCGAAACGATCATCTGGGGCACTTATAAGAATTGGATCCATTCATGGCGCGATCTCCCGATTCTTGTCAACCAATGGGCCAACGTAATGCGCTGGGAGATGCGCACACGCATGTTCCTTCGCACAGCTGAATTCTTGTGGCAGGAAGGCCATTGCGCTCACGCGACGGCCGAAGAGTCTGAAGCCCGCACCGTCGAAATGATCAATATTTACGCACGCTTCGCCGAAAACTATATGGCGATGCCCGTTATCACCGGTGTCAAGAGCGAATCAGAACGTTTCGCCGGCGCAATCAATACATATACAATCGAGGCTCTTATGCAGGACGGTAAAGCTCTTCAAAGCGGAACTTCCCACAATCTGGGGCAGAATTTTGCGAAGGCTTTCGACGTGACATTTGTCAACAAAGAGAACAAGCCCGAATATGTCTGGGCAAATTCATGGGGTGTCAGCACACGTCTCATGGGAGCGCTTATCATGACACATTCTGACGACAATGGTCTCGTTCTTCCGCCGCATCTCGCTCCGATTCAAGTCGTAATCGTTCCTATTTATAAGAATGACGAAGGCCGCATTGCTATCACAGAAAAGGTAATGCCCCTGCTTGAGGAACTTCGGAAAAGAGGAATCAGTGTCAAATATGATGATGCAGACAATAAGCGACCGGGATTCAAATTTGCAGATTATGAAGTCAAGGGTGTTCCTGTCCGTCTCGCAATCGGACAGAGAGATCTTGAAAACGGAACCGTTGAATTGATGCGCCGCGACACACTCGAAAAAGAGACTGTCGCATTCGACGGCATCGCCGACCATATCTCAGGCCTCCTTGAAGATATTCAGAAAAATCTGTTTGAAAAAGCGAAGAAGTATCGCGACGACATGACATATACTGTCGACACATACGATGAATTCAAAGAACAGATCGAAAAAGGCGGTTTCATACTCGCGCATTGGGACGGTACACCCGAAACCGAAGAGAAGATTAAGAATGAGACCAAAGCCACTATCCGCTGCATACCCTTGGACGGTGATCAGACACCCGGGAAATGCATGGTGACCGGCAAACCTTCCGAACGCCGGGTTCTTTTCGCACGCGCATATTGATTAAAATATTACATTCATCCCGAGAATCCTCCAATTGACGAAGGATTCCCGGGATTTTTTAATAGCTTGAAAGACTCGGATGTACAAAAAAACATAAAACCAAGTTTTTTAACCATTGCCCTAATAAACATCCCGGATGGAAGGGTGATGACTGATAAACTATCCTTGTAAAATCCTACCATGAAACTAAAACCAATAATACTCACCCAATTAGCTATAATTTGCGGAATTGCGTCCGCTGACGCAGTCAATTTGACAATTGACGATTACTGCGATGTGAAAATTTCCGCGCCCAAAGGTGTAAAGGAAATGATTCCTCTTGCCGACGGACAATCCTATAGCTGCATCTCAGACGATGAAAAATCAATAGAAGTCTTCTCATATAAGACCGGAAAGAAAATCAAGACTCTATTCAGCGTCGACAACATAAAAGGAGATGTTAAAATCTCTGATTTTGAGGGTTATTCAATCTCGGAAAATGAGAAATATATTCTTCTTTGGAATGATGTTGAAAAAATTTATCGCCATACATTCCGCGCTGAATACTATGTCTATGATATTGCACGAATGACCATGAAGCGCGTTTCGACAAAAGGAGCCCAGCAAGGCGCCGTGATGTCTCACGACGGACGATGTGTGGCTTATCAGCGCGACAATAACATATTCGTTGCCAATCTTGATTATGGCAACGACAACGCGATAACCTCGGACGGCAAACGCAATGAAATCATTTATGGCACTCCGGATTGGGGGTATGAAGAAGAATTCGGCGTTCTAAACACAATCCGTTGGAGCGGTGATGACAATCTCCTTGCGTTCGTCAGATTCGATGAACGCAATGTTCCGGCATACAGCTTTGACAACTACCGCAGTTTCTGTGACGATGATCCAACCGGAGATCCATACCCGGAGAGCTATACTTATAAATACCCATTGGCCGGTTATCCAAATTCAATCGTCAGCGTGCATTCCTTTGACCTGAACTCCAAGACAATGAAGAAAATGGATCTTCCGATAGGGGAGACCGACTATGTCCCTTCAATGGAATTTGACGGCCAGGGGAAGGATCTGATGGTGATGATCCTAAACCGTGACCAAAATAATCTTCAGTTATATAAAGTCAACCCGGCTTCAACCGTTGCAAAACGAATACTCACACAGTCATCCAAGGCATGGCTGTCTCCTCAGGCTTATCAAATGGTAGATTACGGCACTTCTTCTTTTTTGATCGGTTCTGAAGAATCCGGCTACCGTCATCTTTATCAATATGATTATTCGGGCAATCTACTTAAGCAACTGACTAAAGGAGAGTTCAATGTCACTGAATATTACGGACATGATTCCCGCTCGGGCAAATATTATATCCAGACGACATCACTCGGTGCCATTAACCGCAATATCGCCTCAGTGGATAACCGTGGGAATTTGAAACTTCTTCATAACAAGGAGGGATTTGAAAGCGCGTGGTTCAGCAAAAATTTCGATTATTACCTTCGCTCCTACAGCAATTCGACCACTCCGCCGTGCTACGAAATCTATTCCGCTTCAGGCAGCAAAATTCTGACCGTGGAGGATAATGCCGGATACGCGTCCAAATATGCCTCAGCTCCAAAAATGGAATTTACAAAAGTCAAAAACGCGGCCGGGGAAGATATGAATGCCTATATCATAAAACCGTCCGACTTTGACGCTTCCAAGAAATATCCTCTGTTAATGTATCAATATAATGGCCCGGATTCTCAGGAAGTTCTAAACCGTTGGAGAATGGAAGGCATTTTCTATATTGCATCTCAGGGATATGTTGTCGCAGCCGTCGACGGACGCGGAACCGGAAATCGCTCGCGCGAATGGGCCAATGCCGTATATTGTGACCTGGGCAAATACGAAACCAAAGACCAATTGGCCGGAGCCGCCGCCTTCTCCTCGCTTTCTTATATCGATTCCGAGCGCACAGCATGTTTCGGATGGAGCTATGGCGGATATATGACCCTGATGGAACTGACAAATCCGGAATGCAAGTTCAAATGCGGCGTTTCGATGGCTCCTGTGACAGACTGGAGATGGTATGATTCGATCTATACCGAAAGATATATGAAGACACCTCAGCAAAACGCGGCCGGCTATGATTCCGCTTCCGCAATGAACTATACGGACAATCTGAACAGCCGTCTTCTGATCATGTCCGGCACGTCAGATGACAATGTGCATTATTATAACACTCTGAAATATACTTCAAAACTAAATTTTGAAGGCAAACTATTTGATATGATGTCTTTTACAGGTTTTGAGCACAGTCTGAGAATGTGCAACGCGAGAGCTCGCTTGTTCGATAAAGTCGTGAATTTCCTTGATTCAAACCTTAAGAAATAAATCTTCCTAAGAATAAGGATTAAGACCGGATTCATTTTTAACATTTCATAAGCATAATTTTTCAGATAAACATTTCATTATCTGAAAAATTATGCTTAATTTTGTGACTGAATACCTCCAAGCCACTGATTCAAACGAAAGCCATACTTTTGGATTTGATTTTGAACGGATATAAATGAAGTGAAGACTTTGATTCCGACAAAAATGGAAGTCTCGGGATTCTCAACCTCATTTATAAAATGGAGAGAAATCATATAGAAAAAATCAGATTGACTGATCCTGTTCTAAATGGAAGATTTACAGAAAGTAAATAGTTATCAATTATATTCCTTCTGGAAGAACCTGTCTATCGGCTTGCTCGTGCTGATAGCGATGATGGCGTTCTCCCATATACTGCCGTTTTATGCCTCTCCGATAATTGCAATTCTGGCGGCAGGTTTCCTTTACGGAATGATGTATAACAATCGTGTCCATAATGGGAACAAATGCATGGTTGTTATATATGCACTCATGTATTCCGTCATCAACTATACCGTCGTCACAGTCGTTCTGAATTTGCTTTCTCTTCTGAACGTTGTGCATCTCCCTCAGGAATTGGAATTCATCAACGATCCATATCTTCCTTCTCTTCTTGTCACGCCTATTTCCTGTGTAACCCTGACAATTATATATTTCAAAAGGAACCGGATTCGGCTATGTGACAATTGTGGACTTAAAGCCGGGGATTTATATGAAACCGGCAAAAATGGCCGGATATTCCGTTATGAATCAGCATATCAGCTTAAGAATCTCGCAATCGTCTTTGGAGTCATTGCAGTTATAGTCTGGACCTACTATCTTTTCATTTATATCGAACTGAGCGTAAGCCGACGTGACTCTTATGTGTTCCAATGGCTTTACATAATTGTATTCGTATTCGATGAACTTTATTTCGTTTATCGTTATTACAATCTTTATCTTGACCTCAAAGAAAGCGATATGATCATAACTCCTGAAGAACTTCAGGATATGACCGCAAAAACATATATCCGCTATTACGTCATCTGCGACAACAGCATTTATCTTGACGAGCATTATGCTGATAAACAACAGGATTACAGAGAAGTCATCAACACTCCTTTTGTAACCAAAAGAAGCGTCAACGGCATTCCGCTCCCCGAAGTGAAGAATATTATCCAGAAGATGACAGGTGTCAGAGACGGAGATCTCAGATTCTTTTACGGAAGAAAAAGCGCTGACCTGTCAAATCATTCCCTTTTGAGGTATTTCTATTTTCTTCCCGGCAAACCCGAAGACTACAAAAATATGGAAATGAAAGGGGAGTGGATGGATTTTGAAGAAGTTAAAAAAATATACTCCAGGACCCCGAGCCGCTTCAACTTGATGACGGCTACCGACATTTCAAGGCTTGCCACAATTATCCTCACTGAGAAAATTTTCGATGAGGACGGCCGGAGAAAGAACAAGATTAAATCTTATAACCCGTCTTTCAATCTTCACGATGTCCGCCGTTCTGATCTTGATTTCCAGGATGATAAATGGATAAAAGTGGCTATGTTCAATTCCGACACAAGATTTTATAGTATTAAGAAATTATTCAGGGGCAAGCCCAATAATGTCAGCCGCTGAACACTATAGAATAAAAAACTGTTTAGAACAAGTCCTATTCCCTAACAATGAAATACGAGTCAATAACGATCACCGGGCCGACGGCTTCCGGCAAAACCCGCCGTGCAGTCAGCGCGGCACGTCTGTTCAATGGAGAAATCATATCCGCAGACTCGCGCCAGGTCTATAAAGGAATGGACATAGGAACAGGGAAAGATCTTTCAGAATACGGTGATGTACCTTATCATTTGATTGACATCGTGCCGGCGGGAGAAAAATTCAACCTTCACAAATATTTGCAATGCTTTCGCAACGCATATGATGATATTCTGAGACGCGGCAAAACTCCGATAATTTGTGGAGGCACGGGCATGTACCTCGAAGCTGCCCTCGCAGGGCTGATCATGCCGGAAGTGCCTGAGAATAAAGAGCTGAGAATAGAGTTGAGTAATAAAGCAGATGAAGAACTCATTGCAATTCTCAAAACATATAAGATTCTCCATAATAAGACAGACATCGATACACGTCAACGCATGATCCGTGCCATTGAGATTGAAGAATATTATAAGGAACATCCGGACGAAGCACAAAAATCAGATCGCAAAAAATCGGAAAAATTAAACTCCCTCATCATTGCTGTTGATATACCCCGCGAAGAACGACGCCGCCGAATTACCGAACGACTCCACACAAGACTTGAAGAAGGAATGGTGGACGAAATCAAAGGTCTTCTAAAGAGCGGAATCTCTGAAGACGATCTTATCTATTATGGACTCGAATATAAATTTGTCACGTTGTACGCTACCGGTAAAATAAGCTATGAAGAAATGTTCAAAGGGCTTGAAACCGCTATACATCAATTTGCGAAACGACAGATGACATGGTTCCGCGGAATGGAACGGCGAGGCTTCAGTCTCAATTGGCTTTCTCACGAACTTCCGGAAACCGCCTTCAACAACCAAATAGAAAAACTGTTTTGTGGTTGTTAACCAAAATTCTTAGTATATAAGACCTCTTTCAACAAAAATTATCACTACGCCCCCGGCATTAATAATTTATGTAAAAGGAATAATTTATGCAAAAGGCGTCTAAGTCTCTTGCCAATCAGTTAAGAGTCACGGCTCTAACCTCCTCTACATCCGGAATAGCATTAATGGCCGCCGTGATCGTCTGGATTTCAGTGAAGTCATGAACGCCAAGCCGTAGCTTAAGGGTCACTATGAAATCATGAGTGGATGTATTCAGACTTTCAACACTGAGAGCAAGTTTGTTACTTATACAATCCATTATGTCGATAATCATGTGGGGTCTGTCAATACACGTGATTGTCAGTTCGATCGGATATTTTGTCTCATCCGCTTTATAGTTCACCGCAACGATATTGTCTCCTTGTTGGGATGCAAGCTTAATGGCCACGCTGCAATCGCGCTTATGGACCGTGATCTTCCCGTCGGGATTTTTGAAACCGATTACTTCCTCACCAGGAATAGGATGACAGTGGTCACACCGTTCAAATTCCGGTTTTTTGACCTTCGCCAGATAAGATGTGATCGCTCTCCGGGCCTTATAGCTCACCGAGTGATCGAGCCAATCCGGTTCGGGATGACATTCAGGATCCGTGAATATCTCGACTATATCGCCTCGATGAAGAGGTTGTTTAATTGACGCCAACCGACCGTTTATCCTGCAGTATTTGGCGTGACGACCGAGCTCGGAATGAATCTCATATGCAAAATCAATAGGAGTGGCCTTTTGAGGCAAAATCACAGGTTTTCCTTGAGGCGAAAAAGTCATGATGTCATCATTATAAAATGATGCGACCACATTCTCAATGAAATTACTGCCGTCCTGTCCATGCTGGGCTATATCTTTAAGCACCCCCCTGAACTTATTGATCCAACGGCGTATATTTCCTTCCGATCGATCTGAAAGACAACCGAAGCGGGAATTGCGAACCATTCTCTCGCTGCAGATGTGAACCTCTTCCCACCTTCCATAATCAGCAAGAAGTTTCAGATGAAAACTTTGATAGCCGTTTTCTTTTGGGGAATCAATATAATTCGAGATTCCGCCGGGTTTCTCCTTGAATCTGTCTGTCAGAAGGGAGTATATTCTCAACACCATCTCTTTTTCCGACATCCCTTCCTCTTCTTTGAAAACTATCTCGACGAAATGGCGATATTTCAGATGATCGAAATCGTCACCATATTTATGCATTTTACGCCATAATGAATATGGCCGACGATACTCGTAAAAAACTCTTGCCTTGATTCCGTTTGAAGCCAAAAGAACGCTTATTTCATCGATGAAAACACGCAATTTATCACGATTTGCAGCCTCATCCTCATGAATCCTGTGCTCAAGCATTGCATATTCCTGTGGACATCGGAATTTTAACGACAGATTTTCAAGTTCGGTTTTGACATCATATAACCCGAGCCGAGTGGCGAGCGGTGCGTAAAAATAATCGGTTTCTCCGGCAATTTTCATCTGTTTGTCCGTGCGCATCGATGAGAGTGTACGCATGTTGTGAAGACGGTCAGACAATTTCACAAGCAGAGCCCGGATATCATATTGAACTGAATTAAGCATCTGCTTGAAATTGTCGAGTTGCTTCGACATCTCATATTTCTCCTTCTTCTGCTTCGTAAGCACCCTGACAAGAAAAGCAACATCATCTCCAAACAGATTCTGTATCTCATCGATTGTATGAGGTGTGTCCTCAACAACATCATGAAGGAATGCAGCAATCACGGAATTGACATCAAGATTTATTTCAGAAGCTGCGATATCGGCTACGGCTATTGGATGAAGGATATAAGGTTCGCCACTTTTCCGCTTCTGCGTCTTATGGGCCTCGCGTGCAAATTCAAATGCTTCGCGAAGTCTTTTCATGTCCTCATCGCTTGATCGTGAACGCATGACATCAAAAACATGCGCGGCACGTTCCTCGACAATTTTATCATAATTGATTTTACCGCCTTCACCGTGAATTTTCATTTCTTTTGATTGCTTTTTATCTGCCATAACCGATATTTTTCTCAAATAAACGCAAATATAATGATAATATCTTAATAAATCTTAATAAATTCAGTTAAATTTGTATAGATTCATATTCTTTAGATGATATACTTATAGAGCCTGTATCATAAAAAGAATTTATTTCGCTTTGAGTCAAATATTGGATAAACAAATTTTAGAGTTCACAAAATCCTGCTCAATGAAAGAATTATCTTTATATTTTCATGTCCCTTTCTGCCACTCAAAATGCCTATATTGTGATTTTTACAGCGGGGGGGAGAGGATTGCGGATTGGCCGCGGCTGATTGATGCATTCCTCAATGAAATGAGGTTAAGATCCGACGAGTGGAAAGGTCACCAAATTACCTCTATCTATATCGGTGGAGGCACACCGTCTATAATTCCGGATTCCGTTTTCTCTGAATTTGCATATAGGCTCATGTCACTTTTGGATTCTCAATCATCTTTTTCTGAAAAATTTGAATTTACCATTGAATCCAATCCTGAAGACATCACATTGGAAAAGGTCCGTACTTGGAAGAATTCCGGTGTCAATAGAGTCAGCATTGGTGTGCAGACATTTAATGACGGACTTTTGAAATTCATAGGCAGACGCCATACCGGACATGAGGCCGAACAAGCATTGAGATTACTAATAGATGAGATCGGGAACGTAAGCGCAGATCTTATATTCGGATTACCCGGTCAATCAGAAGCGGATCTTATGGCGGATTTAGAAAAAATGAAAGAGATCCACCCTCAGCATATATCTGTATACTCATTAATGTATGAAGAGGGGACAGCACTGACTTTTTTGCGCAATAAAGGGAAAATCGAACCGATCTCGGAGGAGATAACCGATAAGATGTTCACCGACATTATCGGCTTTCTCAAGGGATGTGGTTATGAACAATATGAGATTTCCAACTATTCTCTTGACGGATTCCGTTCTAAGCACAATTATGGATACTGGATTGGACGTCCTTATATAGGGATCGGACCCTCTGCGCACAGTTTTGACGGGTTTAAAATCCGAAAATCAAATCCAGCAGATATAAAAGGCTATCTTTCGGAATATGCGCCAATAAAACAAGAAAATTCTACGTCAATCTATCAAATCGCTAAGGAGGAGCTTACGGTCGAGGAGCGCATGGAGGAACGCATTATGCTCGGATTGCGACTCAGGCAAGGTCTGTCGCTGAAACTTTTTGAAGAGGAATTCGGCGAATCGAACTTTAAAAATTTATTGAAAAATGCCCAAAAAGCGTTGGAAGAGGGGAACCTCGAGTTGACACAAGACAAATTTTTGAAAGTTTCGGAGAAGGGGATTATGATTACGGATTCAATCATTATTGATCTGATCTGATTGCTACATGAAACCTATGATTTTTGACATAGGTTTGCTGAATATTTAACAGGACCTTTCACGATAATTTTTATCCATGTCAGAGTTTTATTATAGGACTCGTTTCATAAAAGTTTTAATATTTTATGAAACGGGGTCTAAGCAGTTGATCCATGAAATTGGCATAAGAAAACATATGATTAAACTCTGCCGTAAGACTCATATAAGAAAAAAATAATTGAAAGCAGTTATTTTGAAAGCGTTCATTATGAAAACTGATAAAATTTTATTATCTTTGCAAATCACAGGCAAAATCTCTCCTTTGGTAATCCAAAATATTTCGACAAACAAGTCTTAATCTAATATAAAATTTAAATGGCACAAAAGATTTATACATTCGGCAACGGTAAAGCCGAAGGTAATGCCGAGATGCGCAACCTGCTCGGCGGCAAAGGTGCTAACCTTGCTGAAATGAATCTGTTGGGTATGCCGGTTCCTCCCG
>CAYQQG010000006.1:0-15375 GCA_964419535.1 uncultured Sangeribacter sp.
GACTGGATGAAACCATTCTCGTTCCTCGACTTTATCCGCGACGTAGGCAAACATATCACCGTCAATTATATGATGGCCAAGGATTCGGTGAAAAAACGTCTGAGTGGCGAGAGTCAGCAGGGTATGTCGTTCACGGAATTCTCCTATCAGCTTGTGCAGGGCTACGATTTTCTCAATCTCTATCGCGAGAAAAACTGCCGTCTGCAGCTCGGTGGAAGTGACCAGTGGGGCAATATAACAACGGGTACCGAGCTTATTCGCCGCACGGAGGGCGGTGAGGCTTACGCTCTGACCTGCCCCCTCATCACTAAAGCCGATGGCGGAAAATTCGGGAAGACCGAAAGCGGCAACGTATGGCTCGACGCCCGCTATACCTCTCCCTATAAATTCTATCAGTTCTGGCTCAACGTCAGCGACGCCGACGCCGAGAAATATCTGAAAATTTTCACCTTCCTCACCAAGGAAGAGATCGAAGCACTCGTGGCCGAACATGCCCAGGATCCGGGCAAACGCCCCCTCCAGAAACGTCTGGCCAAGGAAGTGACAGAAATGGTCCACGGAAAAGAGAACTATGAGGCAGCGGTCGAAGCCAGCAAAATCCTGTTCAGCAACGAGGCTAAAGAAGCGCTGATGAAACTCGATGAAAAGACTCTGCTCGACCTCTTCGAGGGCGTTCCGACCTATACTGTCGCCAAAGCAGACCTCGACGCCGGCATTCCGCTCCTTGAGCTTTTAGCGACCCACACGAAAGTCTTCCCCTCGAAAGGTGAGGCTCGCAAAATGGTCCAGGGAAATGGTGTCAGCCTCAACAAAGAGAAGGTGACCGACCCGGCGATGACGGTCAATTCCGATCATCTTATCTCCGGAAAATACCTCCTTCTTCAGCGCGGCAAGAAGAACTACTCTCTCGTCATCGTAAATGACTGAGAGAACCCGTTTCAAATTAGACCCCGTTTCATAAATTTTTAAAAATTTATGAAACGGGGTCTAATTTGCTATGTCCGGAGGTCACCGTATTGGAGCCGAATTTTGCAATTTGAATCAATTTGAATCGAATTAAATTTTTTTCAACATCTGAGGCTTGCTATATTTGCAAAAATATAAGTAACTCTTGAAAATTAGAAATACTTTATTTTTAAAATATTTTGAAACAGGTTTTAATTTTTAAATGAAGGAGCTTAGCGGGCTAAGTGACTGATGTTTAAAATTAAAAGATGCTCAAAAGATTCAAAAAGAAAGTGTTTCACTCTGAGTTACTGATGATATAAACTAATTTTAAAGAGTTACTTATTTCAATTAATCTAAAACAAACATGAAGAAATTTATTTTTGGACTCGTAGCATTGATAAGCCTCTCTTTGGTTTCATGCGGAACTCCGGACTACAAAGCTATTGCAGAGAAAATTGAGAAAGATCCGACATCTCTGACTCAAAAAGACTATTCCGAGATGATGGATTATGTCGATGACATCTATTCTGACCCTGAGAAATTAGAAAAAATGAACGACTTGGAGAGTCTCGATGATGAACCCGCGTTCGTCTTTCTATTTACCCTTGCGGCTGCCGACTATGGAGATAAAGACATGGATATCCCGCCCCTTGACAAATCTAACAAAGCCAAGTATAAAAAACTTAAAGCCAAAATGGATAAATATTTGGAAAATTGGAAGAAAGAGGCCTGGGGAGAATATGAGGAATATGGAGAGTAACGACTTCTTCAATGGAGTTCTATAAACTTCCATTAGGCACTGTCCCCTCAAAATTCTGTCTCTTCACATAAAAAATTTTCTATCTAACCTCTATCATTTGATGTTATAAAATCAGAAAGACGGAAAAATCTCCCGCAGATTTATTATCGACATAAAGGAAAAGAGCGAGACTCCAAAAGGAATCTCGCTCTTCGCTTTGTGTTGGCTTACCAGGATTCGAACCTGGGCAGACAGAACCAAAACCTGTAGTGCTACCATTACACCATAAGCCAATCCTATTTTTCTCCGGGCCGGATTACACTCCGGTCTCGAATCTGGCACAAAGTTAATATATTTTTTTCTTTATTCCAAATTTATCGCTCTTTTCCGATAATTTTTTACCAAAAATGGCATCCGAACATCCGGACGCCTTTTTAATAATCACATATATCGATTTTTTGGGTTATTTTCAGCCCTCCTGCTGCTTGCGGTCTTTTTTGCCGTCTTTCGGGCCCTTGCAGCATCCCTTTTCACCTTTCTTATCCTTGCGGGCTTTCATTTTCGCTTCCTTGGCCGCGCGCTTCTCTTCCTTCTTCAGCTGCATCGCTTTCTGATTCTCCTGATATTTAGCATACTGCTCGGGAGTCAGGATGTCGCTGATACCCTTGTCATATTCGGCACGGAATTGTTCGCGATCTTTTTTTGCATTCTCACGCATTTTCTGCTTCTCTTCCTTCATCTTGGCCTTTGCAGCATCGCGATCGGCCTTCACCTTGGCGTTGAAATCGTCAAGTTTCTGCTGCTGGGCGTCGCTCAAAGTGATACCCTCGAAGAGTTTTTTGCTGCGGTCCCCTTTGCCGGCCTTGTGCATGTGGCCTTCCCCTTTGTGACAAAATCCGGGTTCACCACATTTTCTGCCGTCGCGGTCAAATTTCTTGCCGTCCTTCTTGCCATGTCCACGGAACTCTCCGTCTTTCTTGCAACATTTTTTCTCCGGACAAGAATCATTCACACATTCCTTGTTTGCCTTCTCACACTGCTTCTGAGAATTGCCGGCTGCAAACGCAGCTGAAGGTGCGGCTGCAAGAGCCATCATGAGGGATATACCGAAAATAATCTTCTTCATATCTTAATATCTTTTTTTATGGAGCTGTCAATCAAAAATATACATTAGCTGATTGGAAAGCCCGGTGGTTAATATTTCATTTTCAAGTTTCTGTAACCTCTGACTTTATAAACACACTTTCGTTTAAAAAGGACTTCTGAAATTAACGGATATTAACTAAAAATCCTTCCCTTTGATGTCTATTTAAGATTTGTTTGGAAAATTCAGACGTTAAAGCCAACCCCATAAAATCGAAAAAGGCCGAAATCACTTCGGCCTGAATTCTTCAATTAAAACAACAATAACAACTTTTTCAGAACGCTTATAGCGGTATATCTTCAACCGGCCTTAGCCGATTCTTTTCCAAAGCGGCTCTTTTATTGCCGCTTGCGTTATTATAACATTCCGAAATGTCCTTTGGTTCAAGTTTCAACATGATTCCTCAAGCCGCTTCATGATTCTTCAGGCTGTTTCATGATTCAACTTGATTAACCATGTTTCATCTTGATTTATCTTGTTTCTTCTTGATTATTCCCCTCGTTTCCGCTTCCAGCGGTTATGACTCCACAGCCAGCTCGAGGGACTCCGACGGATGCTGTCCTCCAAACGCGCTAAATACGCTCGCGAATAAGGATTTTCCTCACCGTCAGCGAGAGGTTCCAAACGACTGAGCGTCAAAACATAATGCCCTCTTTTCTCGGGCATCATCTCGGCGTATACGAATTCCGCTCCCATTTTGGTCCCGATGACTTCGCCGCCGTTGACATATGCCGTATCGATCCCTAAGAAGTCCACCCAATGCTTCAATGCCGGCGTGAAAGGGCGCTGATCGGCTATGAATCCGCAGACAAAATTCTTCCCGTCACGGTGAATCTCCAACAGCCGGCGAACTGTGTGTGACATCGGTATGTTCTCGGTTCCGAACCGGCCTCGAAGATCGAGCATCACCTGATCGAAAGCCTTATCCCTCAAAGGATGATAGATCTCGCAGCTGATTGCGTCCGGGCGGAACTTGCGCGCGGCGGCCGTCACCCATTCCCAATTCCCGAAATGTCCCAACATCATGATGACCGACTTCCCTTCGGCCAACGCGTCATTCACACATTCCTCTCCGACAACCCGGATTCTCTTCTCCACCTCTTTGTCGCTTATATGCGCCAATTTGGCCGACTCTATGAATATATCGCAAAGGTGGCGATAAAACCTTTTCTCTATCACCAATCGCTCATCCTCCGATTTCTCCGGAAAAGCCATAGCGAGGTTTTTCCTCACCACCTTCACCCTATATTTCACAATCTTATAGAGGACGAAGGCCGCGATATCGCTCAAAAGATAAAGCATCCTCAGCGGCAGATGAGCAAATGCCTTCAGCAATCCCCTGTAAAACTTATATTTCATCTCTTCAATTTATCATATATCCTGTCGATGATCTCCGAATCCACGGTCTCGTCAAATTTTCTCGCCCACAAATGCTCCACGCTCTCCAAAAGCGCCATATCATCGGCGCGGAAAACCCATGGATGACGGATGCTCTCGCCGCGCGTCCAGTCTATGAATCGCATATTGGCCCGGTTGACCTCTTTCTGATTCTTGACGGCCTCCTTGACAAAAAGCCTGTCCTTAAACGGCGAAGACGCCACCAAGGTCGGCAGGAAAATCTCGTCACATGTGCTCGTATGCCGGAAGACCTTCTCGAGCCATTCCTCTTTGCCGACGACATAGCGCGCAAGACCGTCGGTTATGCTGAACCATTGTGAGCCGAACCGGAAGTCAACTCCTCTGTTAATCCTGAAGCCGACAGCCATCTGCAGGCCCTTGAAGATATGATTGACTATGCGCGTCCTGAACTTGCCCTCCCCTTCCGGGAAGATAGTGAAATAACGGAAACGCGACAGCGTCGATTTCTTGAACTCCCAGAGATTGATGAATTCATAACCCTTATGAGAATCGAAAAAGGCGTGAATCTCATCTTGCGTCTTTATCGGCAGATCCATTCCGGAGAGAAGATGATAATAATCATATCGGTCCTCAGCCACGGCCCGCTTAAGCAACGCCAATTCCGAGCGCATGATGCTGACTCCGCCCCAATTGACCTTTATCCGCTCGGGAAGAAAGATAAGTTTAGACTTCTTGGTCACACCTTTCCAATCTTCGGGACGGAAATCGCGTGCTTTCGCATCGACATGCACAAAAATATCATTCCGTTCATCGTCGAGAAGTTCGACCAGTTTCCGCAACTGACCGAAATTCTTATGCGCCAATATCAAATAAGCATGCTTTCTCATCTTAGAGCCCATTTCAGAATCTTTCTTAAAAAATATAGCCCTTCAAATCAACTCTTCAAAACAAATTCGGCTATCGATCCGGGTTTGAGATCTTTCAGACGTGAGTCCTTATAATTCGTCTTTTGGAAGAAAGACTCCGCGGTGAGCCGGCTGAACTCTTCCGGGTCATAATCGTCATTCGCATGGTCGCCCCAAAGTGCGTGAGTCGGATCCTGGTCAACCTTGGGCATCTTGGCGAAATACTCTGCTGCAATAGGATTGACATCCACCGAGAGCTTCAACAGAAGATGATGAATGAAATAATTGATTTTGCTATCCTCCTCTTTCCAATAGATGCTGTTGGCTTCGCGCCAGACTCCGAGAACCGGATTCCCTTTCTTTCCGCGGATGAAGCAGCTCTGGATGAACGCATACGAGCCTCTGATCTTGCTCCCGGCCATGAAGAGGAAGAGATCTTCGTCCATGATGAATTGCGGAACGGGAGCCGTCACATAATCCGTCGCGTCAAACCACAATCCGCCATGCTCATAGAGAAGCTCGATGCGGCAGATGTCGCTGAATTGCGTGTGCGGGATCTTCCCCTCTTTCCATTTCCGGACGATGTGCTCCGGGAGTTTGATCCAATCGAATATCGTGTTTTCGTCAAGCACGACAAGCTCCTGTTTCAGGTGGCGGCGCATGCTCCGGAAACAAGCCTTCACCAATTCCGGCGCCTTATCCTCGCCCTGATACCATATCGTGAAAGCCCGCTCGGGTTCCGGACTCATATCTATCGGCTCGGGCTTGATCTCCCTGACCTTGGACGCATATCGCTTCAGATAGCCCATCGCGGCGCCGTAAGTGGCCTTATAACGGCGTTTGCGGCGCGCCTCGCGCTCACCCCAGAAAGGGTTCAATATATGCCCCATCAGGATGAGATGAAACTGTTGACGCATCCTGCCGGCGGCTCTTCCGATCCAACTGCTCATTTTCTATAGACTTTAGTGTTGTGCGACCATTCGCGAGGTTTCATATAATCCGGTCCGTAAACCATTTCCAGATAGCTGTGAGTGTCGCTGAACGCGCGGAAATAATGATCCTCAAATTTTATGTCGGTCAGCGAGTTAAATCTATCCTTATCAATCACTGTCCGATAATTCTGCGACCCGACGATATGTGCCACAAGCCTGTTCCCTTTATATTCAGGATTATGGACCGTCTCGTTCATCTTGTTCATCCACCAGTCCAGAGAATGGCGATAGGATTTGATGATCGACAGAAGGTCTTTCCTCTGGCGGTGATATATACGGTTGTGAATACTCATCACCTTGTGCATATATTTCTTGCGCTCCTTAGCGTCTTCCGGCACATAATCGAGCGGGAAAATATCAACCGAAACTCCGAGGTGAGTCATCGTCAGCGATTCGCCGATAAACGTCGTCGGATCGTTGACTTTTGCATATCCGGAAGCGAAGAATTCCTCATCCGTGCGCGTGTTGAAAAGCAAATGATATGTGTCGCTCTTGTATATCTTGACAAACCGGTCGAAATCCTCTCTCAGCATGAACATGTCGGCGTCGTCGTCCCAAGGGATGAATCCGCCATGGCGCACCGCCCCTAACAGAGTTCCGCTCGAAATGCTGTACGGAATATCATTCTCCCGGCAGAACCTGTCGATATCCTTCATAATCCCGAGGATTATCTCCTGCTTCTCCTTGATTGTCAGCTCCTCCTTCCCTTTCGTCGTCAGCTCCTGCTTCTCCATGTGTTTCAGCTCTTGCTTCTCCATATATGTCTGCTCTTGCCTCGTTTCCATTTTTGCATAAGTTTTAATCTCCTCTAATCTCCCCTCCTTGCTAATCGTGCCGCGAGCGGAAGCGAGTGGTTTTTTCTCCACAACCCCTCCGTCCTCGCTATCGTGCCGCGAGCGGAAGCGAGTGGTTTCATTCCATCCCCGCCACCAGCCTTTTCAACATCTCGCGCAGCCCGTATCGCGGCCGCCAGCCTAACGCCTGCAGCCGCTCCGAATTTAAATTGACTTGCGTGTCGGGCGCATAACCGGAGTTCTCTATCGGCTCGACCCTCACCTCAATACCCGGATTAAACATCTCCCGGAACATCCCGGCCAATTCACGGATCGTCACATAGGTTCCCGGTGACGCCACATTATAAGCCTCTCCATTTTCTCCTTTCAAGAGGATATAGATAAGCGCCGAGACACAATCTGTCGTGTAGCAATATGGCTTGGCCGATCTTCCTTCGGTCCGCAAGACAATATCGTTTCCCCCGATCACACTCCGCGCGAACTGAGCGAACACACGGTTATCCTCTTTCGGAATGCCCGCGCCGAAAGTCTGCGTGAGCCTCGCCGAACGGAACGGTATGCCATATTCCGTCGCGTAGCAATATCCGAGATATTCCGACGCCTGTTTCCCGAGCGCATACGAGCTCCGGGCCGACTGCGGATCGACATATCCGTGTGCATCCTCCCGGACCTCCCCGTCTCCCGTCATCCGGCCGTAATATTCGATCGAAGAGAGATATACGATACCCTTGACCGGATGCGTCCCTTTCCGGCGAAGCGAATAATCGAGCAGAGCGCGAGTCGTTTCAATCGGCAAGAGAAAGGTTTCAGCCGGATGCTCCGTCATAAATTTCCCGTTCGTCGGACTCGCACAGTGAATGATATAATCACAATCAAAATCCCCTTTATCAAAAAATTCCTTCAACCCCGTCTCGACAATCTCAAGATTTTCCGTTTCCCCTTCAAATATAGCTTCACCCTTATTTCGATTCCTGACAGGCAGAATAAACTTCACTCCCTGCTTCAACGATGTCAGACATCTGACGAACGCAGACCCGATAAGTCCCGTCGCCCCGGTGACGACTATCGTCGCGCCCTTCAGCTTTTCGGCCAGTTCTTCCGGCAGCGAAAACTTATCCAAATCCTCCTTCAATATCCGATTCTTAATCATTTTTCAATCATTTAAAATCCGAATATCTGTTGATTCTCATGCACCTCTACCATTGCACGGAAGATAAAGAAATCTGTTGGAGTCGTGATCTTTATATTCTCCATCGGGCCCATAATGGTGTGAATCCGGTGGCCATAGTGCGACATCATCGTGCAGCTGTCGATAAAGTCTTTCCTTCCTTCACTCCGTGCCCTCTCGTGAGCATCGAGAATTTCCGGCAGCCGGAAAGATTGGGGCGCTCTGGCGATTATCGTGTCTTTGCGCGAAGGAATCAGAGGACGCTCATCCCCACGCTCCACAACCACCGTCTCTGTCGCCGGCACGCACGTAATGCAATTCCCGAATTCGTTGACGGCCTTGATGTTGTCGGTGATAGTCTGCTCGGTGATAAGCGGCCGCACGCCGTCATGGATCAGCACATTGCAATCCTCTCCATATTCTTCTTTTGCCGCCACAAGGCCATTATATATGCTCTCCTGACCGGTTTCGCCGCCCGGCACGATCCGTCCGACCTTATTGATTTCAAACTTTCGGAGTTGCTTCTCGAGATATGGGATCCAATCCCTCAGGCAAACCACCGAGATGCCGTCAATTTCCGGATGGTTGTCAAATAGCTCAAGAGTATAGATAATCACCGGCTTGCCGTTCAGCTCCAAAAACTGTTTCGGCTTCGAGACCGTATTCATCCTCCTCCCGGTCCCCCCGGCAAATATAACCCCGATATTCTTCTTCATATCCTCAGATGAAATTTACCCTACTGTTCCACACCTCAGTTCATTCTGTAAATAAGAATATACATATTTGCTCCCTTGGTAATAAAGGGCAGTGGAAGGTTCACAAATCTTCGAATAGGTCTCTGATTCATAGAGCGTATTCAACGCCTCTTGCATATCAAGATTATAATCTTTCATCAAAAAGCCCACGATATCTGAAGTCAATCCTTCTTTCAAATATTTAAACTCGTTGCTCATATCCTATTCAGGTATTTAACTGCCTTTTCACTCCCAAAATAATAGTGAAAAGTAACACCTTTCATATATTTCAGTTTTTCCAAAAGCTGATTTTTGTCAATCGCTTCATCCTTATATTTACGCAACTGTAACCCGACTTTATCATCTGCTATCGGCCCATATACGAAATCGCATTTGTCGATTTCATAACCTTCCCTATTAGCAATAATAAAATCAACCCACTCATCAGAATAATTCTCAAATATCTTAACTTTTAGATTTGAAGATAGCAAAGCTTCTTTATTGAATTCAAACTTTGTAATAACCGGTTCACCACCGACAATATTAGCCCTGAACTGAGCCATTCCCTTTGCTTGAAGTTCATTATCGGAAAGATAGAATCCTTGTCCAAAATCTTTGAATGGCTTAGATTTTCCAAGGTCTATCTTTTCAATCTCAATATTCGATCCGTGATATAATATCATAATTGTCCCCCTCTCTTTCTGCAGAACATGGCCACACTGTCCACTGCTTCTTTAAAATCAAGAGTGTGCATAATGCCATAATTTTCCCGGATGAACGAAATTCCATCGTGGAAATTTATATATCGGTATGCTTGCCGATCAGTGAGATTAAATTTCTCGGCAAAATCTCCGACAATGGCTATTATGTATTCTATTATCTCTTGAATTTTATATTTCATAAAATTTGGAACAATCTCTGGTTAACAGGGATTTATCATATTGTGTTGCGGAAGCGTTCGGGGATTTGGGCGACGAATTTGAGGCCGAAGGTCGTCGGCTTGTTGACGGCGAAAATCGGGCGGCATAGGGTCTGCATACGCCTGACCGGCCCGACAATCTTGTCCCACGGACGGGCCTTGACGCGGCTGACCTTCTCAATCGCCCGCTGCCGCTTCAGCTGATGACGCGTCCAGCCGTTGGCCACACGAGACGGCTCGGCAGAAATCTCTCTCAGATATTCCAGGTCCACGCCGCCGAAATGGAAAAGATAAAGGCCCTTGGCGATATGGAAGTTCTGGCCCTTCACCCGATGACAGCCGCCGCCCCACGTCAGCGGACGCGTAATCACCGACGGCTTCGTATATCGCGAATAGAGCCAGCCGCGATGACGCTGCTGAAGGAACGGCTTGGAGAAGTCAATCTTCTGCTCGGTCGGCAGATGCTGAAGCACATCGACCCCGAACCCTGAATGACAATTATGCTCCGGAAGTGACGACAGGAATTCGGCCAAACCCATTTTCAGATCCGGGTCCACAATCAGAAACTCGTCTGCGTCTGTGGCAATGACCATGTGGGCACCCGTGGCGAAAAGATTAGCCGCCTTCTCCGAAATAAAACGTGATCGCTGCCGCTCGGTCGAAACGACATTCCCTTGCATTTTCGGAACGAGACAAGTGTTCACACCCTCGCAAAAATCGGGAATCTCCTGATCCTCACCATCGAAATATACATACAGGTTCTCCTTCCCCAACTGAGCGCCATAATAGGCCACCCATTTCTCAAGGAAGCGGTCGTTGCGGACCATCGTTATCGCTTTTATATTCTTCTTCATATTTCAGAGTTCGGTTTTTTCTAACCGCAATTGGCTTTTGGGCCTAATATCCTACAAATTTAGAAATTTATCCTCATTTCTCCAAAAAATACTTATCTTTGCATTAGCTTTTGACAAAAATGACCGGGAAGAATAAAAAATATCAGGCAAAAATGGATGAGTTCAACAAAAATGATTCCACCGAAGATGCAGACTCTTACTCGTCTAATTCGGCTCTGATTCCTTCTGTCGCTTCGGAGAGGTCCAATCCTCGGGTCCACCTCGCCAGTTGGTCTGATGTCAATTTTCTCCGCGCCCATGGTGTCTATTTTTTCTATACCGCAATCCGATACGGAAGAAAGTATTTCATCAAGGCCCTTTCCCCGGAGTTTAGAGATTTTCCGGAATGGCAGCGGCTCCTCTATAAAGAGTTTGAACTCGGAATCCGGCTCGATCATCCCGCCATTGCGCGCACTGTCGCCTGGGAACAGTTTCCCGAAATCGGCGAAGCCATAGTCATGGATTTTATCGACGGAACCGAACTCAACGAATGGTTGAAAATCAACGGATCCGCCGACCGAAAAACGCGTCTCGTAATCGTCCGCCAGATAGCCGAAGCCCTCGATTATATCCACTCCGCCGGCATTAGCCACCGCGACCTCAAACCTGACAATATCCTCATCAGCCGCCACGGGAACCGCGTAAAAATCATCGACTTCGGGCTCGGCGACCGCGATGATTTCATTGTCTATAAGCAAGCCGCCGGAACAAAAGGCTTCGGCGCTCCCGAGCAGTCCCTCTCCGATCTGAAAGAGGCTTCGGCGAATGCCGACATCTACTCCTTCGGCAAACTCCTGCAGCTCCTCCTCCCCGAAAGAAAATATCGCCGGCTGATCAATAAGTGTCTGAACGAAGAGCCCGAATCTCGACCCTCGGCCGAATTTATCCTCAAAAATCTTCAGGAACAACCTTCAAAACGCTTAATTCCCATTCTTATTGTCATTTCTGCACTCGCTGTCATCGCCGTTCTGATTTACGACATTGCAATTCGCAAACTCCCGGTCTCGAATCCGGCCGCCACAGACACCGTTTTCATCGAACAGACTATAACCCCGGATTCAATCCCCCAACAGACAGCGGAAACCTCAGCACCGGCCGTCGACACTGTTTTCATAGAATCCGCTCCCGCCAGCCCCTCTCCCGAAGCGATCCAAGCGGTCTATGATAAATATGTCAACTACGTCACGCCGAACATAGAATTTTATATAACAACCTATAAGCTCCCTGATAGCGACTCGCCTGAAGCCAGCTTCGAAACCTTAACCAAAAAGTGGAGTGAGGAAGTATACACAAACCTTCTCGAAATCGGATGTTCAAAAGAAACAGCGCGCGCAAAATCCAAAGAGTTTGAAGAATATCTTAACCGCACTGCCGAAAAACACCGCGCCTCAAAGTTGGATTAACTTGGATTTCCATTATTCCGATATTTATAAATATCTTTGCCACCATCAAACAGCATTTTTATCTATCAATAATCTGATATGGCAAAGAAATCGGAAATCATCGGCGATTTAACCACCGTTATAAGAGGGATCGTGCTATTATAATCCGGATCCGTGCTCTGATAACGCGGGCCGGTGCTTTAACGGCACCTCAAGATATTATCACGTCATCATCCGTATGGACAATTCCATGGATAAAATAACGGATTCCCGTTTTCTGACCCGCCACATATATAAATCTTTCATTCGTCGCCGGCCGCTCCACTTCATTAAAATATAACGGTGCATTTTGCGTCAGACTCTGGAATCTCACAATGTCGCCGGCGCAAAGACGTCCCCGCTCTGAATGCACAACTTTAAAAATTCCTTTCTCCTGACATAAAAGACTGCATGACCGACCCGGCTCCCATGTAATATCTACGATGCTTCCAGGCATAATCGTGTCGATAGTAATCGTATCCCCTATATACTGTGCTGATTGTGATTCCTCATTGTCATAATTCTCTATATAATCTTCAACATCCCTATATCCAAGAAAATTAACCAGCGACAGAACCGTATATGCATATGGCTTATAAGTTGGTGATATATCCCTGTTATATCCCCATATCCTTTTGAGAGTAGAAGCCGATATTCTCGAGCCTTCCTTTGTCAGCTGTTCGGATAGATATTCAAAATCTCTCGGAGACGCAATCTTTCTCCCGAGCAGTTTCTCTATTGCCTTACACAATTCAGAAATAAACTCTCTATCTTTTATTAAGTTCTTATCAGCCATCAATCAGTTTTTGTGCAAATTTAATAAAAACTATTGATTCAACTAAAACCAACTTAATCCATCTTAAACCTCCGCCTCCCGAAAATTTCCCGCTCCTCCCAACGCTCCCACACTCCGTTTCCTTCTCTCCCTCCTCTCTGTCTCCTTCTCTCCCTCCTTCTCTCCTTCCTTCGGCGAAGCCGGTTTGTCAACGGTGAAATAGTTGTCCTAAACTCCTGACCGCAAGCCTCCCGTCGCGAAGCCGGTTTGTCTCCGGTGAAACTGTTGTCCTATCTCTCATCCCCCTCGCCGGCCATTTCGGCCGCGAGCGCATTCATCTCTTCACACAGCGCCCGGCTCAACGGCGTGCCCACTGGATAACCCAACGATATTATCAACATCCTCCCCTGACTGCAAAGCTCAAAGTCGTGGGCACCGGGTTTATAGCGAACCCGAAAAGCTTCGTGAACAATCAAAATTATCTTTCCTCCCAAAGCCTCCGCCTCCGTTCTTATCGCCCTTTCATCCTTTGAAATGAAAGGTGAAACCAATATCGTCCCTTTCGCAGCCCCCGACAGCCAGCCATATCTCTTGGAATTTCTCTCCTCCGGGGTGAATCGCCGGCTAATCTTCACAGCGCTCTTATCAGGATTCCGGAAAAGAAACAGGTTCCCATATCCCTCAACGCGTCTCTCTCCAATTTGAAGTCCGCGAACTCTCTGAAAAAAATGAGGAAACTGAATTCGCATTGCCAACCGATGTGGATTCTCCCTGATATACACATACCACCCGTCGAGAGACCGATCCCTATAAAGCGGTTTGTCGTAATAGCTCTCCTCGAAAATATCTTTCCCCACAAATTTACCATTGACCAAAGATGAATATCTGGCTGCAATCCTCTCTTTCAAATCCTCGACGTAAAAATCCAAATGCCGATCCAACCGATACAGAACCTGAAGAATAAAATGAATATGATCCGGCATCACCTGAAACTGCAAAATCTTCAGGAACGGATATTCGAATGGGAGATGAATAATCATCTTCGCGACCACGCGCCCCAAGAGTGACTCATCAATCCGAGCGCAGCCCGGATCTCCCGGAGGAATCCGCGCGTCCCCTGCCACAACACCATAATTCTCACAACCTTTCTCCTTTTTCAGAATGATATGATAGATGAAAGGCGCGTGATAATCATGATGAAACGACCTTCGGTGATAAGAATGCACCCCTGTTTCTTTGAAAGGTCTGAAATCAAACCCACCCATATTCTTCTAAATTAAAATAAATACTAATTCCCCTTCCGATCATCCACATCCTTAGCCACCGGACCGTTCTCACCGTTGACAAACCGGCTTCACCTCAAAACCTCCCGTCGCGAAGCCGGTTTGCCTCCAGTGAAAGGCAGGCCGCGAAGCCGGTTTGTCTTCGGTGAAAAGCAGACCGCGAAAACCCGTCGCGAAGCCGGTTTGTCTCCGGTGAAAAGCAAACCGCGAAAACCGGCCGCGAAGCCGGTTTGTCTCCGGTGAAAAGCAAACCGCGAAAACCGGCCGAGAAGCCGGTTTGTCTACGGTGAAATAGCAAGCCGACAACCCTCCGTTCAGGCAAGGGTTGTCGGCCAAACCGTTTATTTCGAGCTCTTATATTCAGAATATTCGTTTCCGTTATAAGAAGCGAACTTCGACAGTTCCTCTTGCGGAATGTTCCATTTGATTTTGGGATTCTTCATATTGGCTCCTTTGTTCTTCAACGTCACCGTCTTGCTCTCTCCGGCTTTCAGGTCCACACCCTTCTCTTTTTTGGCAACATAAGAGTCGGGAACGCTGCCATCAGAGCAATTCGCATAAACCATCGTATAGCCGATTGAATAATCCGAACCGCTGATATCCGCATTCGTCGTATTTGTCAATGTCACAGGCATACTCAATGCCATATAATCTTCACCGTAGCAAGTCCCATACTTAACCTTCGAGCCCTTGACGGTGATGATATTATTTAGATCCGCCGACGATTTTTTGGCCAACCAGTTGAAATATTCCTCATCCTTCAGAAGCTTCGCTTTTTCAACATCCGTCATGCCGGCTTTCAGCATGCCCGTCTGGCGCGCGATTGACGCCTTATCCTCGGGAAAGACAGCGATGCCCTCCGACTTTACGATTGTCATCGTGCCGTCCTCGTTCTCCTTGAACTCGATCGACGCTACCTCTCCGAACTGAGCGCTAACATTCTCGCTCCCCTCGACCGGAGTTATCTCGATCGTCTCAAACTCCTGCGCAAAAGCGATGGAATCGAAATCAGCTTCCGGATAGACCATCTTCAGCGAATCCACCTGATTCCCCTTCACATAGGAAGCAACCTTATCGGCGAACTCCTGCTGCTTGTTGCCGCTGTTCGAACATCCCGCCGCCACGGCAGCCAGGACACAAATCATCAAAAACCCTTTCTTCATATTCTCTAAAATTTAAAAGTTATATCCAAAATATAGCCAAATTCCATAAAATCGACCCCCGAAATTCCTCACCGCATCCCGCAATTCATTTTTGCCTCCGTTAAAACAGCAAACCACTAAAGCCAAACCGCGAAGCCG
>CAYQQG010000006.1:15475-32080 GCA_964419535.1 uncultured Sangeribacter sp.
GTTTGTCTCCGAAGCAAAGCAAACCGCTATAGCCAAACCGCGAAGCCGGTTTGTCTCCGAAGCAAAGCAAACCGCTATAGCCAAACCGCGAAGCCGGTTTGTCATCGGTGAAAAATCATTTAGCAAATTTACAAATTTTTATCCACTTAATCAACCTTTCCGCCAATCCATTTCAGTCCTTATCAGACAAAAACACACAATCCATCCCTTTATCAGACAAAACGCCGAATCCTCCCCCCTTCCGGACAAAGCCACACAATCCACAGATTCTATGTGCCATTTCTATAATCGTTGATCCGGCACTTATGAAATTCCGGCTTGTTAGAAGAAGAGGCCACACCTCACGATGCAACCTCCTCTGTTTTGTTAAAAATTGAAGTTTATAAAATTTGCCTGAATTATCACCAATTTACAGTTTCTTTATCTGCAATTGATGGGCTGCATTATCACCAATTGGCTGTTCGCTTTATGAACAATTGATGATTGACTTTTTCAACACTTTGCGGATTTCAGATCAAAATTTCCGATTGTTATTTGGATAATCTTTGCTTATTAGTTGCCACCTAAGGCTTGTATATTCCAGAAATTTTTCCAATTTGGATCCGCCTTATACGTTTCTATTGCTTCTTTCGGAACGAAAACCTTTATGTCCATGTATTGCGCATTGGTCATTTGCGGCAACTGTGGAGGAACAAGGCCATAGCAAACAATTGTATTGAGCTTTTCCAAATCGGGAAGATTGGATACGGTGACTCCTTTAATATGTTCACCGATCTCCAGTTTTTCAAGATCAGGCAAAATTAAAAATGTGTTTAGATATCTATCTATGTATAGTTCAGTGATTTTATTTTTGTAGAATCCGAACTCCCTATGACCATTTGGTGCATCGAATTCAGTACAATTTTTAACGTCTTCGGCATTGGAATTCTTTTTAAGCTTATATACATCTGAACCGCTATATCTTAGCGAATGTGTAAAACAGGCCACTATTAACGTTTCTGGAGAGTATAATATACTCACTTTTTTAAGATTCGGACAATCTTGAAAAGTATAAAGAGCATGGTCGTATGTTTTGTCTTTTTCTCTGAAGAAATATTCGCCTCCGCCAAATCCTTCATCTCCACGTCCCGAAATGGTTTTTACCGAACCTGGAATCTCAATACTTTCTAACTCTTTACAATAAGCGAATGTCCCATATTCAAGGGATTCCAAAGAATTAGACAATTTTATAGATTTTAGAGACTCACATCCATAAAAAGCACCGGGGCCCAAAAAAGTATCTGAATTGGGAATGGTTATTGTTTTAAGGGCTTCGCAGTGACTAAAAGCAAAGGATCCTATGAAGGTTAAGGAGTTGGGAAGGGTTATTGACTTAAGGGATGCGCAGCAGGTAAAAGCGGCGGTTTTTATGGAAGTTATAGAGTTGGGGATGCTGATTGACTCAAGGGAAATGCAAAACTTAAATGTTTCACATTCTATGGAAGTTACAGAGTTGGGAATAACTATTGAAGTCAAGCTGAGACAACCCCAAAAAGCGCCCTCGCCTATAGAGGTTACAGAATTGGGAATGGTGATTGACTTAAGGGACTTGCAACCACTAAAAGCAAGTTCTCCAATTGAAGTTAAAGTATTGGGAAGGGTGATTGACTCAAGGGATTCGCACTTATAAAAAGCACCGTATCCTATTGTAGTTATTGATTTGGGAAGAGTGAGGGATACAAGAGAGTAGCTTTCCCGAAACGCCGTCTCTTCTATTCCTACAACCTTCAGATTACGAGTCTTATAGGTTATCTCTGCGGGAATAGTTACATCACCCCTGTATTTAATATCACCCAAAGCCACGTTACAGGTAGCATCCTCAAGAGAGACGACAGAATAAGAGATTCCGTCAACCTCAAAGTCGTAGGCGGAGGCGATGAGGGACACCCATAGGAATGCTATGGTCATCCAAAGTTTTTGATTGATTTGTTTCATGAATTTTTATTGTTTATGTTTTTGTGTTGTTCGGTTGTGATCAGGAAGCAGGCCGTATTTATCCTTTCCAACAGAATTTTCAGAAAAAATCAAAACAACCTTCAGTTGTATGCTGATTTGGATTTATGAGCTTTAATCTTTTCGATTATCTCTTTCTCTATCACCCGAAATTCCGGATTTGGCACTTCCATATTCCTATATCCTGATTTCCAAGTATTAAGAATATAAGTTCCATGATCATTGCGAAGGATGCAATAGCTGCGTCTGTCATCAAGAGGCTTCCACCCACGTTTATAATCCTTGAGCTCCATTACCTCTGCGGTCACATCTTTATAGCCGAAGGCAGGCAAGATTTTATCACTCCATTGAGCTCCGACACTTATGCCTATTCCAAGATCAGAATTATGGATAGCTTCTTCAATAGCAGGCGCCATAAGGAGTTTAAGCTTGTTTAGGATATCCTTGGTATATTTTACACCGCTCCATGAATGAGAGTGCCAACCGCAAAGTTCAATGGCAAACGGCAGTTTATCAGAATCCGGAATGAGATTTTCAATCCAGAGCAGACGACTACACCACCAACACTTTCCACCTTCTGAAAGACCTGATGTTTCATACATGGGATCTACACCTCTTCCCAGATAGCCTCCGGCAGCTACACGTTCACGATAATTGCGGGCATAATGATAGCTCATACGCTTCGGATCATTAAGACCTGTATGATGAACCGTGTCTTGCTGAAATTTCTTTTGGTCCTCTTCTGTATTAAGATTATAGTATGCGGCCCCGGGGTTGTAGTTCATGATTACTACACTACAGTTATACGGATCACCAATATATGGTTCCGGCATGAGTTCTGGATATAAAATTTTTTCTTGAGGGAACCAATGTGCTTCAGAAGGGGGATAGGAACCTTTCTCCACCCAGTAGTCAAAGACCTCTTTCCAATATCTAAGGAATTCTTCCATAACAAAATATTTTTATTATTAGATATATAGGGAAATTTATAGTTTAGTTGGAACCTTAGAGCGCTAAACGAAAACCTATGCAATCATGATGATACTGAGGAGCACGACCATAACGACTGTTACCAATGCAGTTTCCAAAACCGAATTCATCACACCAACTTCCCCCTCGAATAGCTTTAGATTCTTCACTATATACAGATCTATCTGAACACCATTCCCAAACATTGCCAATCATGTCATATAGACCCAATTCATTCGGTAGCTTTTTTGCAACAGGATGTACCTTATTGCCACTGTTCTCATAATACCATGCCACATCATAAACATCATTACTCCCACTATAGGTATAACCTTTGCTCTTTTTACCGCCTCGTGCTGCATATTCCCATTCAGCACTGGTTGGCAATCTGAATTGCTTTCCTGTCAGATTGTTCAATCGCTTTATAAATTCTTGACAATCATACCATGAAATGTCTACAATCGGCAAATTTTCATCAATGGTTGAATGTGAAGGATTGACACCCATAACGGCATCCCATAATTTTTGAGTGACTTCAGTCTTCCCGATATAGAAAGTTCGGACTGTTTCTTTATGAGCATCTCTATCCACGTCCATCTCGTAAGAACCTCCATCAACCCTCACCATTTCAAAAGTCACACCATTTACGTTAAAGGTCTCGACTTCAGCTGTTAATGAAGATGAACCGGAAGATGAACCGGAAGATAAACTTGACTTCTTATTCCCTGTGGTTTTCCGGGTGTGGGAATGTGATCCGGATTTGCGTGACTGTGCGTATGCATCACCGGTCGGTGCGGCCAGCATGATCGCTATCAGGCACGTGAAAATTGCTTTTAGTTTCATTTTGATTTTGTGTTTATGTTTAAAGTTTACTGTCTGTTTCACAGTTTAAGGTATGGATCAGACTTCTTTGATTTTTGAAAGCCTATAGAGTGATATAATATACAGGATGAGAATTACGCCGTTTATTATCATATAATTAGGAACAACAATCCGCGTACTGGCGTAAATTACGTTGATAACCAACATCACAATGAACACAATCGAGGACAGGACTCTGAGATTCACACCGAGACGTCGGGAATTATATTTAAATCCCACCGTAGGGATCAATGTGGCCGTGAAGCAAACCAGACTCACAACCCCACAGATTATGTCATTCGGTTCTCCGGATGCGATATTATAAACGAAATATGCGATAAAGAATGACAGCAGTAATGCCATCATGCATAAAAAATAGTTTGGTTTCATGTTGCCAATTTTAAAGTGTTATTTTTTGAGCCAATTTCATTAAAAAGGCTCTAAAACCAGTCTAAAATTTACGCTGTCGGCAGTGGCGGAGGGGTGAGAGCGATGATCTTCAATATGGCCGGAACTTTTTCCACCGGATTCCATTCCTTTTGGCCGGGTTGCCAAACAAGAGTGTCCTTGTTGACTTTTCCTGCCGCCACAAGTTCTTTAAATTCCATATCGGTGAACGGACCGGCCGGATTGTTATCAATGGCGACAAAAATCGGCTGCATTGTGCCTCCGGCGGGCTGTGGTATGGTTGCGGCTGATCCGGGGACATACATATCTTTCATCGACTCGTTCATGACTCTCACCATTTGCTGAGCCATTGCCATTCCGAGCCCGAACTCCATCAGGCGGTCTATTGAATAAAAATTATCCATTGCGTTTCTGTTTTAAGGAATTTTATAGCTAAAGAGCCAATTTACGGAAGAGGGGGTGGCATCATCCCGGGATTTGACGAAGCCATATTAAAGATGGCCGTGAGTTCAGGGACCTGACCGGCCGGAGTCCAGCCAGGCATGCCCTGAGTCCAGACTAAGGTCTGTGCATTTATTTGACCGTTGGCTACCATTTGTGAAAGTTGAACCGTGTCATAGGGGCCATATTGATTTCCGTTTATTCCCACCATATATTTAGTTTGCGACATCGCAGGGGCGGCTCCAGGCATTGGCGGCGGTGTCGGTGTTCCGTTCATGGTATTCTGCATCTGTTGTCCCATAGCGTTCGCCATACCGGCCATTTGGCTTCCCATTGCTCCGCCCATTGCCATTCCGGTCATCATTGCAGCCGGATTCATTCCGCTTCCGCCACCTTGAATCGTGCCCATCGATCCCATGTTTTCCGCCGCCGTATTGAGCACACCGGCCTGAAGATTAAGGCCGTGAGCGCCGATATAGGATTGCTCCGTCTGAAGACGCTGCGCTCTCTGGGCCTCTTCGCGCTGGATACGCATCGACTCGGCAAGGTTTTCCTTATTCAGGGCCTGCATATCCCTCATGTTGTCAATGTTGAGCTTGGCTTGAGCCTCCATTGTGCGCGCGGTGATGCCGCCGGTGAGAGAGCGGACCTGTTCATAGGCATCTGAATCCTTATCAATTTCGATAGAGTTGATGTCTATATGGCGCATCGTCACTCCGAACTCAAGGAATCTGTCTCTGAGTTTGTCTTCGAGTAATTCGCTGATCTGATCGATCTTTCTTTCAAGTTGAACCACCGGCATGCCCAGATCACAAGGCACATTTGCGACAATTCCCTTTATCTTTCGGGTCATCGAATCCTTTATCTGTTTCCGGAAACTCTCAAGGTCAAAATCGATTAACCGGTTGAGCTTGATGAAGTTCTTATAATCCTCGAGGGCAAATGTGAGTGTTCCGCGCACGGCCACAGGGACCGGGTAATCGGGCAGACGAGGATCTACGACATCGAAATAGGGGATGGCAAATCTGACCTGATTTGTTCCCTGGGTATTGATGTAATATATTTCGGCCTGAAATGGAGACGAACCTCCGAAGGCCATTCCGACGATACTTGAAAGAACCGGGAAATTCGCTGTCTTTATGGTGTCGTCATAAGGACCCACGATGAAATCCTGTACGGCGCCGGATTGCTGACGGTAGACAAAAACTGCGACCTCTCCGTCCTTGACTCTTAACGATGAACCGTAACGGATGCTGTTCTCTCTGGACGTCGAATTTGCGGCTTGTCCGGCAGAACGCCATTTCCATATCAGATATTCCGGTTCATCACAGCGGATGACGTTCATAACGCCGCCACTCTTACCTTTTCCAAATAATCCCATGATATTATGTTAGTTTTTATAGATCGATGAAACTATGAGTCCGTTTCATAAAGATGTTTTATAGACTCTCAATCTTTCATCATTTACAAGTGTTCATTAAAATAATAAAAAACACAAAGACAATAATTCCGATTAAGCATCCCGCCGTCTTTCTGTATCTATACAAATAAGACTGCTTGTTGAATAATGATTCAGATCTTTGAAATATCTCTTGGAAACGGACATCATTCGGGAAGTAAACCTTCGCTTTACTCAAAGTTTCCTTGTATTTGTTATGATAGGCATATTCAATACGAGACTCCGGATCATTTTTTCCTCTCGATTCGCACATCAGACAGAATTCCATCAAGTCTTCAACTGTGTTCGGAATCGGGAAGTTCTTAATTATGGAAATCTGATCTCTTTCCCAACTGGTCTTTGCCAATGCTGCAGCTAATCTTTCAGCAGACGATACACCCCCGACCCCGGTAACTTCATATCCACATTCTTCACATACAGCTTTTCCGGGTTTAATCATAGCGCCGCATGTAGGACATTTTCTCACCTCGCCATACTTATTGGATGTACGTTTGGGAGCAGGTTTGGCAGCATTCATCTCCTTCACCTTTTTCTGAAGGCGTCCCTCGAGAATCACATGGAATTCATCCAGATTCCACCCGGCCTCAAGCGCCTTCCGGTCAAGGACCCGTCTTTCGGTGTCCGTCAAAACTCCGTCCTCTATCGCCGCATCGATAAGTTCTTCTATATTGGTCATATCGCAAATTTATTACTGAAAAAATATTTATTATTCCCCAACTTTTTGAAAATCTTTATTTAAAAATCAAAACAACCTTGGCATTATTCATTTATGTGTTGCCCAATCCATGATTAACGCAAGAATAACAATCAACGCAATGCCAATACCAATCCAGACCTGTTTTGGAAACTTATGTTTTAAGGAACCAGATCTTTTAAAGATTGTTTCAAAACGTGGATCATTCGGGAAATAAACCTTGGCTTTGTTCACCGATTCCAGATATTTCTTATGATAAGCATAGTCATCTCTGGCTTGCATATCATTTTTTCCTCGCGCTTCACACATCAGACAGAATTCCAACAAATCCTCGACAGTGTTGGGAATCGGGAAATTCTTAATTACGTCCTCCCGTTCATAAGAGGAACATTTTGCCAATTCTGCGGCTAATCTTTCAGCAGAAGACACACCTTCGATTCCGGCCACTTCATACCCACACTCTTCACAGACTGTTTTTCCGCCTTTGAGCACAGCGCCACATGAAGGGCATTTTCTCACTTCGCCATATTTGCTTGGTTTGCTTTTGGAAGCATCCTTGACTGCGTTCATCTCCTTCACCTTTTTCTGAAGGCGTCCCTCGAGAATTACATGAAATTCATCAAGATCCCATCCGGCCTCAAGCGCCTTCTTGTCAAGAACACGTCTTTCGGTGTCTGTCAACACTCCGTCTTCTATCGCCGCATCGATAAGTTCTTCTACGTTACTCATAATATAATTATATTCATCTTAAAAATCTAAATAAACATACGTATAACAAAAAAGCGTGAGAGTCCATACTTCGTTGCCCGTTCTGCTGTCTGAGGCCCTGGAACTGCCCTGCCGATCAGAACGGACAAGATGGAGACCTCACGCGTATGATACGACTTCACCGTTGCACGACGCTCTCGCGCCCCGCAATGGCAGGCATGTCATTCCGTTGAATTGACTCATCTTGTCTCATTTCTTGACTCGGCTTGAAATTTTCCAGGTTTCAGACAATCAAGAATGAGCGTTGAGTAACGCTTTTGATATATTCAATAAGTAAGTTCTAAATCTTTATTAATTTTTGTTACTTACTTATACAATTGCAAATATATATGTTTTTTCCGATATCTGCAAATAAAAAATCACCCACATAGACTATTTCCCTTACTCGGCTTATTTGAGTTCCGGTTTTCAGACAGCTTCAGGAAAATATAGCGCAATCCCATGGTCTGACGACCATTCAGATTCCGTTCTCTGTGGATGACACCACAAATTTACATCTTTTCCACCAAATCCCGCAAGTCCTTTCCGGTCCTTTTAATCCCTTATGTCCTTATTTTTTCTTTTGTCCTATTGGATGCAGGAGGAATCTGACGCCGGTTTTGCGGCCGCAGACATAGACACCGGGACGCGATCCTTCGTGGATGAGGTTGTCGAGATAGAGGGGTTCGCCGGCTACTATCACCGGGCAGCTGAACCGGTCGCCCGGCTGCAGGCGCGTTCCCTCCGAACTGACAACTTTCCAATCTGTCCCTCCGATAAACTCAATATCGCATACGCGTGACGGCGCCCAGAAGAGTCTGACCCGGTCGCCGGGATTGATGTCCACACCGCATCGGATCACTTCCCCGCCGACATTCCCGCTCTCTATTTCCGGTTGATCACCGCGCTCGAATGACGAGTAGTTGCTCCATCCGCAAAACCGCGAAAGGACGTCGAGAGTCGACAGACGCGGCGTGACAGACTCGTCAAGATAATTCCAAAACCGTTTGAGAGTTGTCGGACTCAGCAACACCCCCGTCCGGATCCGGATCTTCTCTGCCAGCGAATCAAAATCCTTCGGGGTCTTCACCTTTATGCCGGCCGTTTCTTCAACGCGCTGACGCAACGTTCCGTACTCACTCACCATACGAAATCTGGACATACCTTTTTCTTCCATTTCTTTAGATAATTTAGCAACATTTGTCCTGCGAAAATTTGCAAATCTCCGTTAATTTTCTCCAGATCTTCATGCGACAGTGAAGTATTGCCGACCGAAGAAATATAATTATTGATCAGTTCTACCGTCTCTTGCCCTATATACGTTGACTCTATTGAATATTGCAATTCATCTTTTGGCGTAAGATTAGCAAATTTCTTATCATAATTCTTCACAAACTCCTCAATCTTACGGCATCCCTCTGTATAAATTCTCTTTCGCTCTGCCTCATACGCCCTCTTTTTGTCGATCTCCCCCTTTGCCGACGAAACCGATCCTTGAACGCCGGTTAATTTATTCTGAGTAGTGGCAAGCGTCCCTTGGACACCCACTAATTCATCCTGAGTAGTTGCAAGCGTCCCTTGGACGCCGATCAATTCATCACGGGTCGATGACAGTTTTCCATGAACGGACTCCAGAGAGTCCTTGAGATTTTTCACAAGCGCTTCATTCTTCGCGTTTTTCTCTACCAATGCCGTCACATCCCGCTGCGAGCCGTCGGATGAATGTTCGAGTTTAAAGATGCGCAGTCCCATCATTATGCCCCCGACAGCCACTATCAATCCGGCGACCACAACCAGAGCAATCTTCGGCATCCGGTCGCGACTGTCGAGTCTTTTCAGCAGTTCGCCGGCGTCTTTCGGCCGACTTTTTAAAGCGCCTGTCGACCGTTTCGCTATCCACCGGTAGCGCGGTGTCATCTCCCTCATCAAGACTCCTAAGCTATAGACATCGTCCGCAGGATCCACTCCCCCTTTTTCGGCCTGCTCGGGAGAAATAAAACCTTGTGTGCCGCCTGCTCCCTTTGCCTCGACATAATCGTCCGAATCTGCGAGGCCGAAATCGATCAGCACGGTCTCGCGGCCGGTCTTCCGTATCATGACGTTCGACGGCTTGATATCGCGGTGGACCACCCCGCTCCGGTGGAGATAGGACGCCGCTTCGGTCAGTTCCCTGACGATCCGGCACCGGTCGGCTTCGGTCAGGCTGCCGTCACGCAGGGCCTCATGGAGAGTCGTGCCGTCAATCCATTCCTGAACGATGCACTGACCGAGACCTTCGATGTCCTCAAACCCTACGGCCTGAACTATATTCGGATGCCGCAGCCGGGAATTGATCTCAAACTCCTTTATCAAACGGCGCTTCATAGCCGCAGAGCCGCGAAATTCTTCCCGCAGCCCTTTCAAAAGCCACTTACGCCCATAGCGCCGGCCCGTCGCAATGATATATGTGGACGTCTCTTTAATGACCTCCACATCGCGCATTTCAGACCCTACATAGCATTCCGCTTCGGCCTTTTCTATATATCCGGATTCAAAATCTTCCATTTCAAAGTCTATTTTTTGCAATTGTCTTTTCCAGTTCATTCGTCCGCAGACTATGCATCCGGCCCAATATCGTCCCCGAAGCCATACCAAGAGAAATACCGGGGTCAGAAGGTTTGGCCGTAGGAGTCGCGGTCAAGGCTGCGATAGCCGAGGGCTTCGGCGAGATGAGCGGTCGTGACGGGTGCTGAGACACATTGCTCGACCGGAAGGTTGTGGGCATAGTCGAGGTCGGCGATCGTGCGGGCGACGCGCAGGATGCGGTCGAAAGCGCGGGCCGACATGCTCAGCCGCTCCATCTGTTCCTTCAGTTTCTTCAAACCCGCCTCGTCCGGCCATGCATATTCGTGGAGAAGCCGGGAATTCATCTGCGCGTTGCAATGGATTCCGGGATGATTGCGGAAGCGCTCCTGTTGGATTTTGCGGGCCGCAATGACGCGCCCGCGGATAGCCGCTGACGGCTCTCCCGGCTCTCTGGAAGCCAACTGATCAAATTCCACAGGCTGAATCTCAATCTGGATGTCAATTCGGTCAAGCAGCGGCCCGGAAATCTTATTCATGTATTTATTGACCTGGCCGGGAAGACAGGTGCACATCCTTTTCGGATGACCGTAATATCCGCACGGACATGGATTCATCGAAGCGACCAACATGAACGACGCCGGATAATCGACGCTATATTTTGCCCTCGAAACAGTTATCACTCTATCCTCTATCGGCTGGCGGAGAACCTCAAGGACCTGCCTCGGGAACTCAGGAAATTCATCAAGAAAGAGAACACCGTTATGGGCGAGGGAAATCTCGCCGGGCATCGGATTGGCCCCACCGCCGACAAGGGCGACCGGACTGACCGTATGATGAGGCGTGCGGAACGGCCGCGTCGTCATCAGCATTGACCCGCGCGTCATCTTTCCGGCCACGGAATGGATTTTCGTTGTCTCCAATGCTTCGGCCATGCTGAGCGGCGGAAGAATCGAGGGGAGACGTTTGGCAAGCATCGATTTGCCGGCTCCCGGCGGTCCGACCATTATGAGATTGTGACCTCCGGCACAAGCGACCTCGAAAGCTCTCTTCACGCTCTCCTGGCCCTTGACCTCGGCGAAATCGAAATCAAATTTATTGGCCGAGGCCGCGAACAGACTGCGCGTGTCGATGACTGTCGGCTGAATTTCGGAGTGACCCGTCAGAAGCGCCAGAACATCTTTTAAATGCTTTACGCCATAGACTTCGACGCGGTTCACGACGGCCGCTTCGGTCACGTTATCCTCCGGCACTATGAGCTTCCTGAAACCGAGTTCACGCGCCTTGACGGCCATTGGCAACGCTCCGGCAACCGGAAGCACCGAGCCGTCAAGAGCCAGCTCACCCATCAGCATATATTCCTCGAGGTTCTCCACTTCGATCTGACTGTCGGCGACCAACATCCCGATCGCCATGGGCAGGTCAAAGCCCGCGCCCTCCTTCTTGACATCCGCCGGAGCGAGATTGATGACAACGTTGCGGCGAAGCTCTTTCATGCCGCTGTGCTTGATCGCGCTCAGCATTCGCTGATGACTCTCCTTGACAGAAGCGTCCGGAAGTCCGACAATGAGAAAGCCGCAGCCACGTTCGACACTTGTCTCAATAATCACCTGACGCGCTTCGATCCCGTGAATTGCCGCCGAATATACCTTGGATAACATATTGTCTAAATCATTTTTGGAATTTCATTGTTTCTTCTGTCTGCGGAATTTCAACAGAGCCGTCTTGCCGTCGCCACCGGCGTAAACCAACTTGCCGTCAGCGCCCGTGACGATCCACCACGGACTGCCGGCCACTCCGATTTCCATAAGGTCCGGATCCGCGATTCCGCGCGGCGCCCACGCCCGGAGGATATTCTTCAGCGAGTCATTGCGCATCGCATTTACCCAGCCCGTGGAATCCGTGTCAAGACATATATCCGCCACCGGCATTGACGCCGAATCTCCACGCCATTTGATAACCGACCGGAGCGAATCGATATCCGCATCGCGCGTCGGATCCATGCGCTGCCAGAAATAGATCAGCATCGGCTTTTTGCCCGTTCTGAGCCGCAGAGTGTCAATGTTCCGCCATTGGCTCTTAACCACCAGATCGTTGAACTTCTTACCATCTGCAGCATCTACGATTTCGGTCATCGTCAGCATGTCCTGGCGTACGATGAGCTCAGGATAATCCTCCAGAACGCCGCTCTTATCCAGCATTCCCAGATATTTCTTAAACCCTCCGGCGTCAATCGATGCGTCATAATAGATTCCCAACAGAATCAATGAAGCCACAGATTCCTTATTCTCCTCAACGAATTTTCCTATAGCCGCATTCAGGGCTCTGCGTGAAGATTCCGTGTCACCGGCACTTTGCGAAACGGCCGATTCCAGAATTTTCCGGTTTGCGAGCCTCCATTCGGTCAGTTTCGAGTCGATCTTATTCCCCTTCACTTCCCAACCGAGCGGATCGCTATCCTTTCCCGTGAGTTTTATTTCATCTCCACGCTCAGCATAAATCACACAAGCCGGGAGCGCTGAGGGACCCGAATATAGACTGACCACGGTCGGATTCCGGGTGAAACCTTTCATCTCACCCTTGCCACCGGCCACAGCGATCGCCGCCTCGACAGCCAGTCCCTCCTTCTTGCTCGAGCCATAATAAGAGACCCTGTAAGTGGAATTTACATCCCCGGGCAAAGATATGACAATCTTGAATTCATTCTTCAGACATCCTGACAGCAAAACCGTCAACGCCAGAAGCGCCCCCGCGAACTTTAAATTCTTTAGTTTCTTTAAATTCTTTAATATATGGAATAATTTCATAATTACCTGTTTTAAAAGCCTTTTTAATCATTTTCCCGCGCGAAGCCGTTCTTCAGCGCGAAGCCGTTCCGTTCAAAAGCGAAGCTTTTGCTCCCCGGGCTGTCTCTCACCTTTTCCCGCGCGAAGCCGTCCTGTTCAAAAGCGAAGCTTTTGCTCCTCTAACCTTCATATTGTTCCAGCGCGGCGCGCAAAGCCTCCGTGACCATTACGCGCAGTTCCGGCGGCTCGATGACCTTCACGGCGTCTCCGAGAGACATAATCTCATGGACGAGCTCATAGTTGAGCTGAAGTTCGTATGAAAAAATCGAATAATCGTCGTGAATCTCTTCTTCCTGAGAGGAATGAAGAGGAAGGGCCCGGAAATATTTTGCCTGAGTCGGCGTCGCGCGCAACACGACACGCCGGGCCGGAGCCTTAGAGGTCGTCACCCCCAGAATATGCCCGAAATAATGTTCAGCCTTCTCGTCCGGCGGCATCGTGAACGGGGTGTCGGTGATGACCATCCGCTGGATGCGGTCAAGCGCATAGGTCCTGATATCCTTGCTTTTCGCGCGATATCCGAGCATATACCACCGCTGCTTGAAACGTTTCAGGAAATACGGCGCGAACAGAATGTCCTTCTCCGGACGCGAGCGCGAGAAACCGGCGTAGGTGAAGCTGACCATTTTCGATGAATTGATCGCTTCGAGGGCCGTAGGGAGATACTCGCGTGCTGAAGGGACATCCTCGACCTCCACACGCCCCGAGGCGTTGGGGGTGTCCGAAATTGCGCCGTTGACGGCATAGCTGTCAAGCATCCAGTTCGTCAGCGTCCGGTTGCGGCTGATGCTTTTAGGGTCGATATAGAACTCTCCGGCACGGTTGCAGAGAATATCGAGGTGGAAATTCTCTTCTATCGAACGCCGATAGTGATAGAATGTCCGTTCGGGCATCGGTTTTCCCTCCGACAGATGACATTTCATCCACAGCCGGTTGAATTCCTCGCGCGTCAGTTTCTCATTGCGCATAAAGGTGTCCACAATCCAGACATATCTGCTGAATAAATCTCGAGTCATACTGCAAATATACAAAATATTTTGCAATCACTCTTCCGAATGGTAAAAAAAGGGAAGGCCGGCGCCGATTTGCGGGTGCGGACCTTCCGAATGGTAAAAAAGAAAGAAGGTCCGCGTTATCAAATCAACGAGGACCTTCGAATACTAATACAAACCTTTTTTTACATTGTCAGAGGAAGATTAATCCTCCTTATATTTTTTCATTATGACACAGGCGTTGTGGCCGCCGAAGCCGAACGTATTCGACAGAACGGCATTGATTTCACGTTCCTGAGCCTTATTGAATGTGAAGTTCAGATTATAGTCCACTTCGGGGTCATTGTCACCCTCTGTGTAATTGATTGTCGGGGGGACGATGTTGTCGGTAAGCGCCTTGACACTGAAGAGGGCTTCGAGCGCGCCGGCGGCACCGAGAAGATGACCTGTCATCGACTTTGTCGAGCTCAGATTCATCTTGTATGCGTGATCGCCAAAGACCTGTTTGATAGCCTTGGCCTCCGAAATGTCACCGACGGGTGTTGAAGTTCCGTGCATATTGATATAGTCAATATCCTCGGGCTTCATTCCGGCGTCCCTGAGCGCGTTCTCCATGACGAGCTTCGCGCCGAGACCTTCGGGGTGAGTGGCGGTGATGTGGAAAGCGTCGGCGCTGAGACCGCCGCCTGCGATTTCGGCATATATATGAGCGCCGCGGGCCTTGGCGTGTTCGAGTTCTTCGAGCACGAGAGCGGCCGCGCCCTCACCGATTACGAATCCGTCGCGCGAACCGCTGAAGGGGCGTGAGGCGCCTTCGGGGTCTTCATTGCGGGTCGAAAGAGCCTTCATCGAATTGAAGCCACCGACACCGGCGGGGAAAATAGCGGCTTCTGCACCGCCCGCTACGATAGCGTCGGCATGGCCGAGACGGATAAGGTTGAACGCGTCGATGAGCGCATTGTTCGAGGATGCACACGCTGAGACCGTGCCGAAATTCGGACCATGATATCCATGGTCGATTGAGATGTGGCCGGCCGCGATGTCGGCTATCATCTTTGGAATGAAGAAAGGATTGTATTTCGGGCCTTTTTCTGCATTCATCGCATAATAACCTGCTTCCTCCTCAAAGGTGTGCAGACCGCCGATGCCGGCCGCGAAAATCACGCCGACTCTGTTCTTGTCCACCCCTTCGTCCGAATCGAGCTTAGCATCGTCGATCGCCTCCTGAGCCGCAACGAGCGCATACTGAGCGTAAAGATCGAGCTGACGAAGTTTCTTCCGGTCAAAATGCTCTTCGGGTTTAAAGTCTTTCACCTCACACGCAAACTGCGTCTTGAAGAGCGACGCGTCGAAGTGAGTGATGGGGCCTGCCCCGCTTTTGCCTGCAACTGCGTTCTTCCATGTCTCCTCAACATTGTTTCCAAGGGGAGTCAGAGCGCCCAGGCCTGTAACAACAACTCTTTTTAATTCCATATTATTTGTGTTTGCTGAAACCTTGATATGGAAAAGACACGGCTCTACAGGCTGCCTTTCCGGAGCCTGCAGAGCTGTCGTCTTTATTAGGTCTTAAGCCTTGTGTTCTTCGATGTATGCGATAGCGTCGCCTACAGTAGCGATCTTTTCAGCGTCCTCATCAGGAATTGTCAGGTCGAATTCCTTCTCGAATTCCATGATCAGCTCAACTGTGTCAAGTGAATCTGCACCGAGATCCTTGCTGAATTCTGCGGTGGGTGTAACCTCTGCCTCATCTACTGTGAGCTTGTCTACGATGATGTCTTTTACTCTGTTTGCGATATCAGACATAGTTCTAATTTGTTAGTTGTTAATATTCGATATTTCTATTTTCGGAATGCAAAGTAAATCATAAATTTTCAATTGAGGAAATTTTTCACCAAAAAATGCACAGTTTTTTGATGAAAGTGCAGTTTTTTAGCCTTTTTCCACCATTTTGATTTGCTTTGAGGCCTAAATTCTTTCCCGGATTTTACTTAACGGTCCAGGTTTCGGTCGTTTTGAGGATCATGTCGCGGAGATTCGAGAATCCTTTCTTGGCTTTCACCTCTTCAACCTGGTGGCTGACCTCGGTCTCATAGCTGAGGGATTCCACGTCGCGGATGACGCCGATTGCGAGCGGGAGTTCGTGGCCGTCCATCATCGCGAGCTGCTGATGAACGAAATTCTGGGGAGTCGTGGCGTCATGAACAAGCACATCGTCAATAGTATAGCCGTCTTCGCCGACTGTCACAGCCTTGAGTCCGAAACCGTCCTGAACGAGACCTTTCTCCATATTCTTTCCGAAGAGCATCTTCTCGCCCTGACGGAGGTGGATTGTGTGTTCGTCGCGGCGTTCCTTGTCGCTGTGGAATGAGTGGGAGCCGTGGTTGAATGTGACACAGTTCTGAAGAACCTCCACCACCGAAGCGCCCTTATGGCGTGCGGCCGCGAGCATGACCTCCTGGGTCGTGTCGAGAGCGATGTCGATCGAGCGGGCGAAGAAGTTTCCGCGGGCGCCGAACACGAGCTCAGGCGGGATGAAGGGATCCTCGGTTGTGCCGTAAGGTGATGATTTCGAGATTGTTCCACGGTCGGAAGTAGGAGAATACTGACCTTTTGTCAGGCCATAGATCTTATTGT
>CAYQQG010000007.1:0-31021 GCA_964419535.1 uncultured Sangeribacter sp.
TGAGTGACGAGACAAAGCTTCAGGCGATAAAGAAACTCAATGCGATCACGGTCAAGATCGGATATCCTGACAAATGGAAAGATTATTCAACAATGGAAATCGATCCGAACCTCTCCTATTACGATAATATCCATAACGCCAACGTCTGGCTGAACAACGATTATAATTCAAAATGGGGCAAACCGGTTGACCGCACTGAATGGGGTATGACTCCGCAGACAATCAATGCCTATTATAATCCTCTGAACAACGAAATCGTCTTCCCGGCCGGCATTCTGCAGGCTCCCTTCTTCGATGCTAACTCCTCTGATGCCGAGAACTATGGCGGAATCGGTGTGGTGATAGGCCATGAGCTCACACATGGTTTTGACGACCAGGGTTGTAACTTTGATGCAGTCGGCAATATGGTCAACTGGTGGACACCTGAGGATGCACAGGCATTCGCTGAACTCACTAAAGGACTTGCCGACCAATTCGACCAGATCGAAGTGCTCCCCGGCCTTATGGCTAACGGTTCCTATACACTCGGAGAGAATATCGCTGACCAGGGCGGTTTGCGTGTCGCCATGACAGCTTTCCTTGACTCTCAAAAGAAAAAAGGTGTCGACGTGACTTCTGAAGAGGCTCTTATTGACGGCCTCGACCCGTTGCAGGTCTTCTATATGAACTACGCAAATCTCTGGGCTCAGAATGTACGTGATGCAGAAAAGCGCAAGCTGACAATCGGTGACGTCCACTCATTGGGTGAAAACCGTGTCAATGTCTCACTCAAAAACATCGATCCCTTCTTCAAAGCGTTTGACATTAAGGAAGGAGACAAAATGTATCGTCCCGAAGAGGAGCGCATCATCATCTGGTAACCTCCGGAACGAGTGACAAAACTAAGATAATCATCTGATTCATCGGAGATAACAATTGTTGGCCGGTTTCATTCCATATGAAGCCGGCCAATATTTTATCATTATGTTAAAATTTAGATGCCATAAAATTTCCATTTACGCCGAGGATTTATTAAATTTGCAAAAACAATATTTTACCGGCCCAAATTCGCCAAAAGACAACCTATATGCAACTGAAGATTGACGGATTGCTTGAAAGAATCGGACTCGCCAAAGCGACGCCCCGGACCGGGGTCGCTTTCAGCGGCGGAGGGGCCAAAGGCTTCACGCACATAGGCGCGATGATGGCTTTCGAGTCGTTTGGCGTTGACATTGACATCGTTTCCGGTGTTTCCGCCGGCTCAATTGCATGCACGCTTTATGCTGCCGGCCTGACTCCAAATGAAATAATCTCTTGTTTTGGAGAATACGACAAATTCAGCTATTTCACGGAATTCACTATCCCCAAAACCGGACTTTTCAAAATTGACAAGTTCGGAAAACTTCTTGATTCATGGCTGCCGGTGAAAAATCTTGAAGATTTGAAAATCCCGACTGTCATTTGCGCTACCGATTTTGACGCCGGCAAAAGCATCGGATGGTCCAAGGGTGAAATAGTTCCGCGCGTTTTGGCCTCATGCAGCATTCCGATTATCTTTCACCCGGTGAAAATAAACGGTGTGAATTATGTTGACGGCGGAGTCTTGCGCAATCTTCCGGCATGGGCAATTCGCAAACATTGCAAGACCTTATACGGTTTGAACTGCTCGCCTCTCCAACGCAATTATAAATATAAACCTTCCTTGATCGACATCACGTTAAGGACATACAGTCTGATGTCGAAATCAAATACGCTTCAGGATCTCAATCTGTGTGATTATGTCGTCCGGACAACCGGCAACTCACAATTCGGAACCTTTGAGCTTCACGCTCTCGAAAAGGCCGTGAAAATAGGATATGAAGCGACCTGCAAGGTTCTTGAAAAGGCTCTGAAATAACCATATCAATGGCTAACAGAAAGACAAATAAGAAGATAACCAAAATTGGCCATTCCGGCCAACGTCCGATAATTTATCAGACGTTCCCCCGCATTCTCACAAATTCAAACCCGACTTGCAAATTTGCCGGTTCTCTCGAAGAGAACGGCTCAGGCAAGCTCGCCGATTATACGCCCGGTCTTCTGCGCTCGCTGAAATCGCTGGGCGTCAATTGCATCTGGTTGACGGGGGTTATCGAACACGCCACAAAATCGAATTTCACCGCATATGGGATTACCAAAGATAATCCTAATGTCGTCAAAGGGGAAGCCGGCTCGCCATATGCGATTAAAGATTATTATGACGTTGATCCCGCCCTGGCCGTCAATCCTGAGAAAAGAATGCAGGAATTTGAAGAATGCGTTGATAGGATTCATGCTGCCGGAATGAATGTAATAATCGATTTCGTTCCGAATCATACGGCACGCGAATATCATTCAGATTCAGCACCGGCCGGCATCAGAGATTTCGGAGACGGGGATAACAGAACTTATTTCTTTGAACGGGACAATAATTATTATTATATTCCGAATCAACAATTCTCCCCGGAAACCGGAATAATAGGAGAAGGAGACTCGCCATATATCGAATTTCCGGCGAAAGCAACCGGGAATGACTGCTTTTCGGCTTTCTGCGGCCGCAATGACTGGTATGAGACCGTAAAACTCAATTACGGACACGACTATGGCGACAACTCCGATCATTTCGATCCGATCCCGGACACATGGCTCAAGATGCTTCATATATTGCGTTTCTGGGCTTCAAAAGGTGTCGACGGATTCCGGTGTGACATGGTGTTTATGGTGCCTCTCCCTTTCTGGCACTGGGCGATTCCTCAGGTGAAACAGGCTTATCCCGACATCGTGTTCATTGGAGAAATTTATGATGTCGCTCTTTATCGGCCGTTCCTTGAATACGGCTGTTTCGATTATCTTTATGACAAAGTCAATCTTTATGACAAGATTGTCGGAATCCAAAGGAAAAACTTCTCGGCCGCTCAGCTGACTTCTGCATGGCAGACCGTTGACGGAATCGCCTCCAAAATGCTCAATTTCCTCGAGAATCACGACGAAGTGAGATTCGGATCGGTTGAATTTGCAGGTGATCCAATGAAAATTGTCGCTCCGTTGGTGGTTTCATCCATGATGTCATCCGGTCCGTATATGATATATTATGGTCAGGAACTTGGAGAGTCCGCGACAGAAAATGAAGGATTTGCAGGATTCAATAACCGGACCACTATTTTCGATTATTGGAGCTATGACAATATGCGCCGCTGGTATGACAACGGGAAATGCTCAGTTGCCAAACTGAATGCCCAGGAGAAATGGATCAGAAAGACATATTCGACCGTCCTGAACCTATGCAACCGCAATGCGGCGATCAGGGAAGGGAATTTCTTCGACTTGATGTATGTCAATCTTGACAATCCGGGATTCGATCCTCACAGCTGTTTTGCATTCCTGAGATATACAGCCGCCGAAGCGATCCTTATTTGCGCCAATTTCTCTGACACCGAAAAGAAAGTGAGAATCAACATTCCGGGACTTGCATTTGATATGGCAGGAATCCGGGAAGGCGAAATCATGGCTGAAAATTTCCTGACAGGAGAATCCTCACCCATTATCCTCTCACGCACACAACCCGCGGAAATGAGCGTTGGAGCCCACGGTGCGGTCGTATATCAGATCAAGATTCAGAAGAAATGATATACTGAATTAAGAAATAAATATTTACCTAAATATCTAAACGTAGACAAAGTTTATGAGCAACAGTCTCCCCCCCATCAAGGTTTTTGCAGGCTCCAAGAGCCTATACCTCGGTGAAGCGATCTGCAAAGATCTTGGAATCGAACTCGGCAAAATGAAGATTGAACGTTTTGCTGACGGCGAGTTTGAAGTAGGATTCGAAGAATCCATCCGTGGCGCTGAAGTTTATCTTGTTCAGAGCACATTCCCAAACTCAGACAACCTGATGGAACTTCTTCTGATGATTGACGCCGCCAAGCGCGCATCTGCAGGCAAGATCATTGCTGTCATCCCCTATTTCGGTTGGGCCCGTCAGGACCGCAAGGACAAACCGCGCGTTTCGATCGCCGCAAAGCTCGTTGCTGACCTTCTCAGTGTCGCAGGCATCGACCGCCTCATCACCATGGATCTCCACGCAGACCAGATTCAGGGATTCTTCGACGTGCCGGTTGACCACTTGTATGCTTCTTCGATTTTCATCCCCTATATCGAAAGTCTCCACCTTAAAGATATGGTCATCGCTTCTCCCGACGTCGGCGGAGCAAAACGAGCCAACTCATACGCCAAATATTTCGACGTGCCCCTCGTTCTTTGTCACAAACAGAGAGCTAAGGCAAACGTTGTTGAAAAGATGACCGTCATCGGCGACGTCGAAGGAAAGAATGTCGTGCTCATCGATGATATCGTTGACACAGCCGGCACTATCACCAAGGCCGCTGACCTTCTCCTTTCATTCGGAGCCAAATCCGTCCGTGCGCTTTGCTCACACCCCGTGATGTCTGATCCGGCCACTGACCGTGTGCTTTCATCGGGATTGACTGAAATTATTTTCACAGATTCAATTCCATATGTGAAAGAGAACGACAAAGCAACTGTTCTGCCGGTTGCCAAACTCTTCGCCGACACCATTCGCCGAATCCATAACAACCAATCGATTTCGTCTCAATATCTCTTCAAGTAAAACAATATAATCCTGATAAAAAAGAGTCGCAACTTATTCGGGTTGCGACTCTTTTTTTATCAAATAGTATCTTATGTAATGGTTCTTAGCTTCCGAGCGGAATAAAATTACTGAGGGGATTTCCCGGTTTGGCCGATTTCATCAGTTCTTCCGAAAAGCTGAATGAGGCCGCGTCGGTGTCGGTCACAACTGAAAGCAATGCCGGCCCCTCGGCTTTAAGCCACCGATTCATGGCCGCTTCCAACTCGGAAGGATCATCTACAGTTTCAGCTTCAAATCCGATCGTCGAGGCCATTTTGCCAAAGTCGGGATTCGTGAGATCAGTCTCGCTCGGCTTCAAACCGGCCATCTCCATTTCCCATTTGACGAACGCGAGGCTGCGGTTATCCGCCACTAAAAGCTTCACGGGCAGCTGATATTGGATTATTGTCAACAACTCTCCCATTAACATCGAGAAACCTCCGTCTCCACAGATAGCAATAACCTGTCTGTCGGGACACGCGAACTTCGCTCCTATCGCCATTGGCATGGCATTGGCCATTGAGCCATGTGAAAAGGAGCCTATCATTTTGCGGTCTTTCCCTGGTGTAAGATAATGAGATGTCCAAACATTATTCATACCGGTATCAACCGTAAAGACAGCATTATCATCGGCCAATCTGTCAAGAAGGCTCAGCATAAATTCCGGACGAATTGCCCCTTTCTTTCCTTTCCATTTAACCGGTTCGGCGAATCTCATCTTAATTTCCGAATAGTCATTCAGGGCTTTCTGAAGGAATGATTTGTCCGGTTTGTCATTCACCTTCTTAATTAATGAAGTTAAGAACAATCCGGCGTCAGACCTCGAAGCGACATCAACTTTTGTCTTTCTTCCAAGCCGCTCAGCCCGGACGTCGACCTGAATAAACTTCTTATCTGTTGGGAAAAATCCGGGATAGGGGAAGTTCATGCCGACGAGAAGAATGACATCCGCCGAGCTTATTGCATTTTCTCCCGACCACATGCCTAAATATCCCATATGGCCGACATAATTCTTGCAATGTCCCATTAATTCCAGCTGACTTTTATAGGTCGTAATTACCGGCGCATTTAATTTTTCCGACAGATCATTGAGAAGTTCCGCCGCATTTTTAGCTCCTGAACCCGCAAATATAGCAACAGTCTCCGCGTCATTGATGAGTTCTGCGGCCGCTTCAATCTCCTCTTCAGAAGGCTCGGGAAGTCTGTCCGTATATAGAGGTGAAGTGGACGCATATGAATCCACCATCGGCTGGCCAATCACATCCGCCGGCAAACCGATGACGCCGACCCCACCACGGCCAATCGCCTCTTGCATCGCGGCCTGAAGCATGTGAGGCACTTGCGTCGGGGTCGTGGCCATCTCATTATATACTGTGCAATTTGAAAAAAGCAATGTGGGATTTGTTTCTTGAAAATATTCCGTGCCGAAAACTGCGGAGGAACATGTTGATGCTATGGCCAATACCGGCGCGTTACTTCTTTGTGCATCATACAGGCCGTTAATAAGATGAACATGGCCCGGACCGCTGCTTCCGGCGCATGCCGCCAGGCGGCCGGTCAACTGAGCCTCCGCACTTGCCGCAAATGCTCCGGACTCCTCGTGCCGCATGTGGACGAATTTCACTCTGCCATCTTTGACAATTGCATCCGTCAAGTCATTAAGACTATCGCCCGTAATGGCATACAGATGTTTCACTCCGGATTCGGCCAACATTCCGGCAACCTGATCGGCCACTTTTTTTTGTTGATTATTTTCCATAATATATTGTTTTAAAATATGATTAGTCAGAGTCCATATTTGAATTAAGGCTCTTCTTTTCCATAGCTTTCTTTATTCGACCGAGGGCTTCCTCAAGCACAATTCGCGGTGTCGCGACATTCAATCTCATGAAACCTTCTCCTCCGGGTCCGAACATTTCGCCGTCATTAAGCGCCAGCCGGGCCTGATTGACGAACAGGTCAATCAGCTGATCGTGGTTAAGACTCAAGCCTCTGCAATCAAGCCACACAAGAAAAGAAGCATCGGGTCTTCTTGGCTTTATACCGGGCAGATTCATACGGCAATAATCTTCAACGAACCGAATATTATCTTCGACATATTCCAGCATCTGTTTTCGCCATTCGTCACCTTCGTCGGAATAAGCGGCAATTGTTGCAATCGGCGCAAACATCGTTGGATCATTCAGTTCATTGACCTCAAGCCATTTAAAGAAACGTGCTCTGAGTTTGTCATCGGGCACAATGGCATACGAACTCACGACACCCGGAATGTTGAAAGTTTTTGACGGCGCCGCAAATGTAATGGAGCAACGCGCCGCTGCTTCAGAAACAGACGAAAACGGGACATGATTTTTTCCCCAAAGAACCATATCGCTATGAATTTCGTCTGAAATAACGATAATGTTATGTTCAAGGGCAAAATCAGCAAGCCGCTCAAGCGTTTCTTTGCTCCAAACAGTTCCACCGGGATTATGAGGATTTGAAAGAATCAGCATAGGGCATTTTTCGTCAGCAACAGCTTCAAGATTTTCAAAATCTATTGAATAAGTGCCGTCTGCATTCTCTATCAGAGGATTGTAAACAATCTCCCGCCCATTCCCTTCCGGCACGAGACGGAAAGGATGATAAACCGGAGGCTGAATTATTATCTTTTCATCTTTATTTACGAATAAGTTTATTGCCAGACCAATCCCTCTGACAATTCCGGGAATGAATGTTATCCATTCCGGATTGAGATCCTGTCCGTGCCGTCGATGGTGCCAATCAACAATGGACTTTCGGTAGGCCGGCGGTTCAACCGTATATCCAAGGATTGGATGATCAAGCCGCTTTTTTAGAGCTTTAATGATGAAAGGGGGCGTGGCGAAATCCATATCGGCAACCCAGAGAGGCAAAAGGTCTCCCCTCCCGTATCGGGCTTTGAGGACATCAGTTTTAAGAGCGCCGGTGTCTTCTCTTTCGATCACTTTGTCGAAATCATATTTTGTATCCATTTAAGTTTTTCCTTCAGATATTGCGAATGATTAATTGATTTGAGCATCCCGAATGGCTTGTGATAAATCCTCCATTATATCGTCGACATCCTCGAGGCCAATTGAAAGACGTATAAGATTGGGAGAAATATCCATAGCCTGCCGTTGCTCAGGCGTCAGAGGACCGAAAATTGTGCTCGCCGGATGAATCGCGAGGGTTCTGTTGTCAAAAAGATTCGTGGCACGCTTCACAAGTTTAAGGGCATTGATGAATCTGAAACATTCTTCTTCCGACTTCATATCGAACGTTATCATAGCTCCATAATTATCGTCAAACTGATCTTTGCACTTATCATGGAATTTATTGTTGGCAAGACCGGGATAATTGACCGAAATCCCTTCGATTTCGTTTAATCTTTCCGCAATCTCTATAGCATTTTTCTGTTGAAGTTCATAACGCGCCGGAAGATTTTCAAGACCAAGTGTCATCATATAGGCCACCTGAGGAGTCATATAAGCTCCCATATTCAGAAGCATCTCTTTTCGCATGATTCGATCGAAGTCGCCGATGGTTCCATAATCAATCACAAGGCCGCCTATGGAGGTCGCCCCGCCTGATATATACTTCGTCGCAGAGACTATTTCAACATCAACACCAAGGTCTTTGGCATTGAAGTAAATGAATGGAATCATGGTCGTGTCCGCAAAGACCGGAACACCTTTCTTATGTGCTATTTCCGAAAGCACCTTCAGATCTGCCACTTCCATTTGAGGATTAGTCATGATTTCGAGAAAGAGACAACACGTATCTTTGTCAATAGCCTTTTCCACAGCTTCGGGATCGGTCAGATCGCAGCATTCCGTTCTGACTCCGAATCGTGAGAGCGTATCGACAAAAAGCAGATATGTGTTTCCGAAAAGATGATTTGAGGTGACAATCTTTTTTCCGGACCCTGCGATGGACATCACCGCATTTGCGATCGCCGCCATTCCGGAGTTGAGAGCTATGACATCGCGGGCACCCGTTAGATCCTTGACTTTGTTTTCAAGGTATATTACAGTCGGATTCGTCACCCGGGAATAATCCGGCAAATCATTTCGTCCGCAGAAAGAATCGGACATTACGCTTGCATCTTCAAATTCGTATGCCACTGCGTTATATACCGGCATACTGAGTGCACCATACGGATCTCGTCTCTGATAGTTCAGATGAATGGCCTTAGTTCGCTTGTTCATTTTTTACCTATAGAATATTAAACTTAAGATTTCAGAACATTACTTACCTATTATATAACTAAGAACCCTTCAATTTGGTTTTGCATAATATAAATTTGCATAATATAAAAAGGAAGTCCGATTAACGCGTAAATACTTTCATATTCATTATAATATTTCTCATAAGCGGCAGATAATTTGGTATAATCGATTTTTTTGAGTAATTTTGCAACGGAAATGAAATTTCCGCCCGTGTGATGGGAATGGAATTCTTCAGCCGGAAAAGTTATTATCAGCCAAACAAGCGCATGCCATTGCGAATGTATAGGTCAGAAACTAAATTTCCGACGATGATTCCAATTTGAGTAACACATTAAAAAATACCTAAAAAAATGAAAACTTTCGAACTTAAGGCCGAGCCTCGCAATGTTGTCGGCAAGAAATCAGTGAAAGCTCTCCGCAAGGAGGGTAAGATCCCCGCAGTCCTCAATGGCGGCAAAATCGTTGAACTCCCCTTCAACGGCACTCTCAAAGATGGTGAGAAGGTTGTGGCTATCGACGAAAAGCGCGGTTTGATCACTACCGACATCTTAGTCAGCAACGAAGATGTCCGCAAGCTCATCTATTCACCCGATATCTTCGAAATCGACCTCACACTCAACGGTGAGACCCGCAAAGCGGTTTTGAAAGACCTCCAGTTCCAGCCTGTAAAAGACACTGTTCTTCACATCGACTTCCTCGAAGTGTTCCCCGAGAAGCCTATCGTAATGGAAGTTCCCGTTCAGATCGAAGGCCACGCTGAGGGTGTTAAAGCCGGTGGTAAGCTGACTCTTTCAATGCGTAAGCTCAAAGTGAAAGCTCCTTATACTGAAATTCCCGAGCGTCTCGTTGTCAACGTGGATAATCTCGGTCTTGGCAAATCACTCGCTGTGGGCGATCTCCACTTCGACGGTCTCGAACTGATGAACGCCAAGAATGCTGTTGTCTGCGCCGTTCAGCTGACTCGTGCCGCTCGTGGCGCCGCAGCAAAAGCCGCTCAATAATAATAGCATCCGGATTGGCCTCACAAGGCCTATCCCACAAAGAAATCAAGCCGCCCGAAGCGGCGGGAGAAGTGTTATCATCCCGCCGCCTCGGGTTTCTTTTTATAGAAATTTGAATGTCACTGAAATCTTTTATTACATCGCTCTTCGGTGGAACCAATAATGAATCGCTTGCAAAACAACAAGAAACAGATATGAAAAAATTTCTTATTGTCGGACTTGGAAACATGGGCCCTGAATATGTCGGTACGCGTCATAACATAGGATTTATGATCGCCCAAAGACTCGTTGAAGATGCATCCGGCGCTTTCTCATCATGCCGATATGGAGATATGGCTCGCATCAGAATCAAAAATTGTGAATTATTAGTCCTGAAGCCCTCGACATTCATGAACCTTTCCGGAGTTGCAATCAGATATTGGATGAATAAAGAGAAGATGCCTTTGGAGAATCTTCTCGTTCTTGTCGATGATATTGCTCTACCCTTCGGCAATATCCGGTTGCGTTCAGGAGGCAGCGACGCGGGACACAACGGATTGAAAAACATAGCTTCCGAACTTGGAACTCAGGCCTATGCCCGTTTGCGTTTCGGCGTTGGCAATGACTTTCCGCGTGGCGGACAGATCGATTATGTGTTGGGGCAATTTCCGGAAGAGGAACGCAAACTTTTGCCTGAGAGATTGGAAACCGCGGCTGAGGCAATCCGGGCTTTCTCTCTGTCCGGTTTATCATTCGCGATGACTCATTTCAACAATAAATAATCTAATATCTGACAGCCGGCAGTAAAGATCTTACATTTCAATAGATAAATCTATGTACATTAATAAATACAAATATATACAATCTATATAAAATCAGTAAGATAAGCAGTCCATCCCGGCCGTTTTTCTCAAAATTTTTCAAGTCCGAATTTCCATATTTCAAAAAAGCATCCTATGTCTGCTTCTCCTTTTCTTCAGTCAATAGCAAAGGGTTATTCTTCAAGGTTCAACAAACCCGGACTCCCGCTTTCATACGAATACTGTTTTGTCTTTCCAAACAAGCGCGCCGGAACTTTTTTCCTTAAGTATCTGCGAGATCAAAATTCCGGAGGTCTGATTTCGCCGGAGATCACAACTATCACAGATTTCACCGGCCGACTGTCCGGAAGGGTCGTCGGCAACCGATTGGATCTAATTTTTCTCCTATATAACTGTTATTGTGACATCCTTTCGCCGGGTGTGTCACCAGAGGACCGAAGCAAGGTTTTATCCTTCGATTCATTTCGCAAATGGGGAGATACAGTTCTGAGAGATTTCAACGATGTCGACATGCAGAATGTCGATCCGGAAAAGATTTTCAAGAACATTTCGGATCTCAAAAAGATAATGTCAAATTTTCTGACAGATGAACAAAAACGGGTGATTGAGGAATATTTCGGATATAAGGTTCCTGACACTTCGGAAGACGGATTCTGGATTGATTTTGACAAAGAGACAGAAACGATTGCAGACCCGACGGAAGAAACACATGAGGACTCAGTAATCGCCGGATTGAAAGATCAGACTAATATTTCGAAACCGACGCTGAGATCCAAATTTATACATCTGTGGAAAGTTCTTCTTCCCCTCTACGTACGCTTCCACAAGGCGATGAATGAACGGGGAATTGCAACGTCCGGCGCGGCCTATCGGCTTGCTGTGGAAAATCTGATTTCTGCAACTGAAGATACATGCGATTCAGAAAAAATAAACGAACTGCTTCCTTGGAAGAAAATCGTTATGGTGGGATTCAACGCTCTTTCATTAAGCGAGCGCTTACTTTTCCGCACACTAAGCCGGCTCACCTCTCCGTCAGGAGATGAGAGACTTGTCGATTTCATCTGGGACGCCACCGGTCCGGTATTATCCGACCGGAATAATCCGGCAGGCCGTTTTGTCAATATCAACCGTCGGGATTTCCCGGAGCCGAAATGGATTAAAGAATACATGGAGGAATCCAAGGCGATCCGGCTTCCCGGGAAAATGGAAATTGCCGCTTCGCCATCGAAAGTGATGCAGGTAAAGATCGCTTCCAATATCATCTCAGACTTGAAAGATGAAATCGGAAATGAACCTTTTGACAATGCCAGAGTAGCGCTTGTCGTGCCGGACGAGAGCCTTTTGCTGCCCCTGCTATATTCAATTCCGGAGGGATTGGAGAATGTCAATCTCACAATGGGCTACCCTTTGAAACTTACGGCTGTGACATCATTCCTCGTCCTGCTCCGGCGCCTGCAGCTGTCAAGAAGGGATTCGTCTGAATATAAGGGTTTTGCTTATGAGAATCTGTCCGACCTTTTGAGTCATCCCTATTCCCATGCGATCTTCTCAACGAAGAAGATAAGAAAGTTCCGTAAAGAATATGAGCGGCGACATATAACAGTTGTTCGTGAAAAGGATCTTCAGCAATTGGGTCCACACGCGTCTGTGGTTTTGCATCCTCTTTCCGAAAACATGTCATCAAGCGAGGTTATCCGATATCTGGAAGATGTTCTCAGAATTATAGCCGGGAGCCTTACATCCGCTGAAAATAAAGATGACTCGGGAAACCTTATCAAAGAAAAAATAGACATGACACATATCTCCGCATGGTTCGATGCCTTGCGGCGGTTTGAGGATTCTGTTGATGAATATGGTGTCCGTCTGAGTGTTTCGGCAACCTTGGGAGAAGCTTACAGGCTTCTTCAAGGGGAAGTCGTGGCCCTGGAAGGCGAACCCCTCCAAGGGTTACAGATAATGGGCATGCTTGAGACCCGAGCTCTTGACTTCGACCACATTGTGATTGTCGGGATGAATGACCGTACGATTCCCGGCCGGATGAAGCAGCGGTCTTTTATTCCTAACGTGATTCGCCGAGGATTCGGAATGCCGGTCAACACCTATCAGGAAGAGCTTTTCGGCTATTACTTCTTCCGATTGATAAGCCGAGCCAAGACGGCGACCTTCATCTATGACAACCGCGTCTCCGGAGGGAACGGCGGGGAGTCGCGCTATCTTCTTCAGCTTCGATATCTGTATGCCCGTGATGAAATCAATGTCTGCGAATATAAATTCAGCCTGTCCGGTAACAAGACAATTATAAAATCAATCAATAAGGATTTGTTGGTCCGGAACAGATTGAACAGGTATTGCAATCCTGAATTCGTCATCAGATATGAGCGCCCTTACAGGAAGAATCTCTCGGCCTCGCTGATGAAAACATATACGGATTGTCCCGTAAAGTTTTATTATAAGGCTATACTTGATTTCAAGGATGATCCGGAGGCTTCGCTTTCTGTAAGCCCGATAACTATAGGAAACATCATCCACGGTGTCATTGAAGAGCTATATATTCCGGACAAGAACATGAGAGAGAAATGGCTTGAAGAACCGATTAAAATCACGGCTGAAAAAATCACTCATCTCCTCTCACCAGATGGTCAGGAACGAATCCTCAAGCTCATTCAGGATAAGATTCTGAAAGAACATTTTAAGATTGATGACAGTAAGGACAATGATTATGCCGCAAGTGCTGAAATCGACATCATAGGACATAATTTGAGATTATATATCAATGATATATTGAATTATGATCTTAAAAAGGTTCCTTTCAATCTTTATGGGACTGAAATCAGGGAGCATCTTGAATATGAGATTCCCGGTGGCAAGAAAATCAATATGGAGTATGCCCTTGACCGCGTCGATGACATCAATTGTGAGTCAGAAGAAGAGCGAAGGATAGTGGACTACAAGACTGGAGGAAGCCACATCACCGTTTCTTCCCTCGAAGGTCTGATGCAGCCGGATTACCGTAAAAACAATCTTCTGCAGCTTCTTGTATATTCCTTGCTTATAAACTATAAGAGAGGGTTGGAAGGAAAATCACCGATAGATTTCAAACCTGTCATTTATCCTGTCGGAAGGCTGATGAAGAAATATGGGAAAGCAGGAGAGAAAGAGGACATGTTGCCCAAAATTGGAGAGACCTATCTGGAATCAACCAAAGATATCCTTCCCGATTTCAAAATAATTTTTGACTCCATGCTGACTGAGATTTTCATTAGTGAAGATCCTTTCGAAGCCGAAATCACCCAAAAGAGATGTGAGTTGTGCCCGTTTATCGATGCCTGTAAAACCAATTGAGGATCCATTCATAAAAAAACCGCAGGCACATCACGGAGATGTCAAATTTTTTGTGGGACGGGGTCTAAACTTTCAGGCCTGATTTTTAGTTATAAAATATAGAAATTACTACGATATTATATCCCATTTAAAAATGAAAAAAGAGACCATAGTTATAATTGGTGGCGGATTTGCCGGAATAAATCTCGCCAAATCTCTTGATAAGAATAAATTCGATGTGAAAGTTATTGACCGCAATAACTTCCACTCTTTTCCGCCACTTTTCTATCAGATCGCATCGTCGGCCTTGGCACAGAGCAATATTTCCTTCCCATTCAGAAGGGAATTCAAACATCAACGAGCAGTCTCCTATCACATGGGTCATGTCAAGAATATCGACGTTGAAAATAAGATAGTAACAACTTCTTACGAGACTATTTCATACGACCGTCTGGTGATCGCCGCCGGAACGACGAACAACTTTTTCGGAATGGACAATCTCTATAAAGAAGTATATTGCATAAAGACGATCGGTGAAGCGGACCACACGCGTGATGAAATTCTCGACCGGCTTGAGCGCGGATCCATGGAGAAAGACCCTAAGCGCCGCAAGGAGGTTCTGAGTTTTCTCGTCGTTGGCGGGGGACCGTCAGGCGTCGAAATCGCAGGCGCGCTCGGTGAAATGAAGAGAGATGTCCTTCCCCGCGAATATCCCGAGCTGAATCCTGACGACGTCTCTATCACGTTGGTGGAAGGCGCTGACCGGGTTTTGGCGACTATGTCGAACAAAGCCTCGACCAAGGCTCTTAAATATTTGAAAGACCTCATGGTGGATGTCCGACTGAACACGACGATGACCGGCTATAATAACAAGATCGTCTCTTTCGCTGACGGTCATGAGGAATATTGGGAGACTCTGATATGGACAGCCGGTGTGCGCGGCGAGACAATGCCCGGTCTTCCGGAGGAATGCGTCGCCCGAAACGGACGGATATATGTCGATGAATATTCACGCGTAAAGGGATTTGAAGACTCCATATGTGCAATCGGTGACATCGCGCTCATGGTGACCGAAGAATATCCGAAAGGCTATCCAATGGTAGCACAGCCCGCAATCCAACAGGCAAAGACATTGGCCAAGAATCTCAATAAGGGTGAATACAAAATAAAATTCAAATATTCGGATCGAGGATCGATGGCAACCATTGGCCGTAATCGGGCAGTCGCAGATCTTCCGGGACTCTCCTTCTCAGGAAGGATCGCATGGTGGATATGGATGGTCATTCACCTTGTCTCGATTCTCGGCATGAGAAATAAGATCAACGTTCTTCTCAACTGGATCTGGAATTACTGCACTTATTCAACATCCCTGCGCCTGTTGCTCAGACCGACCAAATATCCCATCCGCAGACATTGGAGTGACTGATCAATCCCCTTGCCTCCGATTCATAGATCCCGTCTTATAAAATAATGAAAATGAAAAATTTTAAATTTATAATATCGTTGGCGGCCGTTGCGCTTATTGCCGGAGGCTGTTCAACTTTACGTGTGCCTTATAATCAATCTCAGGACTTCGAGATCTCAGAAACAAATTCTGACCGGTCAAAGCCGGCAAAATCCAAATCAAAGAAGAAAAAGAATAAGAATGATATTCCAAACGACCGCAAGGATATCCACACGACTCGTGCTGACAAGACCTATTCACCGAAGGATCTTGAACAGGGTGTCGTCACGGGTGACTGGACAATTGAAGAGGTGAACGGCCGGCCGGCCGTGGGCGAGTCCACTCCCTATCTAAAAATGGTTCCACAGCAAAAAAAAGTTTACGGAAGCAACGGATGCAACACGATCAATGCATCTTATATCTATAATCAATCCGCAAAACAGCTTCAATTCAATGACATCGTCTCGACAATGAGAATGTGCGGCACACCGGGAATCACAGATTCCGAAATAAACGAGGCTCTTGCGGCCACTCGCACTTATTCTTGGGATCACGAGGGGATTGAATATTACCTTTATTTTTACGATTCTGCTGGCAATCAGGTAATGAAACTGATGCACCAGAATTTTGATTTCTTGAATGGATCATGGAACATCATTGCAATCGATAACGAAGCTATCGATGACCCCGACATGGACATTGTCATTGACATCGATCAAGGGAAAATCCACGGAAACACAGGCTGCAACATCTTTAATGGCGTAGTTGACATAGATATGGAAACAGTCAACACCATTAATTTCCATAGCATAATCACGACTCGAATGGCATGTCCGGATCCGGAAAATCAGACCCGCCTGATTGTCGGACTTGAAGATGCCGCTTACGCAAAACCGATTGATTCCGAAACGGTTGAACTTTTGAATCTTTTGCGTCAGCCGGTCGTCACATTAAAGAGAATTCATTGACATGAAATCTGAAGAAAGAGTAGACAAATGGCTTTGGGCTATGCGCATCTTCAAAACGCGTTCTATGTCAACGGAAGCCATTAAAAAAGGCCGCGTGACAATCGGGGGGCAAGTCATCAAGCCTTCGCGCACCGTCAAACCCGGAGACATTGTGGATGTCAAGAAACCTCCGATCACATACACATTCCGCGTCAAAGCTCTGTCAGAAAACAGGCTCGGAGCAAAGCTCGTTCCGGAATATCTTGAAAACCTCACTCCACAGTCACAATATGACATTCTCGAAATGACACGCATTTCCGGATTCGTCGACCGAAGGAAAGGATTGGGAAGACCGACGAAACGAGATTCACGCGACCTGGCGGCCTTCCGGGAATCAACGTACGCAGATGATTTCTTTCTCGATTGGGAAGATGAAGATCTCGATGACGAGTGAAACATGGACTCTAAGATTTCTATAAGACTGAACCTATGTGAAGGGGATGAAAGCAGAATTATAAGCTTTCATCCCCTTCACATATCACAAGTTTGGATTTTTCGATTTTTTTTTTTAATTTTGTAAAGATTAAGAATGTGAATTACAATTATAAATGAGATTCGCTGACATTATAGGAAATGAGGAAGCCGTTGAAGCTCTGCGTTTAATGGTGGATACAGACCGGGTTCCTCACGCGCTTCTGCTTTCAGGCCCTTCCGGCATCGGGAAAATGATGCTAGCAAGAGCCTTAACCTCCTATATAAACTGCGAGAATCGGCAAAATGGTGATTCGTGCGGCGTCTGTCCTTCGTGCAGAAGGATAAACGCCGGAAATAATCCTGACATCCATTATTTCTATCCTATCTATAAACTAAAAAGCGCCAATAAGGAACTTTCAGAGGATTATGCTTCGGAATGGAGAAAAATGCTTGAAGAATCCCCTTATATGGACATGACTCATTGGATGGAGCTTATGAATGGAGAAAATTCCCAACCGAGAATTTATGTCAACGACGCGGCCGAAATTTCCAGAATTTCATCTCTCTCTTCATTCTCAGACAGATTTAAGATTTTTATAATTTGGCTTCCGGAACGTCTTCAGACCGATGCCGCCAACAAGATTCTTAAAATTCTTGAAGAACCGCATGAAGATACCCTCTTTATCGCTGTGAGCAACGATGCCGCCTCCATTCTTCCAACAATTTACTCACGTCTGAGAAGGATAGAAATGCGCCGGCCGACTTCGGAACTTATCGAAAAATATCTCATTTCAAAAGGTGTTGCGACAGACTTGGCTCCGACATTGGCACGTTTAGCCGACGGTTCATTGCTCAAAGCAACTCAGCTCTCATCAGCACAAGGCGAGACCAAGGAATTTGGAGAATATTTCCGCAACGTCATGCGTTCAGCATACGCCAGAAAAGTTCCTGAGCTGAAAGCCTTTTCCGACAGCCTTGCCGGACTTGGGAGAGAAAAATCATTGCGATTGCTTGATTATTTCGCACGGATGACCCGCGAGAACTTCATTGCGAACCTGTGCATCCCTCCGCTGAATGTCATGACTCCGGAAGAATCATCATTTTCGGCAAGATTCGCTCCTTTCATCAATGCGGCAAATGTCGAATCTTTGATTTCAGCATTTGATCATGCGCACAGGGACATTTCGCGTAATGCCAATGCCAAACTTGTATGGTTCGACCTGATGGTTCTTCTCATGATTTATCTGAGACGAAAACCCACTTAGACCTCGTTTATAATATTTACGGCCGATGTCTACACTTGCTGAAACCGGTTTACTAAATTTTGATAACCCTCTTTACCTCATTCCTTTAACTCTATCCTCTAACCTCTCCCCCGCTCTTTTTTGCAATTTCAACTGATTCAAATATAACCAAAGAAATATGAAACCAACTCTTTTTATACTCGCTGCGGGAATGGGCAGCCGATATGGAGGATTGAAACAACTTGACACTCTTGGTCCTTCAGGGGAAACTATCATGGACTATAGTGTGTATGACGCTGTCAGAGCCGGATTTGGAAAAATCGTTTTCGTTATCCGTCATGATTTTGAGGAAGACTTCCGCAAAAAAGTTGTTGAAAAATATGCGGGCCACATTGATGTCGAGATCGTTTTCCAGGAATTGGATAAACTGCCGGAAGGTTTCACACCTAACTCAGAGCGCACAAAGCCATGGGGCACCGGCCATGCTGTCCTTATGGGAGCGGACGTCATCAATGAGCCCTTCGGAGTCATAAACGCCGATGACTATTATGGCGCTGAATCTTTCAAAATTCTCGCTGATTTCCTCCGCCAGGCAGAAGGAAAGAAAGGAGAATATTGCATGGTCGGTTTCCGAATCGAAAACACACTTTCGGAACATGGAGGTGTCAGCCGCGGCCATTGCCGGGTTTCACCAGAAGGCTATCTTACCGGGGTCAACGAATGCCATGGAATCCAATTCAAGGACGGCAAACTGATTCAAAACCTTCCGGACGGTTCTGAAGGCGAGTTCCCGAAAGGCGCTATCGTCTCGATGAATCTTTGGGGCTTTACACCAGATTATTTCGACTATTCGATGAGAGATTTCCTTAATTTTCTCAAAGAACACGGTGATGAGCTTAAATCTGAATTCTATATCCCGACGGTTGTCAACAACCTCATTCAGTCCGGAGAAGCCTCAATTCGTGTCCTCGAAACGCCGTCGAAATGGTTCGGTGTGACATTCGCCGCCGACCGTCAGGCAACCGTTGATCAATTCCGCAAATTGGTGGACGAAGGTGTTTATCCTGAAAAACTCTTTTAATAACTGAATATGGCAAAAATATTAGTCACCGGAGGCACCGGTTATATCGGTTCGCACACCGTTGTTGAACTTCAGCAGGCCGGGTATGATGTTGTCATTATCGACAATCTGTCCAACTCGAACATAAAGGTCCTTGACGGAATCGAACGTATCACAGGAATCCGTCCCGCTTTCGTCGAAGGGGATGTCACAGATATAAAAACTCTCAGAAAACTCTTTGAGGATCATCCCGGAATCGATGGAATCATTAACTTCGCGGCTTCCAAAGCAGTTAATGAATCCGTCAACAAGCCGCTCCTTTATTATCGGAACAATCTTGTTTCTCTTCTCAACCTTCTCGAACTTATGCCTGAATTCGGAGTCAAAGGGATTGTCTTCTCCAGTTCATGCACCGTGTATGGCGAACCGGACAGCAATCCGATTGACGAGAACGCCCCGATCAAGCCGGCCACTTCTCCATACGGCAATACCAAGCAGATTTCTGAAGAGATAATAATCGACACAATCCATTCCGGAGTTCCGATCAAAAGTATCATTCTGAGATATTTCAATCCGGTTGGTGCGCATCCTTCCGCTGAAATCGGTGAGCTTCCGCTCGGCGTGCCTCAGAATCTAATTCCCTATCTGACACAGACTGCAGCCGGAATCAGAAAGCAGCTGACCGTTTTCGGGAACGATTACTCAACACCGGACGGGTCTTGCATCCGCGATTTCATCGATGTCGTTGATCTTGCAAAAGCCCATGTGGTCGCGATGAGCAGAATGCTCGACAACCCTGATTCTGAAAATATCGAAATTTTCAATCTCGGAACCGGCCGCGGCCTCTCGGTTCTGGAACTGATTGAATCTTTTGAACGTGCAACCGGAGTGAAAGTCCCTTATAAGATAGGAGCGCGTCGCGAGGGTGACATCGAAAAAATATGGGCCGAACCGACGAAGGCTAATACGGTTCTCGGATGGAAAGCTGAAGTTGATATTGATGACACCATGCGCAATGCGTGGCGCTGGCAACAGAAAGTTTGTGAAAAATAATGATTTTAAGAATCTATAACGATAGATTAAATTAAATTTCACACTCTATAATTATAATAACCCAAAATTTTCTAAGAGTGCCGGACCTTATAGTGAAATTTATCTAAGCCCTTATGGGTATGATAAACTTTCAAGGTCAGAAACGAAAAATAACCAACTAACCATATTATATGAGAAAGCACTATTTCCCCCTTGTTCTTCCACTCGCCGCGGCATTCCTCGCGGTCGGATGTGTCGACGACAATTATGATCTCGCCAATATCGACACATCGGTTGAAGTCCCCGTAAATGACCTCGTCATTCCGGTGAACTTCAATCCGGTAACTCTAAATTCAATTATCGACCTTGATAATTCTGAGTCGATCACAAAGGAGAAGACTTCAGACGGCAAGGAGATCTATGTCTATACTTATTCCGGTGATTTCGGAGAAGGCAGCAAAGACATCCGGATCAATGACTTTAAGGTCAATGCTCCCAAAGATATCAATCCCTCTGTCGTGCACGTAAACCTTCTTGACAACGCTCAGGCAAGAAGAAAAGTCCCCGGACTTGGGAACGTGATCTCATATAATATGAATCACATGTCGACTAAATTCAGCTATAAAATCAATGACGTCGATTCCAAAGTGTCGGAAATTGAATCTGTCGTGACACCGAAAGTCACTTTCTCAACCTCTCTCAGTATGCCAAAAGATGTCATGGGGTCATGCAAGGAGATCGAGATTAAGAATGTGAAGATGAAGTTTCCTAAAGGCCTCTACACGACTGTCACAACCGGAGCAAAGAGCTCTTTGGGAAAATATGATGCCGAAACAGGTGAGCTTACGATTCCCTCCTTCAAGACAACAGACGGCAAAATCGATGTCACACTGACAGCAGAGATAATCGACATTGAGGATCTCGGCATCAAGCTGAAAGACAACAAGTTCGATTTCGACGGCGAAATCATCGTCGATTCAGGCCAACTCGATCTCATCACGGATAAGGACCTGATGAGTTTCCCCACCAATTTCGATGTTGATATTGACTATGATTTCTCAAGCTTTGAGATCACGAAGTTCTCTGGCGTGATAGATTATAATATCGACGCACCTGATTTCAAACCCGCCGATCTCACTGACATTCCTGATTTCCTCGCTCAGGATGAGACTAAAATCAAGCTCGCCAATCCTCAGATTTATATCAGCATCGACAACACATGCGCTCCTTACGGCCTCGGAGGATCAGCCGGTCTGGAAATCACTCCTATCCGCAACGATGTTGACGGCAATCCCATAAAAATGGACGAAAAGATCGTAATCGGGCATAACAAAGGCGTGGGTCCATATAAGTATGCTATCTCTCCCGAAGGAAAAGATCTGCAACCTATTGCTGAATATTCCGACGCAACGAAATATCTTTTCTCTGAACTCGGCAATGTTCTTTATGGCAACGGTCTCCCCCAGAAACTTGAGGTTGATTTCATTGATCCCAAGATAGAAGGTCAGGCAACCAATTTCCCGCTCGGTCAAAACATTCCTTCCGTAAAGGGCAACTATACATTCCGCGCCCCCCTCGCACTCGCAGACGGCTCTCAGATTGTATATTCGGGAACTGAAGATGACTGGCATTCAGATGCTCTCGAGGATCTGTATGTAAGAACACTCGAACTCACGGCAAACGTCACTTCGACAGTTCCTCTCGCTGTCAAACTCACAGCTAACATTCTTGATAAGGAGGGCAAGCATATCGGTGTGGCAACGGCCAATGAAGTTCCTGCGATGGCTCAGAACTATCCGCTTACAATAACGATCACACCGGATGCCGGAAGCGATTTCATTTCCGGAATTGACGGAATCTTCTATGAAGCATGGGCGATTTCAAATACGCCGGCTGACGAAGCCGAAGCGCTTTCACCCGACCAGACCCTGAAACTTGATGACATAAGGGCTAAGGTCTCAGGAAAATATGTTCATCTTGACAAAAAGGACAAATAAAAAAAGCCCATTCTCATTATTCTATAAGGTGTGAAAGACCTATAAACTTATATCAGAACGATTCCAATGAAATATTTAAATAAACTCACGTTGTCTGCCTTGCTGGCAGCTTCTGCGACCGTCTCGGTATTCGCTCAGGCTTCTTATTCGGGCTATTATCTCGATAATTACACCCATCGCTTCCAACTGAACCCCGCTATGACTGATGAAGACAGAAACACATTCATAGCAATGCCTGCTCTTGGAAACCTCAATGTCGGAATGCAGGGAAATCTCCATGTCTCGAACCTCGTTTTCCCATATGAAGGGAAGACGGTTCTTTTCACCAATCCCGGAATCACGACTTCGGAAGTGATGAAAAATATCCACAACAGCAATAAAATCGGCGCTAACATCGAAATGGACATCCTCGGCGTGGGATTCAAGGCTTTTGGCGGACAGAACGCCGTGACGCTTTCTATGGTAGCCGACGTGAACGCTGCCGTTCCGGGATCTCTAATATCTATGATGAAAGAGGGCGTTGAGAACCGAACGTATGACATTTCCGATTTGCGCGTAAATGCATCGGGATATGCCAAACTTCAATTGAACCACTCCCGCAAAATCGAGCAGGTGGAAGGACTCAAGGCCGGTGCGGCAGTTAAGTTCCTTTTCGGACTCGGCAATATCGACGGATATTTCAATCAGGCTGACTTGACTTTAGGTCAGAATGAATGGACGGCACGCACACAGGCTGACTTGTATGCCAACCTCAAAGGCGCGAAATTCAAATACCGTTATGACGACGACGGGAAACAATATATTGACGGCCTGGACATGGACGGTTTCGGACTGTCCGGATTTGGCCTTGGCTTTGACCTCGGCGCGACTTATGACTGGAATGACTTCCAGTTCAATCTGGCGTTGCTCGACCTCGGATTCATCTCATGGAGCAACACACTGTATGCCACGACCAACGGCGTTCATTCAATAAATACGAATGATTACACATTTGGCGCTGAGAATGACGAAGCGAAAGATGCCTGGAACAAGATGAAGGATGATCTCGAGAAACTTTATCAGCTTGAGGACGGTCAAGGTTCCGGCGAACGCACCCGTTCACTCCGCACAACTCTTAACTGGGGCGTACGATACACTCTCCCATACTATCGCCGCCTGACTTTCGGTTTGGTCAACTCAACCCGCTTCAACGGCAAGTTCACTACGACAGATTTCCGTTTTTCGGCAAATGTCCGTCCGGTTGATTGTCTGTCGGCATCGGCGAATCTTTCAGCCGGAACTTACGGCGCAGGATTTGGTTGGCTGGTCAATCTCAATGTGAAGGGATTCAATCTCTTTGTCGGCATGGACCGGACTTTCGGAAAGCTGACAAAACAATTCGTCCCCCTCAACAGCAACGGAGAGTTCAACTTCGGCATGAATTTCCCATTCTGATAAATTTAAGACCTCTTTCCAATTCTGTGGTTCGGCAAAGAGAAGACTTCTCGATAAAAACGAACCTAAAAATAAGTTAAATAAGAAGTGCCGTTCCGGATTGATAGGGAACGGCACTTCTTATTTGACTGTCATCCGGCTGTTGCACGGATAAGATTATGAATCAATATCAATACTTGATATATTTCATTATGATTGGCTGATATATGACTTGAAGCTCATTCATTGAGCTATTCATAATATCATTTGTGATATCAGGCAATGCTTTTGAGAGTTTGGAGCCTACGGGAGTTTTATAGAAAGCTATCAGCTGATTAAGCTCTGAAAGTGAAAAATATTTTGAATATGCTTCTGCAGTAGCCTTGATTGTCAACGGCATGCCGGCATCCACCATTTCAGTCACTACGTCTCTCGTAGGAATGCTGAACTTTAATTGAGGCATATTATCGTATGTCTGAACAAGCGCATTGATAGTGGTTTCACGCACATTGGTCAACTGAACCAATTCTTGGGTCAGGTTTAGATATTCCTGTGACACATTCTGAGCCGAAGCTGAATGTGAACAAAGGACCATGACGCAAATAAGCGCCAATAACCTAAATACTTTTTTCATGTTGCAAAATTTTTTATATGTTCGGAAAGTTAACATCCCGTTTGATAAACCCTCTCAAAATAAGAATCAAAGGCTATGGTCAAACGGGATTTAATATTTCAGCGCTTCATTCCGCCACCCATTTGCTTCATCTGGTTGGCCATCGCCATCATCTTCTTGGGATTCATCCTTGAAGCTTGTGACATCAGTTTGCTTGTCTGTTCAAATTGTTTCATCAATTTATTGACATCCTGGATCGTGGAGCCACTCCCCTTTGCAATTCTCTGACGACGGGACTGATTGATGACGGAAGGATTCTTACGTTCGTATGGAGTCATCGAATTGATAATCGCCTCGATTCCTTTGAAGGGATCATCAGCGATCTCTATGTCCTTTATAGCTTTTCCGACACCCGGAATCATAGAGGCGACATCCTTCAGATTACCCATTTTCTTGATCTGTTGAATCTGTTTGTAGAAATCCTCGAAATCAAATTTGTTTTTCCTGAGTTTTTCCTGAAGTTTAAGCGCTTCCTGTTCGTCATATACTCTCTGGGCTCGGTTGACGAGTTCCACGATATCACCCATTCCGAGAATACGGTCAGCCATTCCTTCAGGATTGAAGACCTGAAGGTCTTCAAGTTTCTCGCCGATGCCGACAAACTTGATCGGCTTGTCGACGACAGTGCGGATCGAAAGGGCGGCGCCACCGCGCGTGTCACCGTCAAGTTTTGTGAGAATCACACCGTCAAAGTCGAGTCTGTCGTTGAAAGCCTTGGCCGTATTGACGGCATCCTGGCCTGTCATCGAATCGACAACAAACAGAATTTCCTGAGGGTTGATCGCTTCCTTAATGTTGGCGATCTCATTCATCATCTGTTCGTCAACTGCGAGACGACCGGCGGTGTCGACAATGACAAGATCATTGCTGTTGGCTTTGGCGTGAGCGATCGCGTTCTGCGCGATCGCGACGACATCCTTATTCTCAGGCTCACTATATACGGGGACTCCTATGCTTTTCCCGAGGACATTCAGCTGCTCTATAGCCGCGGGGCGATATACGTCATCTGCAACAAGCAATGGACGCTTTCCCTGTGATTTATAATACATCGCGAGTTTCCCCGAGAATGTTGTCTTACCGGAACCCTGGAGACCGGACATGAGAATCACAGCGGGCTTACCGTTGAGATTAACAGGAGCCTGTTTGCCACCCATCAGAAGAGCAAGCTCGTCATGAACGATCTTGATTATCATCTCCTTCGGCTTGACAGCTGTGAGGACATTCTGGCCGAGTGCTTTCTGTTTTACGGATTTGATGAAATCCTGAGCTATTTTATAATTGACATCGGCGGCTACAAGGGCTCTGCGCACGTCTTTGAGCGCCTCGGCAATATTTATTTCAGAGATTTTGCCCTCGCCTTTGAGGACCTTAAAAGAGCGTTCAAGCGCTTCTGATAGATTATTGAACATTGATTAATATTTTTCCGAGTTTCTTCATGAAGGTTTTTCAGGTTTTATGATAATCAGTACGGTGGGAATTATTCATTTTTATGTCACTGGATTAATACTCCTGAAATCTTCAGAACGTCGAGTTATTTACAATTTATTCGTAGCGGTGTCAGGGAAAATGACTTTGGGTTTGAAAACCGCAGCTTCCTCTGGCGTCATCTGAGCGTAGGTCATTATAATTATTATGTCGCCCGGCTGTGCTTTACGTGCGGCAGCCCCGTTGAGACATATCACGCCGCTGCCTTCTTCACCGGCAATGACGTATGTGTCGAGGCGCTCCCCATTATTATTATTGACTATCCATACTCTCTGGCCGGGAAGAATTCCGGCAGCCTTCAGAAGAGCTGAATCAATGGTTATGCTCCCTATATAGTTAAGATTCGCCTCGGTGACCGTCACGCGGTGAATCTTTGATTGCATCATTTCTATAAGCATGATTCGGATGTATTTGATTTTTTCAGATTCACACAGGCCTGTAACGGATATTGTCAATCAAGCGGACTTTCCCGTTATAGACCGTAATACAACCTTGAATATTATTTGCTTCATCCCATTCTTCAACGGGAAGAAGGGTAAATGCATCCACAATTTCGAAATATTCCACTTTCATTTCGGGGATCGCATCTATTCTCTCGACAACAAAATCATGAGTGGCACGGACGGAATGGCCGCGTGAATAATCAACGCTCTGACGCAAAGCGGCATATATTTCCGGAGCCCGCTCGCGCTGTTCCCGGGTGAGGAGCGCATTGCGCGATGAAAGTGCAAGCCCGTCATCCGCACGCTTGATCTCACAAGGAACAATCTCAACGTCGAGTTTTTCGGTCGCAACCATATTGCGTATAACGGCTATCTGCTGAAAATCTTTCTCTCCGAAATATGCTCTGTCGGGTTGAGTCAACCTGAAAAGTCTGTCGACTATCTGAGCGACACCTTGGAAGTGGCCCGGCCGGAAACGGCCTTCCATTACTTCAGCCGCCGTTCCGAGATCATATTCCTTCTCATGTTCCGCTCCTTTGGGGTAAATCTCTTCAACCGACGGAGCGAAAACGGCGGAGACTCCCGCCTGAGCAAGCAACTTGATATCCTCTTCCTCTTTTCGCGGATAAGTTCGGAGGTCTTCAGGATTATTGAATTGAGTTGGATTCACAAAGATGCTCGTGATCACACAGTCATTCTCTTTGACCGCGCGTTCAACGAGAGAAAGATGACCGGCATGCAAAGCGCCCATTGTGGGCACCAGACCGATCGAGTGGTGATGATTCTTCTGCATCGTCACATAGCCGACTAATTCGCCGACACTGCGGATTATCTGCATTTGAATTTTCTTTTTTTGTTACAACTTGAATTCTTGTTACAACTTGAAATTGCCGGAAGTTATGAGACGGATACTCAAAACTTCAAGATGCAAAATTAGTAAAATCTCCCAACTCTCGCAATTTTATTTTTATTTAGATCCCATTTTTTTATTCCGATTTATTTCCGAATCCATGATTTTCGTTTTTTTAACTATGATTATTCCCTTTTTTATCCCTTATTCGGGAAAAATTTAGTAACTTTGCAGTGAATTATGCCCCTATGCTTCTTAAGCGATTGAGCGGTCCTTCTTCCATTTATGCGTTCATTTAAGAGTCAGATTGGATAGAAAACCCGCCGGCAGACACCGAAGCTTTAGCAATAAAGGGACAATATTTAACACTTAGAAAATGGCAGTAACAAAACTTCTTTTCGTCAATCAGGAAATACATCCTTATCTTCCTGCCAACGAAATTTCCTCTCTCGGAAAATCGCTTCCTCAGTCTCTTCACGGCAAAGGATACGAAGTCCGGACATTCATGCCCAAGTTCGGAGTTGTCAATGAACGGCGCAACCAGCTTCACGAAGTGATTCGTCTGAGCGGTCTCAATATCGAGATTAACAACAATGATCATCCTTTAATCTTGAAGGTAGCGTCGATGCAGCCGGCCCGCATTCAGGTCTATTTTATTGATAATGACGATTATTTCACTAAAATAGATACTGATATTGACGCGTTCGGATCGGATCGCGCAGACAACGACGAACGTGCGATCTATTTCGCTCGCGGAACGATGGAAACTGTCAAAAAACTTCGTTGGGAACCTGACATCGTTCAAGTCTCGGGTTGGATTTCATCTCTTGTGCCCGCCTATCTGAAACAGATGACCCGGCGCGACGGATTGTTCAAAGATTCCAAGATCATATACTGCATCGAACCTTCCAATCCCGAGATGGCAAAAATAGATAACGAAATTTTCCGAAAGCTCAACGATGATGAAATTCCCGAGGAATATATAAGTAAGTTCTCTTCATCTGAAGAAATAGACGTCAATGTTCTTCATAAAATGGCTCTTGAACTTGCCGACGGAGTCATTTTCCTCACCGAAGAACCGGATCCCGAGCTGCTGGCCATTGTAGAAGAAAAACAGCTTCCCTATATGACCAAAGAGAAGGTCGCCGAGGGTAAGCAAGCCTTTACGGACTTCTATGCCCTTATTCGGGAAAAGGCCTGACAGTCAAATCCACGGTTTTGATTTATGATTTGCGTCAGTGACTTTTGATTATAACAAAGATTCCAAAACTTCTAACAGCTTTCCTCCATCATCTCGAACCCTTATCCATGAATCTTAAAAAGATATTACTCTTCCCGACAGCAATGACTCTATGCTCACTGTTTTTTGCTTCCTGTGAAGACGAAGTGAGCCCCATTGGCGGTTCGATTGTCAACAACGAAGTGACAATCAATGTCGATTCCACGATTTTCAAACTGCCCTCGCAAAGTGTTTACTCCGATGTTGTCAATGCCCGTTCTGACGTCAATCAGATTGGCAATCTCGACATCCCGGAATTCGGGTCTTTGTCAACAGACTATGTGACCCAGATGCTTGCAGCTTCCTCTCTCAATCTGCCGGACTCAATCACCGCGAATCATGTCGATTCGACCAAACTTGTCCTCCGCATGCCGAGAGCAAAGATAATCGGAGACACTCTGGCACCTCAACAGCTGACAGTTTACCGTTTGACAAAGCCTCTGCCCTCTTCTTTGACGAGTGATTTCAACCCTAAAGGCTACTACAACTCCCTTGAACCCGTAAATTCAAAGAATTATACCCTTTCCGGACTCAATCTTTCCGACTCTGCATTCCGAAAGAACACTCATATTACGGTCAACGTCAATCTCCCCCGTGAATGGGGACGCGATGCCTTCCGCGCCTATCGGACAAACAGCGAAATCTTCCAGTGGCCTTCGACTTTCTGTAAGGAATATCCCGGATTTTATGTGAAATCTTCTTTCGGAAAAGGAGCGATGGCAAATGTTGATATCACCAAAGTCATGGTTTATTATCATTATCAAATCGAACGCATCGTGGTTGAAAATGATGAAGCCGTGAAGAAGGTGGTCACAATGAAGGATTCCATAGCTTTATTCTCATCTGCACCGGAAGTTCTCTCAAGCTCTCTCTTCAAATTCTCCCCTTCCCAAAATCTGCAGGCTATGGCTGAGAACGGCAAATGCATTGTCACCGCCCCGTTGGGATATACCGTCAATCTGACCTTCCCCGCCGAGACTCTGCTTGATCAGTATTGGGCCAATGATCGCAACCTGTCAATCATTAACAATCTGACTTTAACGCTCCCGGCCTCATCCGTGGCCAACAAATACGGTTTGATGCCCCCTCCGGACCTGCTCTTGATTAAGAGGTCTGAAATTGAAAACTTTTTTGCTAACGGAAATCTTCCTGACAACATATCATCATTCCACGGACAATATGTTTCAGCGAAAGGACGATATGAATTTTCCTCGATGCGAAAATATATCGTTGATTTGCTGACTAAGAAAGGCAATATCAAGCCGGAGGATGTGGAATTTGCTCTGATACCGGTCAATGTGACGTCTGAGACTCAATCAAATGTCGACGGATCAACGTCAATTTACCTGACCTCATGCACTCCGTATATCACCAGACCGGCTATGGCGGAAATATTCACGGACCGAGCCGGCATAGTGTTCACTTACACAAGCCAGATGATAAAATAAATCATTGGCAATTATACTCAAAAATAGAATAATTTTCTGAATCTAAAATCTATCATGAAAATCATAGACGGTAAATTAATGGCATCACGACTTAAGGAGGAGATAGCCTCTGAAGTCAAGGAAATGGTGGAAGCCGGCGAACGTCCGCCACATCTTGTCGCTGTGATCGTAGGCCACGACGGCGGCTCGGAAGCCTACGTTGCCAACAAAGAGAAAAATTGTCAGGCAGTGGGATTCAAATCTACAAACCTGCGCTATGACGAGTCCATTTCCGAAGATGAATTGCTTAAAGAAATAAAGAAACTCAACGAGGACGATGAGGTTGACGGAATCATCATTCAGTTGCCTCTTCCCCGACATATTGATGCTCAGAAAGTGAACGAGGCGCTGGATTATCACAAGGATGTCGACGGCTTTCATCCGATCAATGTCGGCCGCATGGCCCTCGGTCTGCCGGCTTTCCGCCCGGCGACCCCCTCGGGAATTATCGAATTGCTCAGACGATATGAAATTCCGACAAAAGGGAAACATGCCGTTGTGCTCGGCCGAAGCAACATCGTCGGCAAGCCAATAGCGACAATGCTCATGCAGAAAGGTTATCCGGGAGATTGCACCGTGACGGTATGCCATTCCGCGACTCCGGACATCAAAGAAAAATGTCGTGAAGCAGACATCATTGTTTCGGCACTTGGCGTCCCGGGATTCGTCACAAAAGATATGGTAAAGCCGGGAGCGACAGTGATTGATGTCGGAACGACACGTGTCCCCGACCCTACTAAAAAGAGTGGATCCCGTCTTGCGGGAGACGTCGCATTCGATGAAGTTAGCGAACTTTGCGAATGGATAACACCCGTCCCGGGCGGAGTCGGTCCTATGACCAACTGCATCCTTATGAAGAACACTCTCGCCGCGCGCAAACGCCAGTTTCCCCAATAAGATGCCCAATATGCTCTAAGACCAATTATGTAAAGGTCGATATAACAAACAAGATATAAAAACCAAGGAGATTCCACAAAATCGGAATCTCCTTGGTTTTTATTAATTTATTAAATTTTAGAAGTTGCAGCCTGAGAAGTTTCTAACTAATTTAAAGACACTACTTAATCTAATAATCTAAATTAGAACCAACAGCTTCTATTGGGATTATCTTTCTAAAGGGGGCTTAGTTGATTGCCGGGACATTGACATTACATTCGTCGAACACTTTTCGGGCATTTCGCTCGAACATTTTCCAAT
>CAYQQG010000008.1:0-30610 GCA_964419535.1 uncultured Sangeribacter sp.
CCCCACTAGATATGAAGAGGGATATGGAATTTCTCGCAAAAGTATAGAATATGCAGCCGAAAACGATGTTAAACTTGTCATTGTCCTCGATTGCGGAATCAAAGCTATTGATGAGATAGCTTACGCCAAAGAAAAAGGGATTGATTTCATCATCTGTGATCATCACGTTCCCGACGAAGTGCTTCCCGAAGCGACAGCAATCCTCAACCCAAAGATGCCGGGTTCGACTTATCCCTGTTCGCATCTCTCCGGTTGCGGAGTCGGATTCAAGTTCATGCAGGCGTTCGCCCTCAGCAACGGATTGACAAACCACAACGAACTCGAATCGCTTCTTGATCTCTGTGCTGTAAGCATAGCCGCCGACATCGTTCCGATTGTCGATGAGAATCGTGTGATGGCATATCATGGGCTCAGAAGACTTAATTCCAATCCCAATCTCGGATTGCGCAGCATTATACGCTTGTGCAAGCTGACAAACAAGGATATAACGATTTCGGACGTTATTTTCAAAATCGGTCCCCGAATCAATGCTTCCGGAAGAATGCAGAGTGGAATGGAAGCCGTCGATCTGTTGGTCAGCCGTGATCTTCATGATGCTTACGAAAAGGGGAAAGATATAGACCAATATAACAAAGACCGGAAGGAACTTGATAAGAGGGTTACGGAAGAAGCCAACGAACTTATTGAAAAAAATGTCAATATCGTCCGCGACAAGCGTTCGATCGTCATTTATAACAAAGATTGGCATAAAGGGATCATCGGCATTGTCGCTTCCCGTCTGACGGAACTCTATTTCAAGCCCGCAGTCGTACTGACTTATTCTAACGGCATGGCCACGGGAAGCGCCCGCTCCGTTCAAGGTTTTGATATTTATTCTGCCGTCAACTCATGCCGTGACCTGCTGGAGAATTTCGGAGGTCACACATATGCAGTCGGACTGACTCTTAAAGAAGAGAATATACCTGAATTCCGACGTCGTTTTGAAGAATTTGTTGCGGAGCATATCCAGCCGAACCAGCTCTCCCCTCAACTTGATATTGACGCTACGATTGAATTCGCGGACATCACGCCCGAACTTGTCAGTTCGCTTCGCAAATTGAATCCTTACGGGCCCGGGAATCAAAAACCGGTCTTCTGCACACGGAATGTATTCGATTTCGGCACTTCAAAACTTGTCGGAAAAAATCTCGAGCATATCAAACTCGAGCTGGAAGACAATTCCACATCGCGCGTGTTGAATGCAATTGCCTTTAACATGGCTCCCTATTTCGAACACATCCATGCCCACAAGCCGATTGATATATGTTATACGATCGAACAGGCAAAACATAACAGTAACGGAGAGTCTATACAGTTAATGATTAGAGATATAAGACTCTCGAAACAGTAATAAAACGGGTTCGTTGCGCGTACAGTTTTATTCTGTCTAAACTGCTTTTCCTCATTCAACAATCCTCTATTAACTCATTGATGCAAGACATTCACGTAATCCTGAAAAATCATTGGGGTTATGACTCATTCAGGCCCTTGCAAGAAGAGATCATCAGATCTGTTCTTGACGGAAAGGATACGCTTGGGCTCATGCCGACCGGAGGTGGAAAGTCCATAGTCTTCCAGGTTGCCGGACTCGCTCTGGGTCATCTCACAATCGTCGTCTCACCTCTTGTATCCCTGATGAAAGATCAGGTTGACAACCTTAAGCGTCATCGGGTGAAGGCTGTTTATTTTCATGCCTCTATGTCACCGATTGAAATGAGGGTCGCGTGGGAGGCACTCGCTAATGGGAAAGCTCGGTTTCTGTATTGTTCACCGGAAAGACTCGGATCTGAGAGATTTTTAAGTGAACTCAAAATCCTAAAGCCTTCTCTCATAGTCGTTGACGAAGCTCATTGCATCTCTCAATGGGGATATGATTTCCGTCCCTCCTTCCTCAATATTAAAAAATTGAGAAAGATTCTTCCTGATGTTCCCGTGCTTGCTCTCACAGCGACGGCAACGCCGGAAGTGTCCCGTGACATTCGTCACCAACTATGCTTCAGGCCCGGAAATCACACATATCAGATGAGTTTCAGCCGGAAGAACATCTCATATCTTGTCAGACGCTCGGATTCAAAGTTTTCAGAATGCGGCAATATTCTGATGAAGACAGAAGGCTCTGCCATTATCTACGTCCGAAGCAGAAAACGCACACGTGAAATCGCCCAATATCTTCAGCAGCTTGACATCTCAGCATCGTTCTATCATGCCGGCTTGGAATATGAAGAAAAGGAGGAACGCCAGAACGCATGGAAAGAGGATAAAATCAGGGTGATGGTAGCGACAAATGCATTCGGCATGGGAATTGACAAACCTGACGTGAGGCTCGTCATCCATTACGATATGCCGCCTTCGCTCGAAGAATATTATCAGGAAGCGGGACGAGCGGGACGAGACGGTGCGCCGGCATATGCGGTTCTGCTTCTTGCCCCCAATGACAAGGGTGCCCTGAGGAGACATCTTTCCAAAGAGTTTCCGGATAAGAAAAATATTCTCAGAATTTATGAGCGAATCTCCAACTTCCTTTCTGTCGGTATCGGAGAGGGTTATGACCGACTCTATCCGTTCGATTTAGATCAATTCATCCGCATCTTTCGTGAATCGCCGGATATTATCCTGCCTTCTCTGAGAATACTCTCAAGATCCGGTTATCTGGAATATATCGACGAGCGCGAGAATTCATCCAGATTAAAGATAATCCCTACGCGCAGAGAACTTTATGATGTCAGGGGACTGTCGGAAGATGCGGAGAAGGTGCTTCAAAAAACATTACGTCTTTATCCGGGCCTGTTTACCGATTATGTTTTTATAAGCGAGACCCGTATCGGACGTGAGCTGATTGTCGACACGGATCGTGTCTACAGGGCTTTGCTGGAATTAGCCCGCTTCAAGGTCATATCATATATACCGAGATCAAGGACTCCATATATCTACTACCCTACCTCCCGTGAAGAACCGCGCTATCTGTCGATTCCTAAAAGTGTATATGAAGACAGGCTGAAGAAATTGGAGAAACGTATCGAGTCAATGATAGATTATGCCGATAATGATTCTTGTTGTCGGGTGAGAAGAATGCTTGATTATTTCGGCGAGCCTGAACCCACGGATTGCAAGGGATGCGATGTTTGCCGCAGCACATTATCTCGAAAACCATTGCCTGAAAAAGAGATAATCAGCCGGATTATACAACATTTGAAGTCTTACCCCGGCGGAGTCACTTATGACAGCATCTGTCTCCTGTTTCAAAAGGACGATGCGGCAAAGGCTTCTTCCGTGATAAGGAGCTTACTCCACGAGGGTGTCATCAGGTATCACGGAAATCTAATCTGCAATAACATTTGATAATGATAGGACTTGCTGACTGCAATAATTTCTTTGTTTCGTGTGAAAGAAGCCGGAATCCTTCTCTCATCGGCCGTCCTGTTGTCGTGTTGAGCAATAACGACGGATGTGTGGTTGCGCGAAGCAATGAATCCAAAAAAATGGGCGTCCGAATGGGCCAGCCGGCTTTTGAGCTTAAGAATTTGATAGCCAAAGGAGATTTGATAGCCCTTTCGGGAAATCACCTTCTTTATAGGGAAATAAGTCTTCGCGTCCATGACATCTTCCGAAGATTTGTTCCTTCCGCTATCGACTATTCGGTTGATGAGTCTTTTCTTGATGTCAGCGGCATTCCGGTTGATGCCCTTCCTTCAATTGGCCGAGGTATATACCAGGCGTGTCTTGACGAAATGAAAATTCCAGTCACAATCGGCTTTGCGCGGACTAAAACTCTGGCTAAGATTGCGACCGAGGTATGCAAAAAGAGCGGTGAACGCGTGGGTATGCTGATTAAAGAATCGGAAATTAACCGGATTCTCAATTCATTACCGATTTCTGAGTTGTGGGGTGTGGGCCGGAGGCTGACAAAGCGCCTGTATCAATCGGGAATATATACAATCGGTGATTTCGCGTCCCGTGACAGACAATGGATACGTGCAAAGCTGGGAGTGACAGGAGAGCGTTCATGGCTCGAATTGCACGGAGTCCCTTGCATAGAATTGAGTCATGTTGACAGAGCGTTGCAGGATTCCATCTCAGAGTCACGTACATTTCCGGAAGATGTGGATGATTATGATTATATCCGGGCCAGAATTGTCATATATGCCTCTGATTGCGCCAAGAAACTTCGTGCGATGAACGGACTATGTTCGGAGGTCGGAGTGTTCCTCCGCACAAATCCATTCCATTCCGATCCGCGTCTTATAAGGCCGCAGGGTTGTCTGCGCCTCCCGGCGCCTTCTTCAGCGACACCCGTAATTGTGGAATCGGCCTTGACTGTACTTGACAGCATTTATCCGGAAAATGTCCCATTTAAACGGGCCGGAGTCTGGCTTGACAATATAATTCCGGATATCCCTGCGGCCGGTTCGCTTTTTGACAGCGCCTCTCTAAGTTCCGGAGAAATGAAGAAATTTATGCAAGCCGTGGACCGTATCAATGGCACGATAGGCAGCAAGACTCTTTCTTTAGCCGCCCAAATCGTGAAAGGACACCGCGGTCATAACGATGGATATTCATCATCTTTCCAAGCACCGAAGAAGAATCGTTAAGACCCGATCTCAAATTTTATGAAAGGGGTATTGGAACCCTTTCCACAAAAATTGGTCTGTATCTCATTAATGAAATCCGGACCAATTTAATTTTGATAAGTTACAATCACTTAGAAAGTAAGTGATGACGTTTGTCGTGGTGATGTTCGATTGCCTTGTGAACCTTATGAAGTTCCTTAGCAGTCATGAATGCTGCTGAAACTGCTGCAACCTTAAGACATATTTTCACAATGTCCAAACCGAGATGAAGAGCGCAATGCGCTGCGCGATGTTCTTTATTCATAATAATTGTTTTTAAATTGATAAATAATACCATAGTTTAAATTGAACTACAATATTTTTACAAATAAGCCTTTATAAAAGTTCACCTGAGACCCCATTTTAACAATATATCTTCATTTATTTGTCAAGGTCGGGATTTTTCACTAATTTTGAAGCATGGTATCTGTCAATAATCTCAGTGTCGAATTTTCAGCACGTCCACTTTTCTCGGACGTGTCCTTTGTCATCAATAAAAGTGACAGGATTGCACTTGTCGGAAAGAATGGCGCCGGAAAGTCGACTTTGCTCAAAATACTTGCCGATCAGCAGACTCCTTCGTCCGGCAACATTTCGTTTCCTAACGGTTTATCAATTGGATATCTTCCTCAGGAAATGAAGACCTCGGATGAAACGACCCTTATCAACGAAACCCGAAAAGCATTCTCTGCTCAGATTGAACGGAAACAGGATCTCGGGAAGCTGTTGAAGGAATTAGAAGAAAGAGATGATTATGAATCGGATGAATATGCGTTCTTGCTTGAAAGAATAGAGTTCCTCAATGAAAGGATCGCCATGGAAGACTCTGAAAATATGGAGGCGGAAATGGAGCGGACGCTATTGGGGCTCGGTTTCAGTCGATTGGATTTTGACCGTCCGACTTCTGAATTTTCCGGTGGCTGGAGAATGAGAATCGAACTCGCGAAGATTCTTTTGAAACAACCTGACCTGTTGCTGCTTGACGAGCCGACGAATCATCTTGATATCGAGTCAATCCAATGGCTTGAGCAATTCCTTGCCGGCAAATCTAAAGCTGTTCTGCTTGTCAGTCACGACCGTGCATTTCTTGATAATGTCACAAACCGGACTGTCGAGATTAATTGCGGGAAAATATACGATTATAAAGTCAATTATTCAAAGTTCGTTGAACTGAGAAAGGAGCGCGTCGAACAACAGATGCGTGCCTATGAGAACCAGCAGAAGCAGATTGCTGACATAAAGGATTTTATTGAGAGGTTCCGTTATAAAGCGACCAAGGCAGTTCAGGTCCAGAGCCGGATAAAACAGTTGGAGAAGATTGTTCCGATTGAAGTTGACGAGGTTGATAATTCAAGGCTGAACCTGAAGTTTCCTCCGGCTCCGCGCAGCGGCGATTTCCCATTGATATTGGAAAATGTCGGAAAGGCCTATGGCAATCACCAGGTTTTTGACCACGCTGAATTTACAATCCGCAGAGGTGAAAAAGTGGTCTTTGTGGGAAAGAATGGCGAGGGAAAATCGACTCTCGTAAAATGTATAATGGGTGAGATACCTTTCACGGGAAGTCTCAAAATTGGCCATAATGTCAAGATTGGATATTTCGCTCAGAATCAGGCTCAGATGCTCGATCCGGAACTGACTGTGTTTGAAACAATCGATCATGTGGCGGTCGGCGACATAAGACTGAAAATCCGAGACCTTTTGGGCGCGTTCATGTTCGGGGCCGGGGATGTGGATAAGAAAGTCAAGGTTTTGAGCGGTGGGGAGAAAACTCGACTTGCCATGTTGCGCCTGTTGCTTGAGCCGATGAATCTTTTAATTCTCGACGAGCCCACAAATCATCTCGACATGCGGACAAAAGATATATTGAAAGACGCAATTAAATCTTTTGAGGGCACGGTGATAGTTGTGAGTCACGATCGTGAATTTCTTGACGGGCTTGTGGATAAGGTTTATGAATTCGGAGGCGGAAAAGTCCGGGAGAATCTTGGAGGAATATATGACTTCCTGCGCACTAAGCGAATTGCAGAACTCTCTGAACTTGAGAGGCGTCCCTTGACGCAACAGGAAGGGGAAAATCAAAAAATGATAAATCCTGAAGATTCCGCAGAGCATGAATCTTCAGGCGCCCGCTTATCAGACAAGTGCGGTCGGGATAACAACGAAAAGTTGTCTTATGCCGAACAGAAAGAGAGGGAAAAGGTTATTAAACGAGCTGAAAAGGCCGTTAAGAAGGCAGAGGAAAGGATAGCTGAAATTGAGGAAAAAATTGCGCAGATGGAATCGGAAATGTCTGCCGGAAGGTGTGATGAAGAATTTTTAGCTGAATATAATGAAATTCGCGAAAATCTTGATGCGGCCATGATGGAATGGGAAAAAGCTTCAGAAAATCTTGAGAGTATGTCAAATTGAACTGATTGACGATTTAAAAATTAGTCTGTAGAGGTTCAAATTTTTAGAAAAAGAAATGCAAAATAGATATCTAACTTATAAAAACTTAACTGTTGACCATATGAATCTACGTCAATTCTTAATGATGTCAGCCGTGGCCGTGCCAATGATGATGGCCGGCGCGACTCCTGCTGAGGATTGCTGCAAAGGTGCTGATAAGGATTGTGAAAAATCCGGGACATGCACACCAAAGCATGGGATTAACCGAGATAATCTTGATCCGGATGTGAATCTGAAAGATGATTTCTTTAGCTATGCTTGTGGCGGCTGGATGAAAAATAATCCTATCACGGACGAGTATGCACGTTATGGAATGTTCGATTTCCTCCGTGAGAACGCCCGCACTCAGCTCAATGAATTGATCCTGAATCTGAAGAATAATCCGGATTCAAAAGTTAAAGGAACAAACGCCCAGAAGGTTTCGGATATTTACGAAATGGGCATGGACTCCGTCCGTTTGAACAAAGAGGGAGCCGCTCCCTTGAAGCCGTTCCTTAACAGAGCTTCCAAAACGACGAAAAAGAATCTTGCCGAAACTCTGGCATGGCAGCATAATGGAATCGGCGCTTCGTTCTTTTCATCGGGTGTCGGCGCGGACGTGAACGATGCTGACATGAATATCATGCACATAGGCGAAACCGGGCTAGGACTTGGCGACCGTGACTATTATCTTGAGGATACTGAGGAAAACCGCAAGTTCCTGGAAGCATATAACAGCTACATAAATCAAATCTGCACCTTGGCCGGATTCTCCCCGAAGGATGCTGATCGTATAGCGAAAAATGTCATCAAACTCGAGAAAGGTTTTGCAGAAAATAAAATGACGCGTGAAATGCGCCGAAATCCCGCTCTGCGCAACAATGTGATGTCTATTGACGAACTTTGCGCCAAATATCCGAATTTTGACTGGAAGGGATATTTCACGGCTCTCGGCATTCCTGTGCCTGAGAAAGTAAATGTCGGGTCTGTCGCTTTCATTCAGCATTTTAATGATCTTATTCCTACATTGACCGAACAGGAAATCCGTGACTATCTCGCGTATGAGGTGATCGCTGAGTCGGCTCAGGTGTTGAGCGATGATTTCTATAACGCTGACTTTGAAATGTTCTCAAAGACTCTTTCCGGCAAAAAAGAACAGGAGCCCCGTTGGAAACGGGCAATGGCGATTCCGAACTCAATGTTCGGTGAAGCTATAGGTCAGCTTTATGTCGAGAAATATTTCCCTGAGGAAAACAAGAAGGCGATGAAGAAACTTGTCGAGAACCTTCGTATAGCTCTCGGCCAGCATATAGACAGTCTCGCATGGATGAGTGACGAAACCAAGCAACGTGCTCACGAGAAACTTTCAACATTCAAAGTGAAAATCGGTTATCCTGACAAATGGAAAGATTATTCCGGGATCTCAATCGACCCCTCCAAATCGTATATGGAGAACTGTTATGAGGCTTCAAAGTGGTTCAAGCAGGATAATTACAAGAAGGTCGGCAAACCGGTTGATCGTGAAGAATGGCTCATGACACCGCAGACTGTCAACGCATATTATATGCCCACAACCAATGAGATATGTTTCCCGGCCGCTATTCTTCAGGCTCCATATTTTGACATCAATGCTGATGACGCAATGAACTATGGTGCGATCGGAGTCGTGATCGGTCACGAAATGACCCACGGATTCGATGATTCCGGAAGACAATATAATAAAGACGGTAACCTTCAGGATTGGTGGACAGCGGAAGACGCCGAAAAATTTACTGCATTGGCGGATAAGCTCGTCGCTCAATTTGATGCCGTCGAGGTTCTTCCGGGCGTGAATGCTAACGGTCGCTTCACTTTGGGTGAGAACATTGCCGACCAGGGTGGTCTCCGCGTTGCGCTGACGGCTTATCTGAATTCTTTGAATGGTGAAGAGGGCAAGGTGATTGACGGCCTCACACCGCTCCAGCGTTTCTATCTTGCATATGCAACCCTATGGGCCAACAACATACGCGACGAAGAGATCGCCCGTCTGACAAAGTCTGACCCCCACTCGCTCGGGCGTAACCGCGTCAATGTGTCATTGCGAAACCTCGCTCCTTTCTTCGAGGCTTTCGGCATACAGGAGGGTGACAAGATGTTCCTTCCCGAATCCGAGCGTGTCGTAATCTGGTAATTTGAAAACTTCAAGGCCGCAAATATGATTGAATATGGTCTTATAGGCAAACACTTGGGACACAGTTTCTCCGCCCGATACTTTAATGAAAAGTTCGGGCGTGAGAATATCCCGTCTCACTATGATCTTTTTGAAATTCCGGAAATTGAATATATCATTCCCCTTATTAAGAATCTTCCGGAGCTTCGTGGACTGAACGTGACAATCCCTTATAAACAGGAGGTGATCCAATATCTGGACGCTCTTTCACCTGAAGCAGAAGAGATTGGAGCTGTTAATACAATAAGAATTGAACGTCAGTTCGGAAAGATAAGACTTATTGGTCATAATACGGATTCAATCGGATTTCGGGAAGCTATAAGACCTCTCCTCAAAGGGCGGCGGAACGCGCTTGTTTTAGGCTCCGGCGGAGCTTCAAAGGCTATCTTTTACGCTCTTCGGAAACTCGGAGTGAATGCGACCGGTGTATCCCGTCGGAAAGATTCCGGTTCGTTGTTATACAGCGAGCTGACTGAGGAAGTGATGTCGGAAACAGATATAATTGTCAACTGTACACCTCTTGGAATGTGGCCCGGTACCGAATCATGTCCCGATATCCCCTATCGCTTTGTTAATGAGCGTTATCTATGTTTCGATCTCGTCTATAATCCGGAGGAAACGAAATTTATGCGGAGGTGTGCCGAACAAGGTGCTGAAGTTGTCAACGGGCTTGGAATGCTCTATGGGCAGGCTGAAGCCGCATATAAGTTTTGGAACACAGCAGAATATCATTTGCCTGAAAGCACGGACGGTAAAAGACCTTCCACTGAAAAAGGAATCATGTCGAGAAGGATCGAGATCCATGCTTTTGACCATGTGACTACATATTATCGTGCCATTGCAAAAGTGAGAACAGATATAGATCATAAGATCATCAGGATCCATATCTCACCTTTTGAAGAGGAGATTCCGGCAGTCGAATACATTGACCATCCGGTCATTCTCAAATTAGGTGGAAATCTCAAATAAGAAATTAGAGCCCATTTCATAAAATCTTAAAAATTTTGTGAAAAGGGCATTTAAAAAATCTCCCCCACTTCATGAATGTTGAAGCGGGGGAGATTTTTTGATTAGATTCAGTGAAATCAGGCCTTATTTTCCGAGAAGGAAGCGGAGAGGACGGTCTACTCGCTTTTCCCAAGCATCCTCATTATGAGAAGCCCCGACGTCGATGAAGCTGTCAAGGTTTTCGCCGTCCACATATCCCTTATCGCGTGCGATTTTTAGAGCTTTCTCTTCCCATGGACCATAATAGGCGTCAATAGTTTCAGTGCCATGATCGAAATACAAGCGATGGGTCTTCGGATCCGGAAGATAATTCTCCATGAATTTCATCATCGCATTTCCGAAAGAGTCTCCCGCGTCGAGAGAGCCATACCAGTGGGTCGATAAACAGCCGGCTGCGCCAAACACATCCGGTTGCCGGCAGATAAGATAGAGTGACATCAATCCGCCCATGCTCGATCCCATTACTGTTGTGTGAGCACGGTCAGGAAGTGTATTATATTCTTTGTCAATTAGTGGCTTGAGCGTATTGACAACAAAGTCAGCATACCGGTCTCCAAGAACAGGCTGGCCTTTTAGCTTAACTTCGGCCATGAGTTCATCGAGGCCCGCTTCAGCAACCGCTTGCTGAGGCATAAGTTGAGATACACGTTTAGCCGGATCACTATGTATCCCCACAATAATTACAGGTGGAATATCACCCTTCTCAATTAAGCTGGAAGCGGTGGAATCCATTTCCCAAGATTGGCCATTCCAAGTCGTATTCCGGTCATAAAGATTCTGACCGTCATGCATGTATATCACCGGAAACCGCTCCCCTATCTTATAACCGTAAGATTCTATCTTATAACCGTAAGATTCCGGGACCCACACGTCGATAGCGATGCTGTCGGCAAGTTCAGGTGAATACACTAAATGACGGTTGACAGTTCCTCTGTCGGCTTGTTGAATCGGCAATGTCTCGGCCATTGCGATCGCAGTTGTCAAAAAAGCCATAATGCCGAAGCCGGCTATATACCTTCCAAAATTGTTAAATATTCTCATATCTTCGATATTATCAATATTTATAAAGTTGTCAATTATTTTGAAAAGAGCTCTGAATTAGATAAAATAAAAAAGAGACTATCTAAAAAAGTTTAGACGGTCTCTTACATTGAGGGGTTGCGGAAAGACAGGGATTCGAACCCTGGGTACCCGTAAGGGTACAACGGTTTTCGAGACCGTCCCGATCGACCACTCCGGCATCTTTCCTGTGGGTTTTTGATAGCGACTGCAAAATTAACCATTCTTTTTCAATCTTGCAAAATAATCTGCATTTTTTTAATTTTTTTTTGACTTTAAATATTTACCTCACTTGAAATGCAATGAATTCAGGATTTTTTTCGTATCTTTGCTAATTATTAGTGCCGTTACCGGTGCTCAATATCAGAGTTTGAGAATTAACAGACATCGGCTCAGGACTTTAGTACCTTGCTATAGATGAGTAAAGTCTATTTCGAACCGATGACATTCTACAAAATATCTTAAGTTATGCGTAAAAACATTGTTGCAGGCAACTGGAAAATGAACACGACTCTCGATGAGGGCGTGGAGCTTGCTGATCAGATCAATTCCGCCCTTCAGGGAAAAGAGAAGAATTGTGACGTTGTGATCTGTGTGCCTTTCACTCATCTCACTTCTGTGAATGCAGTTATTGACCCCGAACTCATCGGCCTTGGTGCCGAGAACTGTTCGGAACATGATAAGGGAGCTTATACCGGAGAAGTTTCTGCCGCTATGGTTAAGTCAACCGGTGCCAATCACGTGATTCTTGGTCACAGCGAACGTCGTCAATATTTTGGCGAGAACAATGAGCAGCTGCTTGCAAAGACAAAACAGGCTCTTGCCAACGGGTTGAAGCCGATCTTTTGTGTCGGTGAAGTTCTCGAAGAACGCGAGAACGGCACATTCAATGATGTTGTCGCCGCTCAGGTAGAGGCTCTCTTTGATCTCACTCCGGAGGATTTTTCCAATATCGTAATTGCATACGAGCCTGTTTGGGCGATCGGCACAGGCAAAACTGCCACAGCTGACCAAGCGCAGGACATGCACGCTCATATTCGCAAGGTGATTGAAGGAAAATATGGCAAAGAGATTGCTGACAACACTTCGATTCTTTACGGCGGCAGCTGCAAGCCTTCCAATGCCAAGGAACTTTTTGCAAAACCTGACGTTGATGGCGGTCTCATAGGCGGCGCCGCTCTGGATGCAAATTCCTTTATGGGAATTATTGAGGCATTTAACTAAAATCATATAAGGTCCGGCGAGATCGGGTTTTTCAGTTTCCCGCCGGCACCCTTTCAATATTCCCTTAACCGTTTGAATATTCCCTTAACTGTTTTAAATCGTAAAAACTCGAGGATTATGAGATATAGATTCCCGGCTCTTATCTTATTTCTGGCCGTTTTCGCTCTCGGAAAAGCTTCCGGGATCGCGCAGATATCCAATTCTTCTGTCGTGGAGGACAGTATCAGCAATCCTATCGATTTGATTGCCATATCCGGAGGTGATAAGATTGAGATTGTCATCTCTCCGGAATTGAAAGAGCTTATCTTGGAGAAACCCAAGGGCAAGATTAAAACTCCTGTGAAACAAGGGAACAGGGGTTCAAAAAAGAGTTCCGGAATCAATACTGCGGACGGTTATAGGGTTCAGGTATATTACGACGGCAGAAATCAGTCGACCGCCAAAAGAGAGGCAAGTCTCAGAGGCCAGAAGATAGCTGCCAGATTGTCAAAATATGCCGGCCAAGTATACACCACCTCGAATCCACCGAACTGGACGACTCGTGTCGGGAATTTTCTGAATATGGCGGATGCGGAAAGGGCTTTAGGGGAACTCAAAAGAAATTTCCCGGAATATGCGGGAGAGATGAGAATTGTGAAATGTAAGGTCAAAGTGATTCATTAATTAAACCCGTTCGGGTTTTTAGATCCCATTTCAAAAATTATGTCAAGAAAAGTTCATCACGATCCCGAACTGACTGAAAAACTTGCATATCACTATCGGGAGATTCTGAAACTAATTGGAGAGGATCCGGACAGGGAGGGCCTGAAGAAGACCCCGATCCGGGCGGCAAAAGCGATGATAGACATCACCCAAGGCTATCGCATTGATCCTTTGTCCATAGCGACGAAAGCAATTTTCGAGCACGCCGGCTCTCAAATGGTTATTGTGAAGGATATAGAATTTTATAGTGTATGTGAACATCATATCCTTCCTTTTTTCGGAAAAGTATCGATCGGTTATATTCCTAAAGGGAAGATGATCGGACTCTCGAAACTCGCTCGAATTGTTGACAATTTCGCGAGAAGGCTTCAAGTTCAGGAACGTCTGACGGCCCAGGTTTGTGATTTGCTTGACAAAGCTCTCCCAAACGAGGGGATCATTGTGGCGTGTACGGCCGAACATCTTTGCATGAAGATGCGTGGCGTGGAAAAGCAAGATTCCGCAACCACAACGTTCGATTATAAGGGTCGTTTTGCGACAGACCCCACACTTCGTTCTGAATTTATGAGTCTTTTGAAAATACAATAAATAGGCTTAAAATAGGTTAAGAAAAATTCTAATGATGAGGAGTCCGTTGAGAAACGTGCTCCTTTTTTTGTGGGACGGGGTCTTAGTGGTAAAATTATTTTCAAAAATTTTTTATTAAATAATTTTGAGAGTTTTCAAAATTTTTATAATTTTGCGGCGTAATCGGTTTTCCCAGCTTTGTTATTCCGGACTTCCCGGAGATGAAGATATGAGGGAACTAAGAGGGAACGCAGTGAGAATCTGCGACATTGCCCGATGCTGTAATTCCTTTTGAATTTGCAGTCAGAAAGCCACTGGTGGCGAAGTTCACAAATGCTGAGTGAAATTCGCAAAGACCGGGAAGGCGGCTGCAGATAAGGATAAGTCAGAAGACCTGCCGATTGCCGGTATTAACTCCGTCTGCGGGAATTCAGACGCCAAATAAATCAGCATCAATGAGTCTACGTGCTCCGGGATGCGTGCCTGACGGTACGCTTTATTTTTTCAGAATTTTCTTATTTATCTCTCTCTTTCCGACAGCTGTCTCTGCTGCCGGAGATGTTCTATATCCGGAAGAATCTTCACAATCAGATTCTAAAGATGGTCATATAAAGGTCGATACGATTCAGGAATTAATCGTGACCGGTCATCAGCCATTGGCAACCCGTCAGATATTGAGCGGAAAAGAGCTTAGATCTCTTTCATCTACGAGTGTTGCTGACGCCATTAAATATTTTGCCGGTGCTCAGATTAAAGATTACGGCGGTCTGGGTGGACTGAAAACTGTCAATGTCCGTTCAATGGGCGCTCAGCATGTCGGAGTTTTTATCGACGGTATCAAACTGAATAATGCCCAGAACGGGACAATCGATCTCGGTAAATATTCCCTCTCCACCATGGAGAGTGTCGAATTGTATAATGCGAACAAACTCGATCCTTGTCAGTCAGCGTCTGAGTTTGCATCCGGCGCCACAGTCTATTTCAAGACCCGCAGACCGACATCCGACTCTCTTTCGGTCCAATTAAGATATGGGTCTTTTTCCACATATCTCGGGAAAGTCAACATACAGACAAACCGAAAAGGCTGGCAAGCCTTCATAGACGGTGAGGCTCTATATACGAAAGGTAATTATCCCTTCAGATATAAAACGGAATACGAAGATACGGTCGGCCGACGCGCCAACAACGACATCCGTTATTATAGAATCGAGGGTGCCCTGTTCAAGGAGGGATTCTCGTCTCATGTCTATTATTATTATTCAGAGCGGGGGTGTCCCGGAGGAATAGTCAGGCGCCTTTCAGACAAATATAATAACATCGGCAGGGAATGGGATTGCGATTTCTTTTTCCAGGCTTCCTATCGCAAAAATATCGGAAGCCATTCGATTCTTGTAAACACGAAATATACTTACGAATATCTTAGATATTGCACTGACTATCCAAATAATCAGAACACTGCCAAAGTTGACAACCATTATCATCAGAATGATATATACGCATCCGCAAGCTACGCGTTCGCACCTATAGAATGGTTTAACGTGAATGCCGGTTATGATTTCAGATATTCAAGGCTGAAAGCTGATCTCAAATTCTTCAAACCTGTCAGGCGCCACGATCAGAAAGCAGTGATCGCCGTCAGCTTTGAAAAATACGGTTTCCGTCTCGCCTCCTCCTTGCTCTTCCAACATTATAAAGACTTCACCGTGATGCACGCGGGGGCTGCCGACGCCTTGAAAAAATTTACACCTGCAGTCACTTTGGGCTACGCAAATGGAAAATTCCGGGCCCATGCGTGGTATAAAAAGATTTTTAGAGCACCGACTTTGAATGATCTCTATTACACACAATCAGGCAATAGAAATTTAAAACCTGAATATACAACCCAATGGGACATAGGCGGCGAATATTCATTACTGACCGGAGTGTGGTCAGTTAATGCACAGGCCGACATTTATCTCAATAAGATTAAAAACAGAATTGTCTGTTTGCCCTTGAAAGGGACTTACACGTGGTCAATGATGAATTATGGATACACATTCTGCCGGGGTTTGAACGCAACGGTCAACGGTCGGTTTACTCCCGGTTCATGGAATTTCTCACTTCTGACGTCCTTCACTCTTCAACGGGATCTTGACAGAACGGATCCGGAATCCGACCTTTACAATCGTCCGATATGCTATTCGCCAACTTTTTCATGCGGAATCACGGCAATCGCCGGTTGGCGCGATCTGACATTGACAATATCTAACCTTTATGTCGGAAAGAGAATGTGGTCCTATGCCGATCCGGAAGATGTGCTCAAACCGTATACGAACGTTGACGTCCGACTGAATTATGTACGACAGATTATTCGCAATCTTGATGCTGATCTGACTCTCGAAATCAATGATCTGCTTGACATCCAATATGAACATGTGCCCCGTTATCCAATGCCGGGCCGAAATTACAGATTCACCTTAACATTATCATTATGAAGAAAAAAGACTATCCGTTCTTAAAACATGGTCTGAGAACAGTGTCTGCCGCAATTATATTTTCGGTGCTTGGCCCTTTAGCAAGTGCAGCGGCCACCGAAAAGATTATAATCCTCAATGAAGGAATGTGGCAGGCAGACAATGGACGTATGACATATTTCGAAGATAATCATGTTGTGAGCAACCAGTGGTTTCGTGAAATCAACGGAATCAAATTGGGCGATACCCCTAATGATATAATCCGTGTCAACAATGATCTTTTGGCTATAGCGATCAACTGGTCGAATATCATTCAATTCATGCGTCCGGACGGGACAGCGGTGGCGGCCACTGAGAACGTACCCAATAACCGTAAATTGGCAACTGACGGCCAATATGTCTATGTCTCTTCATATGGCCATGAATGCGAAACCATTCATGGAATGGATTATTTCATCAAGGGATATGTAGCGAAGATTGAAATAGAGAATTTCAAGGTCGTTGAGACATGTGAAGTAGGTTTTGAGCCGGAAGGAATAGCCCTATATGACGGTTATATTTTTGTAGCGAACACAGGCGGTTACGCGTTCCAGGAGGACCATGAATATGAAACGACTGTCGATATCATAGATTCTCGGACCATGAAAAAAGTGAAGACCGTCGACACAGGAGTCATCAACCTATATGGAAAAATGTCACAGTGCGGCCGCTATCTGTGCATCAATTCCCCGGGGGATTATTATGACGTCCCGGCAAACGGGATAATATTTGACTGTCAGAGAGCTCTTGATGATGACGATGATCCATTTTATGTTATCCCTTATGCAACCACTTATAACTGCGCGACGGTTGAAGATAAATTCCTTGCGATCGGATCGAGGTATTCCTATTATACGGGTGAATACACATTCAATTATTGCACTATAGATCCGGCCTTAGTTATGGAGAGCGATGGAAGTGAAGGAATTGAAGAGGTGCTTCCGGGAGAAATGTTAAATGACATTATGAAAATGACATCTCCATACGGCATTTATCAAAATCCGTATACCGGGATGTTTTATGGAACTGACGCGGGTTCTTTTGCCGGAGCCGGTTTGCTCTATCAATGGGACAAGGAGGGAAAACTCTTGGGGAAGCACACAATATACATTAATCCCGGTCATTTCCTTGCTCTTCCTCCGGATGACTTTGATTCAGTGACTACGGCTGTCGGCGGGAAAGAACCTAACGGTGTTAACGAAACATTTTACGATATTCTCGGCCGGAAGATAATAAAACCGGAAAAAGGGAATGTATATATTCGTAACGGAAAGAAATTTATTTATCGATAAATATTTAAAAGTAACTCTTTAAAATTAGAAAGTGATTAGCTCTGAGCAAACTAATTTTAAAGTGTTCCTTATTAATCTGCAAATATAATCTATCAACCTAATCAATCAACAATCAATCAATTATGAAGAAATTTTTATTATTGGCGGTTGGAATCTTCATGACGGTCGGGCAAGTGTCCGCTAACCAGGTCACCGTCAAGATGAACTCCACCTCCAAAACCATGCAACTGCGCAACTCTGCCACGGGAGATTTAATCGACGTCGGAACTCCTTCAAACAATGTTTATACTTTTCACGCTGAACCGGGAGAGTATGAGCTGACAGGATATGCGACTGACGGCAAAACCGAGAATGGCACAATCGGTGTTGTGGTGTCAGACAGTATCGAACAGCAATTCACTGTTCTGACTTGTACGGTCTATGCGACCAACAAGCGAGCCGACAATACCCAGTGGGTATTCGGGGAAGATTATACAATGGATCTGGAAGTCAATTCCCGTGAAGGTGTGAAAATAAATTCGATCCCCGGCAATTCCACAACTGCGGGTAGGAAAACATTCCTTGCACTTAACGGCAACAGTTATTACGTGGCTCTCAATCCGAGCGAGGAATGGCAGAAAGAAGGATATATGCCTCTTTACAAAAGCGGCACTCTGACGGCCGGCGTTAATGTCACCGGAGCGATTCCGACCGGCGCTGACTATTCCGTTTCCGTACCTGAGAATGCCGAATTCGCTCTCGGCATAAAATTTACTCACTTCACGATTTTCCGTGGTGTGGATCCTTTGAATATTGAGACAAAAGGTGATAAAAAGATTTATCACTATCATCTTGCGTCAGGTCAAGTCTATAACTATAGGACATGGATGCCGGAAGGTTTGACTCAGGCCGGTTATTTCACTATGAATACCGACGAGAGTAAACGTCCCGTCTTAGACTTCGATATGGAGTCCTATAAGGCCTTTAGTCCCCTTACGGTCAATCATTCCGTGAAGTCTAACCTCGGATATGAGACGGGTGATATTTTCGTCAATATCAATCCCCAGGGCTATCTGAAAATGAAGAAAGGTGACAGTTTCGAGGCTCACGCAATGCGCAGCTGGGAACTCACAGACAATTCAACAAACAATTACTTCATGGAACCTGATTTCCACTATTATGTCACCGACCTTGATGGGAATCCCTCTAACGGAGTGATTGAGATTGACAATGCTGACACTTCCCTGAATCCTTGGTCGACTATCCGGGGTGTCGGGAAAGGGACGGTGATTGTGAGGGTCGTATATGACGCGATTGGGGTAAACTATTATTCCGGAGCGAATAAGACCGCTTATCTCGGTGGAGAATACTGGGGAGCTATCTGGCCCGAGAATACTGCTGTATATGTTGTTTCGGTTGATGAAGATGAATCATCCGTCAATCCCAATATGTTCATCAATGAGGAATATAATGAGGGACTTATGAAATTGGCCGGCAAGAACATCGATGCAGAGCATGATGTGCTGTATTTCGATCAAAACACGTCCGGTGCTGTATATACTTTCTCTCCTGAGAACGCCGAAACCGTAGAACTTGCACGTCCTCAGCTTGGAGAGAGAATGCTGTCGTTCAACGGTTTCTCTAATGAAGGTGTTTCGAAAAATGAAGATGGCTCATATACGCTCACACTTCCTGAAGGGCGTTCCATTGTCAGAATGAAAGATTCGGCGGGGAATGCTGTTTATCAGGTATTGACTGCCAAGCCTTGCACTATTGATGTTGTGAACACGAGCCGTCCGGGAAGCCGGATCTATCAGCCCGGCGATAAAGTTACGATTCAGTTGTCCGGTCTGCGTCACCCTGCGAATAAGCTCGCCGGCATATATAACATGTCTGCTTATGTGACCTATAATAACATTCCGAATGGCTCATCACTTATTTTGAGCGCTAATCAATATACTTTCGGCTCTGCAGCTTCAGCCCAGGCGGTAACGGTTGATCTACCCGGTGATTTCAATGTCGAAGAAAATCCTGAAATCGTGATGTCAGACGGTGTCATTCAAGTCAATGGCTACGGTGATCCTATTGGAAATCATCGTTATATCTCACCTACAGCGGGTCGTTCGCCAAACTTCACGGCGGTCGCTCATAAGACTTATTTCGGAATGATTCCGGAAGTAAGGATTCCAGTTCGCGCACGCCGTGATTTTGACATTCGCGTCATGGGGCTTCAGGCAGATTCCGACTTCACCCTTTCATTTGGCGGCGCGGATCTCGAAGCAAATGAATCCGGTTTGTTCAGTGGCACTTATGGCAATTATCTTCTGACAGCTTCAACTCCCGGCTACAGGTGTTATCGTCACACTTTCAATATCCCTGACGATGCCGAGGACGAGCAGACATTTGAATGCACACTCGAAAAATCCTCACCCGAGGCTTGGGACGGTGTGACCCTTACAGAGCCGGTTAATGAAGAAGGTGTTTACATGATCTCCACAGGCAATGAACTTGCATGGTTCGCTTCGGCTGTCAATGGAGGGGATTATACAGCAGAAGGCCGTCTGACCGCGGACATTGATCTCGCTGATTATTCCTGGACTCCGATTGGTGGCTCTTCTTTAGCAAAGTCATTTAAGGGTACATTCGACGGCAACGGCCATACCGTCAAAGGATTATATATTGACAATTCTTCGGCAACATATCAAGGCTTTTTCGGATATGTTTCCGAAGCAGAAATTTCTAATCTCACGGTTTGCGGCCATGTTGCAGCAAAACAGTATGTCGGAGGTATAATGGCCTATATGGGTACTAACTCCGTGGTTGACCGTTGCGTTAATAATGCCGAAGTTGAGGCCTCCGGAAACTATGTGGGTGGAATTGCGGCCACGGGAATGGCAACGGCGAATCTCACTAATTCCTATAATACAGGTTCTGTCAAAGGTAATAAATATTGCGCCGGCCTGCTTGGCAACGCCGTTCCTAAAGTGAGCAACTGTTTCAGCATCGGAGAGATTGAAGGTGACGGAATCGGAGCATGCCTCTATGGAAGTGCAACTACAATTAAGGAAGGTCAAGTCGAGAACGTTTTCTGCATAAAGGAATATTCATTTACACAGGCTCAGACATTGGTGACGGCAGATCAGATGGCATCGGGTGAGGTCGCTTATAGACTCGGTGAAGCATATGGCCAGATGATAGGAATTGATCCCTATCCTGTTCTCGGTGGCCCGAAAGTTTATATGCTCGATGACGGTTCATATTCCAACACTCAGACAGGAGTTGAAACTGTCACGGACGAGTTGAGAGTTGTCGGTATTTATGGCATTGACGGAACCTCTAAACTCCGGCTCACTGAGGGAATAAACATCGTCGTTTATTCTGACGGGTCTACAAGAAAAATAATGATGAAATAGTAGTATTATTAGTCTCGGTTCCCGGAATAGCTGAAGAATCCATTTTACAAAATTTTTGAAATGGGGCCTCAATTGAGAACCGGGTATTTCACAAGCGGATCGCTTGTTTAAAAGTCTGTTATATAATAAAGGGAGAACGTTGAGAAACGCTCTCCCCTATTTTTATAATATCTATTTTTATAATATCTTGGTTTTATCAGGCAACACATTTGATGCCGAGCCATACCATAAGGAGTCCGAGAACCACAGTGGGAACGAAATAACAGATGAATTTCCACCATTCCCCTTTCTGGATCATGGCGAAGCTGTCATGGCTGAAAGATGAGAAAGTTGTGAAACCTCCACAGAAACCGGAGATAAGAAGGGCATTGACAAGGGGGCTCATATCGTGGCGAGTCCACAGACCCATGAAAATACCGATTATGAAACATCCGATCACATTGACCGCAAATGTGCCGACGGGAAATTTGTCACCGAAAAGTTTTTTTCCGGCCACGCCGGTGAGATAACGTCCGCAGGTGCCGGCAAAACCGCCCAAACCTGCAATAAGCATATATTGAATAATCATAGTTGTCAATAGTTTAAAGGGTTAAGCGTTTTGTGTTTTTGAAGCGGGCTTACGGATGCAGGCTGCTCCGAGAGCTACCATTGCGATGCCGAAAATAAGGCTTGTAGCCATATAGAACACGAACATTCCGTAGTCTCCGGTCTGAAGAAGCGAGATGTTTTCGTCCGAGAAAGAGGAGAATGTTGTCAAGCCACCGCAGAAACCTGTGACCCAAAGAAGGTTTTCCGTCTTGCTGAGTTTACCGGTTTTATTAAGATAACCGTATAGCATACCGATGATAATACAGCCAACCATATTGGCCATGAACGTTCCTTACGGAAAAGACATGTGGCAGATCGCTGCCCCCAATTTTTCGGAAAGGAATCGCAGACAGGTGCCTAAAAATCCGCCGGCACCGGCGATCATTGTTGATTTGAACATAATGAATATTTTTTATAATTCTGTTAATATTAATTTTTTAAAATTCAGAATATTTATATGATATTCTAATTTATTAACATCACCCGGCTGAATGTTGTTCATATATTTGAAAATTTTCATGAAATAGCCAAATCTCAGACCGGTTGATAAAGCGCGGTGAAAGCTCTGTCAAGGCGAGGAATCGGATCTGAAAAATGATTGCCCGGGACACTTACAAATTCTGTGTCAATTCCCGCTTTGAGTAATAGGGAAACAATCTCTTGAGTATTCTCCTCCACTATATTGAACTCTTTTACGTTAGAATGAGATTCTTGATTTCCCAAAAGGAAAAATGCTTTGCCGGATTTGGACGGTATTTGGCGACTCTTTATCCACTGCATAAAGCCTTCATACCAGAATGATCCGGATAAAGAAGCAATGTTATGGAATGTGTCACATTCAAACCATTGCCAAAGGGCAAACAGACCGGACATGGAGACCCCGATAAGACTACGTTCAACGTCCGGAACGATGTTCAAACCTTTTTCCAATTGGGGAATAACCTTCTTCTGAAGCGTTTGAAGGAACTCGGGTGATTCTCCTTTAAAATCTTCTGTGCCCTTAGGAACTCCCGGTGACGGCCACGGACTGAACACATTTTGCCAATCCATTCCCGTTATGACCACTATATTAGTGTCATATTTCTTAACGGCACTCTCAATCCACTCAGAAAGAATCTCCATTGGATAAAGAATATAAGCGATTCTGTCTTTACGGTCTATGGTGTTGCACAGACACTTAAGTCCTTCGATTTCAAATTTTTCAATCATAATCAATTTTGTAATTTTAAGAAAGCGCTCTTATAGATTATTCAAGCTTATTGATTATTCAACTTGCGTATATAGTCTGAGAACCCATATTATGAAATGGGGTCAAGGTCTTGCGTGCGCAACAGAACTATTTTCTTCTGTCAATTCGGCACGAGGGATTGCCGGAGCAAGAGACCGGATATTCGGGATGCCTTTTAAACCACGCCACTGCATATGAGCAGGTAGCTCCGATTCGGTTCCCTTGAGACAAAATTTTGTCAGCAGCGAGTTTAACTAATTCTCCGGCTACGCCTTGTCCGCGAAGTGAAGAATCTACGAAAGTATGATCAATAATTGAAAGACCGTTCCGGGAAGGAAACGTTATTTCTGCAATGATTCTATCGGAGTCATCTTTAGCGTAAATTCGATCGTTTTCAGTAATATAATTCATAAATAATCTCTTATAATTCGGTTTATGTTAAAAAATAAAGTGCACCCCATAAGTCTTGTACTCTTGTATCTAACTTTTGGGGCGCACTTCAAAATGAGTGCCTTATATTTTATTTCACAAGGGTCAGCGTATAGTTGAGTTCGCTGCTCACTGCCGGTTGTAATTCTGCGTTCACCATTACGAGTGTGCTGTCAGTCGGAACTTCAAAATATAAGTTTGCTGTGGCATTGGGATTTGAATCCTTGTTATCCTTCACAAGTTTCAGATATTTCTTGCCGCTCTGTTCAACAACGGTGAAGTCACCTTCTGAACGGTAGCTGATATTATCTTTCACACCGTTGACTGCAGTTGAATCGGCTTCGAGATATGTTTCAACAAGGTCATAATCACCCTCCATATTCTTTTTGTCATCGTCATAATCGATTTTGAGAGTGTATCTGATTCCCGGACCGTCAGCCGCAGGTAGAATTCCGGTGTAAGTCAAATCTTTGTCGTGATCAGCGGCTGAACATTTTCCGTCCCCGCAATCTTTACCTGAGCATGCGCTCATTGTGAGCATTGTCAATGCAACAGCTCCTAAATAAAATAGCTTTTTCATTATCTCTTATCTAAATTTATTGTTAGTCTTATATTTCAATATTTATTATTCATTTTAATAACGTTTTTATATCTGCTTTTGTTTCGGGTTCTCATCTTCAACAAAAATGATAAGCAAAATGTTATAAAATGAGAAAATTAACTAAAAAAGTTATTATTTTAAATACTAAGGTTCGAAATATGAAGATAATTGCGATTAACGGCAGCCCGCGAAAGGGTTGGAACAGTGACCAGCTTCTTGACAGGTGGGTTGAAGGAATCAAATCCGTTCTTCCGGATGCTGAAGTCAACAAAGTCAATCTTTATGATCTTAAATTCACCGGTTGCAGAAGTTGTTTCTCGTGTAAGATGAAAGGCGGCAAATTCTTCGGGACTTGCCCTATTCCTGACGGAATTCATGATCTGCTTGCTGAAGTGCGCGATGCCGATGCGGTGGCGATTGCTTCTCCGATATATTATATGGATCTCAATGCATATTCGAAATGCCTTTTAGAGAGAATGATTTTCTCCGTTGCTCAATATTCGAGTCCAGCTGTCAGCTTAGCACCAAAACGCGTGTCTTTCACTATGCTGTATTCAATGAATGCAACAGAGGATGACTTCAGAAATTATAGAATCGAAAGCCATTGCGCGCAAATTGAGAGATTGTTGAGCTTATTCTATTTTATGCCTGTCCACCGTGTGACAGCTTTTGACACATATCAGTTTACGGATTATGCCAAATACGAATCAAGCGCATTCTCTGAACCTGAAAAGCGCAAGCAGAAGGAACTTCAGTTCCCTAAAGATCTCCATTCGGCTTATGAGACAGGGGTGAAAGTAGCGGCTGAAATCCAGGACCCTCACGTGAAGGGAGAACCTATCGACCACACCATAAGATTCTGAAAAGGCAGTTGTTTATCAGATATATGTAAGACACATTAAAGGTGCCCGTTTCACAAAATATTCATTCATTTCCAAAATAAATATTTTGTGAAACGGGGTCTAAAGCATCTTAATTATCTTTGCCGGATTTCCTGCGACGACACAATTATCAGGAACGTCACGGGTAACGACTGAGCCCGCTCCGATCACTACCCTGTCGCCGATTGTCACACCTGGGACAATAGTTACTCCTCCCCCAATCCATACGCTATTCCCGATCTTAACCGGTTCGGCCCATTCCAAGCCGGTATTCCTTCTTTCTGCGTCGAGAGGATGACAAGCTGTGTATATGCTGACATTAGGTCCGATAAATACGTTATTGCCGATTCTGACCTCAGCTTCATCAAGTATTGTCAAATTAAAGTTAGCGAAAAAATTTTCGCCGATATGAATATTGCATCCATAGTCACACCGAAATGGCTGATTGAAATGAAAATCTTCACCAACAGATCCGAGAATAGTTCTCAAGATAGTTCTCTGCCTATTGAGGTCATCCGGTTGCAAATCATTAAATTGGCGGATTTTCTTTCTGACCTCTATCAACTTGTCGATCAAACCGGGATGAGTAGCTTCATATATCTCGCCCCGTACCATCATTTCCCATATTTTCTCTAAACTTTCCATTTCGAATTTTCAGTAGTTGATTTGTTATGTAACAATTTACAAAATTAATCAATCCCACTGATTTTTACAACGGTGGTTGCTGATAATCGAAAAAGTGATTAATTTTGCATGATAAGATTTCTAATCAATATATATATATAACTAAGAAACTGTTAATGTCTTGCGGTTGCCAGGCGCAGCGTTTATAAAAAATTAAGTAAGAGGCTCAAAAATGACTCGAATTGAAGAAGAGAAGGCGGTCGTCGCCAAAATGATAAAGATATATTGCCAACATAGGGAAGGCAACCAATCTTTGTGCCGCGAATGTGAAGAGCTTCTTGAATATGCGCACAAAAGGCTGTCATCATGTCCTCATGGGAATAAGAAACCTACTTGTCGTAAATGTCCAATTCATTGTTACAAACCGGAAATGAGAGAAAAGATGCGAGAAGTGATGCGTTATTCCGGCCCCAGAATGTTGTTTTATAGTCCCTTCTCCGCCTTAATTCATATTGTAAGAGAGTGGAAAAAATAGGTTATACACCATTGATAAGCTACTCATGTAAAGAAGGTGTGTCAATATGGCGGAATCATATATTTGTAGGGACATTTCCCTACAAATCTTGGTTCGTTTTATTTATGACATTCCCTCGTAAGTGTTGGGGTCTTAGTGAATAATACAGATAGCATTATCTCGTAGACATTGAAAACGAAAAATAATACAAATCCGGAAATAAGGATCCATGTCTCTACACCATAATTTTTGGATACAATGGAATTTGGCATATTTAAAATCGATTCAAAGAATAGTGTAATCAAATTTTGAAGAATGGGAAACATTAATGTTAGTATTGAGCCTATTACCATTCCGCAAAATGCCGAAATTCCGATTGCAATTTTATATTGCCTTTGGATAAGGGAATTCTGTTTGCGGATCAATTCAATTGTGTCTAATTTGTTTTCCAACTCAGTCAAAAATAGAGACGAAGAAGACAGCTCCGGTTGAAATTCTTTAAATAGGTTTTTTATATTTTGGTCTTCCATTTTATTAATATTGAAAACGTTTTAAGAGTCAATTCCATCGATGGACTCCTATTTCGATAATAACTTTTTCAGATGAATGCGTCCGCGAGAAAGATGTTGTTTAACGCCGGATTCGGAAGCTCCAACAATTGACGCTATTTCTTTAATGGCATAACCTTCCATATAATACAGCAGAAATGAAGTTCTCTCTTTTGCAGATAATTTATTCAAAGCATCGTATAGATCCTCGAAACGATAATTTGCGTCCGAAGAGTATTCAGAAATTAAATTTGACTCATCTGAAAAATCGATTGATGCTTTCTTGGCACGCTTATTGTTGAGATAAGTGTTATATCCTATCTTATAGATCCAAGATTTGAATCTATTAGGATCTCGTAAAGAATTTAAGGATAGATATGCCTTAAGATAAGATTCTTGTGCCAAATCGTCTGCGGTTTCGCTATCTCCGCAACAAAGGGCCACAAGAAAGCGACGGAATGCTTCCTGTGTGGCCTCAACTTGCGTTATAAACTGTTGGCGTGTCATCCTCACTAAAGAGAGTTTATTCTACCGGCGAATTGACTTGCTTTTTGGACAGAAAGTAGACGATCAGATAGCTTATTCCGAAGGAGAAAGACAGACCGCTCACGATCAATATTAAAGATATACTCTCAGTAGTTGATTCTGAGCCAGACAAGAGGTTTATTATTCCTGTTATGGCAAGAGTCAAGCCAATGAGTGAGTAAATACAACCTTTCAGAAGTCGTCCATTTAGGATTTCAGCAGCGGAACGCACCGGCTTTTTCAACGACTCGATCAGCTTCTCCGTATCCACATCTTTGTTAGCTTCGATTGCCTTGATGATTACCTGACATCTTTTATTCTCGCCGTTTATCTTTGTGAGAGAAAGGATGAGGATGATGGACACGGGGAGAACCACACAAATGAAAATGGGAACTAAAATTGATTCCATATTTAAATTGTTTTAAAGTTTACGATTGTTTATTGAGACATCTCGTAAGTATGACAATTGGAGCAGTAAAAAAGTGACAACATAATACGAAAATTTTATATGAAGACTGATTATCCGAAATATTTCGTAATTTTGCAAAGAAAAGAAATATATTATGGCTTACGAAAAGAAAATACCGGTTGATCTGGACTGTCCTCTAAGGCTGACAATGAGTTTGATAGATTCGAAATGGAAATCGTGTATTCTTGATGAACTGCGTTGCGGCACGCCTATGCGGCCAAGTGAGATTCATAAGTGCTTGCCTGAGGCGGCTCCGAGAGTTCTTGACATCCAGCTGAAGGAATTGGTCGAGGATGGGTTATTAACGAAGACGATTTTCCCGGAACTTCCTCCCCGTTCGGAATATACAATAAGTGAACTCGGGAAATCACTTATCCCAATAATTGATATGTTGCTTAGATGGGGTGAAGAACACTATTACATCTTTGAAAAAAAATACGGCCTTAAATGACTCAAATTTAGGTTAGTGTGACAAAATAATAGCATAAGATATATAGCGACATGGCGTTCCATGTCCGCAAGAATAAAAAGTGTTTTCCTCTATTACAAAAAAGGATAAGTTTTGATTATTCGTCCCAATCCCAGTTATGGTCCGTGAGCCCATGCCAGATGATTACCTTTGAATCTGAGGGAATTTTAGGAACCAAAATAGCATAGCGGGACAGGTATGCGTCCTCTATAATATCGTCTTCGTTGAGTCGTCCGCTGATTCCTAAGTTAATTGACCAATTAAAAGTTTTCTCTATCGTGTTTTTATAATAGTAATTATTCACGCTGACCACATTATAATCATGAACAAAGTAGCACAACAATAATGTGTTGTTGCTGAAGTTGATTTTATAAAAACTTTCAGCAAAACCGATAGGATCTTCCGGAATTTCGTCAGTAGAATTCACTACCATCTCCTTATTGCTCCACGGTTTTATTTTTTCTTTCAATTCATTGTCCGCTGTACTGAATTTTAAATTTTCCGGAATGAATTGTTCACGTATGGTTAGTCTTACTTCAGTCGGCGGCTCATTTTTTGAACATCCGGCCAAGCATATACATAAGGTTATCAGTATGACACTAAGATACTTCATGTTGAAAAAATTTATGAATGGACTCGTAGTAAATGAACGATAAAATCAATCATAATATTATCGATTAATATATTTAAATTTAGACCCCGTTTCATAGAAATTTCTATGACGCGGGGTCCTAAAGTCTATTCTTAATTAAGATTACTTCTTGAAAAGAACATTGTGCAGCCAATCGGCTACAAGAATTGAAGTTTCCTTTTCCGTTCTGTTAAAAACATGAGTTTCATCGGGAATAAGTTTCAATTCGCTGTTCCGGATCTTTTCATTATATCTTTCTGCGTATGTGTAAGGCACAATCTGGTCGTGCGTTCCTTGAACGATCAATGCCGGTCCGTCATAGTTTGCGGCTGTCTCATATATGGGAAGCCTGATTGCCGTCTCGACATAATTTTTACCAAGCAACAACGCACCCGCTTCGGGAGAATGAGGCAACTCGATATAATCACCTTTGAAATTCCAAGGATCATAAATGGCACCCATTGTGTTGCCGCGAAGTGCATCATCACGCAAGACGGCAGCGGCCGCCAGCAGAACTTCTGCCTTTATCTCTTTGTCTCCAAGTTCACCGGAAACCATGCTGACTACAACTCCACCCTGCGAATGACCGACAAGGCTAATGTTTTCTACCCAGGGCTGCTTCCTTGCCCAGGCTATGACATCTTTTAGGTCTTCGATTTCATTCAAGACGGTCATATCTTTAAATTCTCCGTCACTTCGGCCATGGCCATTGAAATCGAACCGCAAGGTTGCCATTCCCTGCGATGTTATGCTTTGCGAAAGGCTTGTCATGAATGAGGATCTGCAGTTGCCGCTGAATCCATGGCAGATTATTACCAACGGCACCTTACCCTTGGATGACGGCCGGTTTACAATTGAGAAGAGTTTTCCAACGGAGCCGTTTATACTGATCGTGTCCGTCTTCTGAGCATTCATGGAGGCAAATCCAAACAGTGTCATAATTAGGGCAAATAATATCTTTTTCATTAAGATTTTTGTATATTAGATTTTTCTAAGTTCCTTTTAAGCTCTGATAAGCAAGAGGGTGTGTCAAAATTAAGAATTTTCCGCTTTAATTTTGACTCACCCACTTTATGAAATGAAGATTCTTCAGTCTGTAAAACTTAATTTCCCGCTGACAATATCATCAACCATTCCTTCGTACGGGTCTTGTGATATGACCTTTTCGTTGTTCGCGCCTTCATTTTTTGAGTAGAATATCTTTCCGAACTCGGGCACAACATATTTAGGAAATGTCTCATATTTTTCACGACTTTCCTCCATCAAGGGGATGTGGTCGTTTTGATAGCAGACTGTAATTTCGGGATGTTCCTGGACCCACTTGGGGAAGAAAATAACCCCGTGAAGTCTGTTTTGGTCCGGCATGAAGTTAAGACTGACGTCTGTGCCTGTCGGTTCGGTCCATGAAATTTTATAGACGCCGTCAGCAAGTTTAACGATGTCGGCCTTTTGGTCCCTTACCCAGCGGCCTCCGACCATACCACTGTGGATTCTATAGTCAACAGTGTTTTCGTTTTTTACATAGAGTTCATACATCCATCCGTTGTCGTAAGTGTAGTTGTCGTAAGTGTAAATGAAATGTGATCCAATAAATTTATCCATAATTTTTTATTTTAGTTTATTTCGCCTCTCCCTTCGGGTGTGGCATCGGTCAGAAATTCATGGAATCGAAAGTTGAATAGTGATGAATGTCGATCCTTACGGAAGAAGTAGTTTCATATATAATACGCTTTTTAAGCTGACAAAGTTCATTATTATTTCCGCTTGCACTTAGACCCCGTCCCACAAAAAATGTTAATTTCCGGGGTTCAGCCGCGACCCGGAATTTAACATTTTTTGTGGGATGGGGTCTTAATAGATTTTTGCATTCTAATAGATCTTATTGAAAATCAAAATACCGAAAAATTATTCGGTATATGAAAAATTATTCGGTACTTGTGGCAATCAAATTGCTTTGCTAATTTTGCAACCGTAAAAACAAATTAACAATCATAGATATGAGAGACCAAATTAAGGAATATGAAGCAGTAGCGAAGGCTGCTGAAAAATTTGTCAGAAGCATAGCCGAAGGCAACAGCGAGT
>CAYQQG010000009.1:0-29920 GCA_964419535.1 uncultured Sangeribacter sp.
GACCATCGACCCCGCCGACCCGTATACCCTCACCGCCGAAGAACAGGAGCTCCTAGACAAGCTCGTCCACAGCTTCAATGTCAGCGACAAACTGAAGACCCATATCGGCCTTTTCCTCGCCCACGGCGGAATTTACACAATCTGCAACTCGAACCTTCTCTTCCACGCCTCCGTGCCGCTCACGGCCGACGGCGAGCTCAAGGAGGTAACCGTCCTCGGCGAAAAATTGAAAGGTAAGGCCCTGTTGCAGAAAGTCGAAGAAATCATGCGCTCCGGTTTCTCGACTGAGACACCGGAAGATGCACGGCAGTATGCGATCGACTATTTCCTCTATGTATGGTGCGGACCCGACTCGCCGCTCTTTGACAAACATAAAATGGCCACCCTCGAGCGCTATCTGACCGACGACAAGATCCCCCAGCATGAGGAGAAGGGTGCATACTATCATCTTCGCGAGGAGGAAAAGGTTTGCGACATGATCCTCGACGAATTCGGAGTCAAAGGGGAACACCGCCACATCATCAACGGCCATGTCCCCGTCAAAGCCGGAAAGGGTGAAAACCCGATCAAGGCGAACGGCAAGATGATGGTCATCGACGGCGGTTTCTCCAAAGCCTACCATAAGACAACCGGAATCGCCGGCTATACACTCGTCTTCCACTCGCGCGGCTTCGAACTCGTCCAGCACGAGCCCTTCACCTCAGCCGAAGAGGCCGTCAAGAACGGCACCGACATCGCCGGCACCACCCAGATTGTCGAACTCAACCACCGCCGCCTCCGCGTCCGCGACACCGACAAAGGCGCCGAGCTCCAATCACAGATCGACGAACTCAAGGAACTCCTCTACGCCTATCGCCACGGCATCCTGAAACGATAGTCCCGGCGCCATAGGCGCCAAACAGTGTAGGCCCGGGTAAGACGGACCTTCGGTCCGGCGCAACCCGGGTTTTAAGCGTTAAACGCATTGAGCCCCGTAGGGGCGACACAATCTCCGGATTGCACCGATTGTTATTAATATAACTATGAATATATTCTTCAGCCTCTTGCGTTCCGGCCTCTACGGCCTCCCGGTCCCCCAATCCGAGCTCCCCGAAAGCATCGATTGGGAGGCCATCGCCGCGCTCGCCCGCAAGCACACCGTCCTCGGAATCATCATCGACGCCGCCCGTCGGCTCCCGCCCGGACTCCGCCCGCCCGCCGAAACGCTCGCAAAGATGGACCGGTTCGCCCTCAGGCTGATCCAGTCAAACTTGCTCCTCGACCGGACCGCCGCCAAGCTCGTGCCGTTCCTCGAAAGCCATGACATATACGGAACTCTGCTCAAAGGACAGGGGATCGCGCGCTATTACCGCGAGCCCGCGATGCGCCAATGCGGCGACATCGACTTTTATGTCGGCAAAGCCCACTATGAAAAAGCGATCCGCCTATGCCGGAAATATCTGGCCGACGAAAAGGGTCATACCGGCCTGACTGAGAAGCATTTCGACTTCAAGATCAACGGCGTGACGGTCGAACTCCACCGGATCGCCTCGAAAATATATTCCCCGATAAAGGGACGGCGCTTCCAGGAATGGTGTGTCGACGAACTCGAGCATTCCCCGATGCGCCGGACCCTCACGGTCGGCGGGACCGAGATCACCCTCCCCTCCTATCATTTCGACGCCATTTTTGTCTTCTATCACGCCTGGCGCCATTTCGTTATCGGAGGAATCGGGTTGCGCCAGCTCTGCGACTGGACGATGATATTCCATGCCCACGGCGACGAAATCGACGCCGACCGGCTGAAACAGGACCTCCGGAGTTTCGGACTGACCGCCGCCTGGAAACTCTTCGCCTGCATCGCCGTCGATCACCTCGGACTCCCCCCCGAGAAAATGCCGCTCTACGACCCCCAATGCCGCAAGAAGTCGGAAAAAATCCTTCAGGAAATCCTCGACGGCGGCAATTTCGGCTATTATTCCAAAGCCTATCTCCGAAACCGCAACAAAAGCGGCCTACGCCTAAAAATAGGCAAACTCCGCAACTATACGGGATATTTCCTCTCCCTCTTCCCACTGATCCCCGTCGAAGCGACCTTCCTCCTCCTCAACCGCAGCCTCGGCGGCGCCCGCGACCTCCTCAAACCGCGCCGCTAACCGCCCCGAAGCCGGGTCCTCCCCGGCGCCCCTACCCGCGGCGAAGCCGGGTCCACCCGGCGTCCCGCCCCGACGCCAAACCGGCCCGCCAACCGCCGCGAAGCCGGTTTGTCCACGGTGCCTCACGGCGCCCCGGTCCTCAAAAAACCTGTCATTCTGACATAATGACATTCTGACATTCTGACATTCTGACATCTTGAGAATTCTGAAAAATTACATAAAATATCTTTGGAAAGCGACCGAAGGCTTTCACCGGCAGACCGCACTCCGCGTTCTGCTCGGGATCCTCCGCGTCGGATTTATCCTCGTCTTCATCTGGCTCAGCAAGACAGCCGTCGATTGCGCGACGGGACGGACCCCCGCCTCCGACTCAACTCTCATAATGTGGTTCGGACTCATGATCCTCGCCATGCTGAGCGAAGTGATGCTCTCGCAATGGGTCCGCTACATCGAGGCCCGCTCGATCATGCAGCTCAACAACCGCCTCAACCGCCGGTTCTTCAACACCCTCATGGACATGCCTTTCGTCCAAGGGCGCCAGGGGTTCCACAGCGGCGACATGATCAACCGCATGACGCTCGACGTGCGCACTCTCTCCAATTTCGCCCTCTCTCAGCTTCCAAGCTTGTTCGTCCTCCTCTTTCAGCTCCTCGGAGCCTTCCTCTTCCTCTCTTTCCTCAACCCGTGGCTCGCGCTCGCGCCCGTCATCATCATGCCCGTCTGCATGATCGCTAGCAAGCTCTATTTCAGACGCCAACGCCGCCTCGTCGCTGAAATCCGCCAAGGGGAAAGCGACATGCAAATCTCAATCCAAGAGGGCCTCAAGCACCGGATGGTCCTCAAGACCCTCCAATGCGTCCCCGTCATTGACAGCCGGATCGGCGACATACAGCAGAACCTCGACTCCACCAACCGCGAACAGACCCGCCTCTCCAATCTCAGCGGCGGCCTCGTCCGCTTAGGATTCGTGCTCGGCTATCTCGTCGCCTTCGGCTGGAGCATCTTCAGCCTTCGCGCCGGACTCATAACTTTCGGCACCATGACCGCCTTCATCCAGCTCGTCAACCGAATCCAACACCCGATCGCCGGCATCTCCTCCTATATCCCCTGGTTCATCAAAACCTCCGTCGCAATCGACCGCCTCCGCGAAATCGACACCCTCCCCCGCTCCGACGCCTCTCCCTCCGGCCCCGAAGCCGCCTCCGCCGAACCCGTCGGCGAAGCCGGTTTGTCCACGGTGCCCAACCCGGAGCCCAACCCGGAGCCGGCGCCCCGCTCCGGCGAAAACCTCGGAATTAGAATCAGCGGCCTCTCTTTCCGATACGAGCCCGACACCGACAACATCTATTCCGGCTTCAGCCACGACTTCCCGCCCGGAAGCCGCACACTCATCGTCGGCGCAACCGGCGCCGGCAAGACCACCCTCATCAAGCTCCTGCTCGGCCTGCTGAAGCCTGACGCGGGAAGCATCGAGATTTATAACGAGCACCAATCCCGGCCCGTCAGCGCCTCCACGATCTCCAACTTCGTTTACGTCCCCCAAGGCAACTCGCTGCTCCCCGGCTCGATCCGCGAGAACCTGCGCCTCGCCGCACCCGACGCCACCGACAGCCGCATCGCCGAAGCGCTCCACATCGCCGTGGCCGATTTCGTCTACGCCCTGCCCCTCGGACTCGACACCCCCTGCGACGAAGCCGGCGGCGGCCTCAGCGAAGGCCAGGCCCAGCGCATAGCGATCGCCAGGGCCCTGCTGCGTCCCGGCTCGATCATGCTGCTCGACGAATTCAACAGCGCCTTAGACGTCGAAACCGCCGAAACCCTGATGCGCCGCCTCTCCGAAAGCCGCCCCGACTCGACAATCATCATCATCGCCCACCACCGCACCGCCATCGCCCCCTACTGCGACACCATCCTCCCCATCCACAAGTAGGGGCGCAATACATTGCGCCCGTCCCGTCGCCACGTTGTCCCGCCGTCCGGTTCCCCCGCTTGTCAAAAACTTTTATATTTTTTTTGCGAAAAAAATTTTGCAGAATTGGAAAGTTATTGTAATTTTGCGCATTATTCTGCCGTAGACTCTATGACAGAATAATGTCCAGTCTATTACCGAAACCGAATAAAAGACTAAACAACAAGAGATTAACAAATCGGCACCCGAGGCATTCCCCCGGCACCCGGCGTAATTTTAATGTTTAACGAAAAAGAATATTAACACTAAAATACATATTATGAATTTCAAACGAATGCTTAAATTCACATCCTGTGGATTGCTGTTGGCCGGATGCTTCCTGGCCTACGCAGACAGCGAGGTGACGCTGAAGGACGGCACACCTATTTCTTGGGATGCATTTGTGGATGGTTTGAACAATCCCCAAACAGTGGTTGGTGACACTGCGATCGTTCCCAAGACTGACGCAGCTGCAATTTCATACGCAGCAGCGGAAGCAAAACTTAAGAAAGCTCAAGGTGACACAGTAGCTCCTTATGAAAATATAGGCTTAGCAAAAGATACGATCGGTATCAGAGAGGCTGCGGCTAAACGTGCAAAAACCAGTCTTGATTCTGTAGCGGGAATTACTGCTGAAAAGAAGAAAGCTTACGAGGATGCACAGACTCAGTTGGATTCTTGGAATTCCCAAATGAGCGATCTCAACAACACTCTCACTCAGCTCACAGGTCAATCACAGTCTCTTTCAGCACAATTGGATGACGCCAGAGATGAGTTGTCCGATTTGCAAGATCAGCTTAATAGTTTATCTAAAACTACAAAGACTGAAACCAACACTACCTATCCTACATGGTTGAGCACCTTGTACAAAGATGCTCAGGCTTATCAAAAGTCCTGGAATGCCTATCTTACAGGAAAAGAGTATACAGATCTTCCCCTTTATTATCAAATAACGAAGACAGGATCTACCTCTAGAACTAGATACTCTATAATAATAGCATTTGCTAAGCCTAATATATACGATGAAACTAAAGACTGGAGGACTGCATCCTCTATGGCGGATTTTGAAAATGCTCTTTACCCGACAGACGTTAATAATGGCAATGGCATAGTATTCACCACCACTGATGTATATTTGGGTGAAAATTTAACAAACCTTAATGAAGAAAGTGTAGACCCGACACGTTCCTTCGCCCCGCCTACAAATGACGACTTCATCATAAATTATGCCGTAAATGATATTAAAGAACTTACCCAAACTACAGGGTATTATTCTACTACCACAACATCTACAGATGTATATGATGATGAGAATAAGGCTAAAAAATTAGAAGGACAAATTTCTGATAAAAAGGCAGATATTGAAGAAATCCGTTCCAACAGATCTAAGGTTACTACCAACATCAACAATACTAACGCATCGATGACTTCTCTCCAAGAGGAGATTGATGGTTACACAAAACCTACCAAAAATGAAGCTGGTGAAGAGGTACCTTCTGAGCAATCTCGCTTAAAAAAAGAATGGGATGACGCCGTGTCTGCTGAAGTCCCTTTCCAAACAGCCTACGACAATGCTACAGATGCTGTCACTGCAGCTAATCAAGCATTAGCCAATGCCCAGTCAGCATTTAACACAGCGAAAGGGAATGTAGCAACTGCCGAAGATGGCGTCGAAACAGCTATGATTTCTCTTCAAGCCGCTGCTAACAGAATAGCACAGGAGAATTATCAAGCCAACTTCAATCAGATTACTCTCACTGCAAACGTAACGGCTTCTTCGCCCATCAACAACTTTACAGGCACTATTATCGGTAAGAATAATCCGATCATCACTGTAACCGATGGCGCTCTTTTTACGACTTTCGGTGGTGCTCTTGCGAACGTAGCAATAAATGGTACAACTTTTGAAGTCAATAATAATGGTCGTTTCACTAACGTAGTTCGTTGGAACGGCACTAACGGCGTTGTCTACAATGACGCTAACGCTCAGGAATCATACAACAACTTCGATGCATTCGCTTTCGCTATCCGCGATAACTATGGCGTAGCTTTTGACGCAAACAAATGGAGCATCGCAACCAAAGACGCCAACAACACTAATATTGCCTATAAGCTCACTGCTTACAACGCTATCGGCGTGACACCCACTACTGAATACGTTCTTATTGCCGAGGACGGCAACATGACTGAGATTGCAAGCAATACTTCTTCTGCTTCTTTCGCTCTCGCCGCAAACCGTTTCGCTCAATCCGCAACTGATGACATCAAAGGTCGTGGCGTAGCAAACGTTTTCTACGGTGACAACAACGACTGCGATGTAGTTGAAATTACCGATGGAAAGACAACAAACGCTCAGGGTGTTTCAACTTATGCTGATTTCTATGCACCGGCCGACATCAATGCTGCAACCGTAAATTATACACGTCAATATAGCGCAGGTTACAACACCGTAATGCTCCCCTTCGCTATAAAAGCTGATTATAATTCAAACGGAAACATCTCTGCTCTCTGCACTTACGACAGAGAAACTCTTGAAAAATTCTATTTCACTCAGGTAGCCGACGAAATCCCCGCTAACACCCCCCTTCTCTTGGTTGGCAAAGATGGTGTAGATAATTTCACATTGGATGATCTTACTAATGTTACTATCCAGAAAACAACTTCTCAGATCATCAATGGTAAAAAGGCTGAGGACGGCAGCTTCAGCTCAGGCACATTCAAGCCTGCAATGCGTGGTGAATTCGGCGGTGAATACGACAGCTATAAAGTTTATGGCTACAGCGTAGGCAAGAGCGAATTCCAGGCTGCCGGTGCACAGGCTGTATTCCCTCCCTTCCGTATGGTTATCACAAGCGAACTTGTTCAGACAGAAGCTAACCGCGCTCCGCGCCGCATCGCTATCCTTGACTCTAAGGGTATCGAAATCACTGACGTGATCACCGGCGTTAAGGGTGTCGCAGCTGAAGAACTCGCATTCGACGTTCGTGGCGGTCAGGGTGAACTTATCTTCACTGCTGATTCTAACTATGGCGAAGTACCCGTTTACGACATGGACGGCAGAATGATTACTCTCGTTAACGTTGTTGAAGGCACAACTTCTGCTAACGTTCAGAAAGGCCTTTACATCGTAATGGGCAAGAAGGTCATGGTGAAATAAATCAAATCTAAAAAGACTTTACTATTATGAAATACCAAGAATACGAAAGACCCGAACTCGAAGAGCTCGATATGATTATCGAAGGCTCCTTCCTTAATGATCCAACCACCAACCCGGGTGTTGACAGGGATGATGAGGAGAATAAGGGTGAAGGTGATTGGGGTTAATCACATCCACGCATCAAAAAATATACAAATCATAAAAAATAAGCCGACTAATTTTAGCCGGCTTATTTTTTACCGCTCGATTCCTCCGCTTCCCAAACATTTCACCGACTGGATCGTAAGCCTCCGGCTTGCGCTTCCCAATCATTTCACCGACTGGATCGAAGCCTCCGGCTTGCGCTTCCCAATCATTTCACCGACTGGATCGTAAGCCTCCGGCTTGCGCTTCCCAATCATTTCACCGACTATGACCTCTATCAAATCCCAACGCGACATACTCTCAAAAAACGGCTTCGCGCTCTCGAAAACCTACGGCGTCAGCATGCGCCCTTTGATCTGGGGCGGCGATCATTTCGTCGCTTTAGCACCCTTGGACAAAGAGCCGACCGTCGGTGATCTGCTGATGTTCCGCATTGACAAAACCGGCGGTGAAGAAAAAAACATCCTTCACCGCCTTGTGGAGATTCGCCGCGATGGGTCGGTACCGGTCTATATCACCCGCGGCGACAACTGTGTCGCCTGCGAGCGCGTGCGCCGCGAGGAGATCATCGGCCGCGTCGTCGAGATCCACCGTCTCTCGCGGTGGCACCCGTGGCATATCCTACCGATGAAGCGCATAAGGGTCAGCGGACTGCCATATCGCGCCTATTCACGCTTCTGGAGCCTAATATGGCCGCTTCGCCGCCTTGCCTATATCCTCCGCAACCGGTCGCGGCGCTTATTCAGGAACCGCAAGTCCCAATCATGACCGTAGACGTGACCGCGCGAACGAAAAGACACGAATCATCAGCGCAATCACCCCGACGGCGATAAGCGCTTTATGCCACCACCGAAGCCGGTTGACCTCTTTGACGACTTCCACCGGATACGGCTCGCGAATCCGCTCTGCCCGGCTCTTGAGGGCACTCAGCGAATCAATCTGCGCCGTCAGCCGAGCGTTTGTCTCGCTCAGCGACGCCGATCGGTCGATGACATGCCAGCGGTCGTAGCCTATCATCCGGCCGACGGAGTCAAGTATCGGTGCGACCGAATCGAGCCGGGTCTCGACGATCCGCTCGAATTTGGAGACCGTATCCCACTCGACTACGCGCTCGGTATGGCGGACGGTGTCTGTCCGCTCGATTACAGTTTCGACGGGGACGTATACTTTCCGGGTGCAACCGGAGAGAAGCGTCAAGAGAATCTGCGCGAGGATAAAACCGGAGAGGATCCCGAGGGATTTGACTAAGGGTTCGTTCGGAGTGATTGTATTCATAATTCTGTTGTTTGATTATAATTCGGGTTGGAAACGCGCGGACGGGTGCGAGCACGGGTGGGCGGGCGAACGGAGAGGCGGGCGAACGGAGAGGCGGGCGCAATGTATTGCGCCCCTACTGTTGGACATAACGTTTGATCCCCGCGACGTGGAGTCCTATGATCGCTTCGCGGCCGGCGTCGGAGAGGAGGAAGTCGACGTCTTCGCGGTTGTCCTGGAAGAGGTTTTCAGTCAGTACGGCGGGACAGTTCGTGCGCTTGATGATCGCGAAGTTGCCGACCCAATATTTCGTGGAGGGGACGGAGCGGTTCCCGCGCAGTCCGCGTTTGTCGGCTTCGTCATACAGAATCCGGGCGAGCTCTTTGGATTTTGCGCTGGCATTGGGTGCGACCCACCCAGACCACCCTCGAGCGCTGAGCCATTGGCCGTGGCCGGCAGCGTTGTTATGAATGGAGACGAGCACAACGTTCTTCGACCCTAAGCGCGAGCAGTGGGCGTTAGCGCGGGCGCAGCGCACCGCAAGCGCGATGTCGCTCTCCTCCGGCACGAGCAATTCGGCGTCAAGGCCTTCGGCCCGCATACGGCTGACGACTTCGCGGGCAATCTCGCGCGTATATTTGTATTCAAGCAGCCGACGGTCCGGACTGCACTTCCCCGGCGTATTAACCCCGTGGCCATTATCAATCAATATTTTCATAGCTTTGCGTTTTTGTTTCTGTATGATGCGTATTCATTATTTCCGACTTAAATTTGGTGAGTTCTGACGAATAATGCGACGTGATTCCGAGAAGCGACCCGCAAAACGCCGACGAAATTCCGAAATAGGTCAGGATTGAAGAGTGAACCTCACCGCGCGGGTCGATATATATTCCGAGGAAGATTGCGACTACAGCCGCGATCATACAACAGATCGCTAAGAGATACATGATCAGGTCTTTCAACGGTAGCCGGTCAAATTCTTGCTTTAGATGTTTCATAACTGAATTTATTAATAGGATTAATCGTCGCGAGCTTACCGAGCTTTTTGAGCCTTTCTGCCTTCCGAACGTTGCAGGAGCGACAATGCAAAATTATATCCGGTCAATTCAGAAAGATGATTATATTTTGATTATCTTCGCTTTTGAGATAATTTTTTTCACATTTCCAGCCCCGGAACATAAAAATCTCGAAAGATTGTTTTAAATTTGCGGTCTGCCAAAGTGCTTTTTGCACCGCGCACCGGTTTACGGCCGACGTCCGCTCTTTGCAGACTCGCGAATTTATATTAAATTTGCGGTCTGTCAAAGTGCTTTTTGCACCGCGCACCGGCCTATGGCCGACGTCCGCTCTTTGCAGACTCGCGAATTTATATTAAATTTGCAAAAAATAAAATACATCAGACCGTGAATTATACGATTGTTGATTTCATTGCCCTCTTGGGCTCTGTGTGCCTCTTCCTTTACGGAATGAAGGTGATGAGTGAAGGCTTGCAGAAAGTTGCCGGCGACAGGCTCAGAAACATATTGGGCATAATGACGAAGAACCGTGTGACCGGCGTCATCACCGGCATTCTGATCACGGCGCTTATCCAGTCTTCGTCGGCCTCGACCGTGATGGTCGTCAGCTTCGTAAACGCCGGCCTGATGTCTTTAGCCCAGGCCATGGCCGTCATCTTCGGCGCCAACGTCGGCACGACAGTCACGACATGGATCATTTCGGCCTTCTCGTTCGAGGTCAGCATCTCGGACTACAGCATCCTTCTTTTAGCCGTCGGCGTGCCGATGCTCTTCATGAAGAAATCTGTCTATAAGTCTATGGGTGAGTTCCTTATCGGCTTCTGTTTCCTCTTCATGGGTCTGGACCTCATATCGCAATATGTCCCCAATCTTCAGGAGAATCCGGAGATGCTCCATTTCCTGACGAAATATACGACAATGGGATATGGCTCGGTCCTCATTTTCTTCGTCATCGGCATAATCGTGACTATGGTCGCGCAAAGCTCGGCCGCGACGTTCGCTATCACGCTCATCATGTGCTCACAGGGGTGGATCAACTATGAATTGGGCTGTGCGATAATCTTAGGCGGAAACATCGGAACGACAATCACCCCGGTATTAGCTTCGCTGAGCGGTAACTTAGCCGCCAAGCGCACCGCAATGGGCCACGTTCTCTTCAATGTCCTTGGCTCGATAATCGTCCTCATAATCTTCAAGCCGTTCGTCACCCTCGTCGCTGACATCACTTATTGGCTTGAGGGCCTCAACCCTCTTGACATCACCCAAGCCGAGGAATCAGCCATGGCTGACACCACTTTGCTCAATCCGGCCGGCGGACTGACCGCAAAAGCCCAGGCGTCGATGGCCTTCGCCCTGGCGATGTTCCCGACCGTCTTCAACACGCTCAACCTCTTCGTCATGATATGGTTCACGAAGCTCTATGTGAAGATCGTCTGCTGGATCATGCCTCAGCGCCATAAGGACACGGACGAAGAATTCTCACTGAAATTCATCGGCCGCGGAATGATGGGCACCTCCGAGCTCAATATCACTCAGGCCCAGAAGGAGATCGTCGTTTATGCCGAACGCGTCGAACGCATGTTGGGCATGGCGAAACAGCTGATTCATACAGACGAGAAGAAAGAGGAATACACCAATCTGTTCTCACGCATAGAGAAATATGAAGAGATTTCGGACAGAATGGAGATAGAGATCGGCACGTTCCTCAACAAGATCGCCGAGGGACGTCTCAGCCCCGAGGGCAAGATGCGCGTCGCCGGTATGCTCCGCGTCGTTTCCGAGATCGAATCGATCGCCGACAGCTGTTATAACGTCGCCAAGACCCTTAACCGCAAGAACCAGATTCATGTGAACTTCGACGAAGGTGTCTTGAAGGAGATCGACCTCATGTATGACATGGTGGAGGGCGCGATGAAGAATATGCTTGAGCTTCTCCGCGAAATGGAGACACCGGAAGACTCCAAGATCATCGCGGCCTACAACAAGGAACGCGAAATCAACAACTTCCGCAACCGCCTCCGCGATGACAACATCTATAACATCAACAATAAAGTCTATGACTATCAGGAGGGCATATTCTTTATGGACCTCATCGGCGAGGCCGAGAAACTCGGTGACTTCATGCTCAATGTCGTCGAGGGCGTGAAACACCAGTTCAAACCGGCAACCGTCTGAACCTCAAAATGTCAAACTGTCAACCTGTCAAATTGTCATAATGTCAGATTGTCATAATGACAAATTGACAAAATGACAATCCGACTGATTATCAAAAAGAACAACTAAAAAAGAAGATAAAAATGAGATATTGCGTGATTATGTGCGGCGGAGTCGGTTCCCGTTTCTGGCCCTCAAGCCGCGAAGAACGTCCGAAACAGTTCCTTGACTTTTTCGGGAGTGGCCGAAGCCTGCTTCAGATGACTTTCGACCGCATTCTTGAAATCGTGCCGGCCGAGAGAGTGATTCTCATGACCAACCGCCGCTACGCACCGCTGATCAAGGAGCAATTGCCGGAAGTGCCCGAAGAGAACATCCTTCTCGAACCCGCGCGCCGGAACACGGCCCCTTGCATCTGTTGGGCCGCTCATCACATTGCGGCCCTCGATCCGGAAGCCTCGATGGTCGTCCTCCCCTCGGATCATCTCGTTCTCAAAGAGAAAGCATTTCACGAATCGCTCAGAAAAGGTTTTGAATTCGTGGAGGGCGGCGACCGCCTCCTCACGCTCGGAATCCAGCCCTCTTCGCCACATACAGGATATGGATATATCCAGCAAGGAACACCCGTCGACGGCGTCGAGGGAATTTTCAAAGTGAAATCTTTCACCGAGAAGCCTGACCAGGAGTTGGCGAAAGTATTCCTTTCAAGCGGTGAGTTTTTCTGGAACGCCGGGATTTTCCTTTGGAAAGCCGGCAGCATCCTCAAGGCGTTCGCGGGGTATGACCCGGAGACGGCGGCCGTTTTCAACCGCGGCGAGGAATATTACGCGACTCCGCGCGAAATGGAATTCATCTTGAAAGACTTCACCTCGGCACCTTCGAATTCAATCGACTATGCGATCATGGAGAAGGCCGACAACGTATATGTCGAAACGGTCGAAATCGGTTGGAGCGACCTCGGAAGCTGGAAAGCCCTTTATGAGACATCACCACGCGACGCCGACGGAAATGTCACCCAGAACTGCCGCCTTATCCAGCAGGATTGCACCAATTCCGTTTTTGCGATTTCAGACCGCAACAAGATTGTCGTCGCCAAAGGACTGAAGGATTATATCGTCGCCGACACCGGCAACGCTCTGTTGATCTATCCCGTGGCTGACGAACAGAAGATCCGCCAGATCGTCAACGACGTCAAGGATCGTTTCGGCGAAGACTTCGTATGATGTCTGCCAAAAGCGTGTAAGGGAGGCTGAGATATTCACGTCCGCGAAGGTCGCGTCTGATATATCGGTGTCTGGCCGGAGGAAGAAGCGCTGACAAGCCGCCTTCGGGCGGGGCCACCGGATAAAATGTGTGCATCGTGTCCCAAAGCCCGGAATAGACGAACTCTCCAAGCTCAGCGCCGTCGAAATTGAGCCATGCGCGGACGCCGGGCTCAAGAAGTTCCCTGACCGCTTGCTGACGCCCGATCTCATCTTCGGGCAAACGCTCCTCCCATGTTGATCTGAATGCTCCCATATCGGATTTGAATTTTGGAAACTGCGGGCCGGATTCCTCCGCCGCAGCCGGGTAATATAAAGTCGGGTTTATTAACAGTTGTGTTAAAAAAGCCTTTTATGCGCGAAACTTTCGCGCCGGCGTTGTTATAACAACGGATTAAAGAAATAGAAATTACTAATAAGTAAATAAATTAAATCAAAAAATTATGGATAAATTGTCTTATGCCTGGGGCTTGGCCATGGGCATGCAGCTCAAAGGAATGGGCGTCAAAGAGATTCAATATGATTCTTTCAAGGACGGCGTGAAGGTTGCCTTCGACGGCGGCACACCGGAAGTTTCACCCGAAGAGGCTCAGAAACTCATCAACGAATATCTTGAGGATCTCCAGAAGAAAGCCGCTGAGGCCGCTCAAGGCGAAGCGAAGGCTTTTCTCGACGAGAACGCTAAGAAAGAGGGCGTGAAGGTGACTGCCTCCGGCCTTCAGTATAAGGTGCTCAAAGAGGGAGAAGGCGCTCAGCCGACAGCTGAAGATGAGGTTACGGTTCATTATACCGGCAAACTCCTCAACGGCACAGTTTTCGACAGCAGCGTGAACCGCGGCGAACCCGCCACGTTCCCCCTCAACCGCGTGATCCCGGGTTGGACCGAAGGCGTTCAGCTCATGAAGGAGGGCGCAAAATATGAATTCTATATCCCCTCGGACCTCGCTTACGGTCCCCAGGGAATTCCGAACGTAATTCCCCCTCATTCAACCCTCATCTTCGAGGTTGAGCTCATCAAAGTCAACAAGAAATAAGATTAGTTTTAAAGTCTGAAGCTTTTTGTCAGATCGTCAGATTGTCAAAATGTCAAAATGTCAAAATGTCAAAATGTCAAAATGACTAAATTACTAAACGACATCAGCTTCCGGACGAAACTAAGACTAAGTTTGAAAATGAAAAAGAATATCAAAAAGATTGCGACGACGGCTCTTGCCGCCGGCGCTTTCTGCATGCTCACGAGTGCATGCAGCCATAAGGAGAAGACCGCTACGGACTCAATTTTGGAAACAGTGACTGAAACCGAAGTGGTCGAAGAGGCTCCCGCCGAGAAGACACAGATGCCCTATTCGGCAGATTTCTTCAACAACGAAGCGAACAAAGCCGCGTCGACAACAGCGGCGGACTCGACTTATGTCCAGACCCCATCCGGCCTCAAATATGCCGTGATCAAAGAGGGAACGGGCAAATCACCGAAAGCGACCGACTCCGTAACAGTCAACTATGCCGGGCAGCTGACAGACGTTGAAGGCACGGAATTCGACAGCTCTTACAAACGCGGCGAACCCATATCATTTGCCCTTAACGGCGTGATTCCGGGTTGGACCGAAGGTCTTCAGCTGATGAAGGAGGGCGCGATCTATGAATTCTACATCCCCGCTGAGCTCGCATACGGCGAGCGCGGTGCCGCCGGCTCTATCCCGCCGAACGCTCCCCTCATCTTCCAGGTTGAGCTCATCAGCGTTGACGGCGAATCCACGCCCCAGCCCCAGATCCAGGTCGTTCAGTAAAACCAGGCCATCAAGGCCTCTGAAACCGTTTTATAATAACCTCTGAGAGCCTTTATCAAGCACTCGGAAATTCGGTCATCAAGGCATATATAGGAATTCGGGTCCTGTCTCATCAATCTGAGACAGGACCCGCTCATATTTTTAACAATCCCGCTTCGCAAAATTAAAAGACTTTGACGAGCCCATTTCAAAAAATTAACGGTGGCGACCAAATTTAATCAAATTTGTGTGGGATTTTCAGCGGAAAAAGTGTAAATTTGCATTTCGGTACCGGAGACTTCGTCAGTTTCGGAATCTCAGTTGCTTCCGAAAACTTAGTTACTAAAACTTAGTTACTCCCGTGAACTGAGTTTATATTGAAGACTTAGTTGCGTCCGGAGACTTTGGAGTTTTAAGGACTTCGGAGTTTTCAAGAATTGTGTCTGAAATTTGAAAAGAGATGAATAACATAAAGATATTTATAATTTCGGTCCTTGTCATTGCCGGATGCAGCGCCCTCTGCTCATGCACCGGACGGACGGCCGACAACATGAAACCGCTCGGCGAGACGGTCCGCGTCGTCATCCCCGAATCGGACGTGGCCGAAGATTCAGCCATTGCCGCCGGTGACGTGGCGGCGCCTGATCAACCTGAAGATCAGAATATAGATAAGCAACTCTAAATAACTAAAGATATGAAACTTAAGAATTCATTATATGCCGGGGCCGTGATCCTTGCGGCCACCGCCGCCCTCGCTTCTTGCTCGGGCAAACAGGACGGAGATTCAAATGTGCGTCAGCTCTCGGACTATAAAGATCTGACGGCCGGCGACTCTGTCGCTTATTATTTCGGTCAGATGTCAGCCATCGACTATTGGCGCGCCGCCAAGGCCGACACGACACTTATGAGCCAAGAAGCGCGCGATCAATATCTTAAAGGCCTGAACGCCGGATATGAGGCGATCCGTTCGAACGACGCCTATAACATGGGTTATTACAAGGGCGTTCAGCTCGCCATGCAGATGAAGCAATTTTCCGAGGACTATGACGTGACTGTCAATAAGAAAGTGATCCTGAACGCTATGGCGGACGGACTTAAGGCTGATTCCCTCATAAACGAAGGTGACGCCCAGAAGGGTTTCACCGACGCCACTAATGCTTTAGAGCTCCGCAAGCAAGAGAAGGACCGTCAGGAAGCCGCAAAGGCTCTCAATGAGATGGCCGGAAAGAACAAATGGCAGGCAATCAATCCCGATCTTTACGCCGGACCGGCCGAGGGCGCGCAGGGCGCTCCGATAAAAGAAGGCGAGCACGTTGGCGTTTCCGTGACTTTTAAAAATCCGAAAGGACAAGACATCGACCGCCGTGAGAATCCCGACATGATTATCGGCAAGATGATGCCCGGCCCCGTCACTCAGGCTCTTCTGACAATGAAGGTCGGACAGACACGCACATTCTATGCCTCGGCTCAGGCTGTTTTCGGACGTTTCTGCCAGCGCTATTCCTTGAAGGGGAGTGAGATCGTAAGCTTCACAATCACAACCAAAGCCCCCGTGGCCCAGCCGACAGTGACAGATGAAGCCGGCAACTGAGAAAGCCCTTCAGGCTCTTAAAGGGAAATTGGAGCGCGAGGGCCACGCCGCCATTCTGTTCGTCTGCTTAGGCAATATCTGCCGTTCACCGGCCGCTGAGGAATTGATGCGCCAAGAATTGCGGAAACGGGGCCTGGAGGATAAAATTACGCTCGATTCCGGTGGCCTTTATGCGGGCCACCGCGGCGAATTGCCCGACCACAGGATGAGGATTCACGCGCGCCGCCGCGGATATGAACTGACCCACCGCAGCCGCCCCGTGAAGCTCTCCGACTTCGAGGATTTCGACCTCATCGTGGGCATGGACGACAGCAACATTTCAGGGCTTAAGGGATTTGCCCGCACCCCCGAAGAGGAGGCGAAGATTGTCCGTATGACTGACTTCGCCCGCGCTTATTCCCACTTTGATCACATCCCGGATCCATATTATGAAGGCGCGGAGGGTTTCGAGATCGTCCTTGACCTCCTTGAGGACTCTTGCGCGGCGCTTGCCGATGAGATCGCCGGGTGAAACCACCTCTCACCACGTTTATCCGCTGTCTGAAATCTCTTTTAGACCGGTTCAGACAACGATCTTATAAGGTTAGCCTGCCCGGCGTCTGAAAGCCTGTTTCTTACTGAAAAAAGTTTTGAAAATGAAGAAGATATTGATGACAATGATTCTGTCGGCCGGAATGGTGGCCACCGCCCTTGCCGACACGGCGCCCACCTTCCCCGGTGGTGAAGCCGCCGTTGAAACCTATATTGCTGAAAATATGAAATATCCCGCCGCGGCCAAGGATAACGGCATCGAGGGGGTTGTCAACGTTGAATTCATTGTCAACGCGGACGGAAGCATCGGCCAGATTAAGATTGTCCGCATGCTCGACCCGGATCTCGAACAGGAAGCGATCCGCCTCGTGAAGAATATGCCGAAATGGACTCCGGCCGAAAAAGGCGGTGCCCCGGTCGCTCAATCTGTCACACTTCCGATCCAATTCACTCTCCCCGACGAATAATCCCGCGTCGGAAGGAACGTGAATCCGGTTTTTACAAGACCCCCGCATTAACATTTTTTGCGGTTAGGGGTCTGAGACCCCGGCTTGTTTAGACCCCGGCTTGTTTAAAGGTGAAAAATGAATAATTCTCTTAAATTTTTATTCTCTTGCGCCCTGGTCGCGCTCATATCCTCATGCGGTGGAAACTCCGGTAAATATCGCGAGCAGATAACCGCCGAGGAATGGGAGCAGACCTCTGACGTATACACCGACCAACTGACAACGGACATGACCGAATCCCGTGAGGAGCAACCCGACCCGGAACCCGTTCCTCAGCCCGAACCCGCTCCCGAGCCGGCGCCTGCAAATGACTCCCAATCCGCAGATTCCTCTCTTCCCCCTTCAACCGGCGCTTCGATCTCTCCGGTCGCACCCACAGCAGCGCCCGAGCCCCCCAAACGGCGGATCCACACCATCAGTCCGGGCAATCTCGCCGAAGTCTTCAACGATTCCAATCATTTCCAGCTTCAGCATGCCCAAAGGCTCGGAATCGAGCCGATCACCGATTTGCGGTCCTATTATCACACGCGGCGCCCTCTTGTCAAAGTCACGACTAACGACGATTTCTTCGTTGAACAGCTGACCCACTCCTATCCCTATCTCGTTCCGGAAGCCAACCGGCTCCTGCACGACATCGGACGCCGGTTCCGCGAACTCGTGAAAGAACGAAAGGGGGGCGATTACAGAATCAAGGTCACCAGCATGCTGCGAACCCCCGACACGGTGAAAAAACTTCGCCGCGTGAACGGCAACGCCACAGAAAATTCCACTCATCAGTATGCCACCACGTTCGACATCTCATACAGCAACTTCAATGCCGTCAACGGAAAAGACTGGACGAATCCCTATGATCTGAAAATGATCCTGGCCGAAGTCCTCCACGAGTTGCATCTCGAGGGCCGCTGCATGATCAAGTATGAACGTAAAAGCCCCTGTTTCCATATTACAGTCTGTAAATGACACACCACAAGCTCTTTCTCAAAAAGTCTTTTGTCAGAAATTCCTTAATCGCGGCCACGGTCACGGTCTCCTCCTTTCTTCCCGCCCGTGCCTTCGAGCTCGATTGGGAAGCCTCGACAACAGCCAACGCCGGAACCGGGGATTTCGCCCCGTCGCTCATAATGGCCAATCAGGCCGGGACCGTCACCCAATCCAAAGGATTATATGAACGCGCCGCTGTCTTCGCGCCGCTCGAGCCCGAGAAGCGCTTCAGTTTCTCTTTCTGTGCGGACGCCATAGTTCAGGCAACCTCGGCCGTCGATTATAGCCGGTGGAACGCCTCGGAGGGTGAATTCGAGATGATCGCGCGCCGACCCGCCCCCGTCACTCTCCAGCAACTCTATGGCACGATCAAATACCGCAGTCTGTTCCTCACGGCCGGAATGAAAGAGAATGACCGGACGTTCCTCAACAACCCGCTCTCGAGCGGCGATCTGACGGTCAGCAACAACGCCCGTCCGATACCTCAGGCAAGGATCGGATTCTACGACTTCGTCAACATTCCGCTGACCCGCGGATGGGTCCAGATCATAGGCGACATCGCATACGGCAAATTCACCGACTCCAAATGGGATAGGGAACACTACAACTATTACAACTCTTTTCTGACAACCGGAGTCTGGTTTCATTATAAACGCCTCTATCTGCGCTCAAATCCGAAACAAAGATTCAGCGCCACCGTCGGAATGCAGCATGCGGCCCAGTTCGGCGGCTATTACCGTCAGTACCAAAATGGGAAAGTTATCCGCTCATTCCATGACAAAGTGAACTTCAGGTCCTTCCTCAATGTTTTCGTCCAATCCCAATACAACTCGAGCGAAATGGAAGGTGACGCTCTCAACTTTGAGGGGAACCACCTCGGCTCTTGGGATGTAAGCTTCCGCTATCGCCTGAAGAATAATGACGAAATCTCATTCTATGTCATGAAACCCTGGGAAGACGGGACCGGAATCGGGTGGCAGAACGGATTCGACGGCGTCTGGGGACTGGCATATAAATCGGCCGGCCAAACCTTCATAAAGGGTGCTGTCATCGAATATCTCGACTTCACGAACCAGGCCGGATCGTTCCTTCACGAGCCCACACAGGCCGTGCCGGGGAATCCCAACGGCGCGGACAATTACTATAACAATTACATGTATAATTCATGGACCAACTATGGCATGGGGATCGGCAGTCCGGTGTTGAAATCAACGATATATAACACGGACGGTTATCTCGAATATCTGGACAACGCCGTGCGCGGATTCCACCTCGGCGTCGAAGGAACGGCCGGACCGGTCGACTGGCGCATGCTCCTGAGCTGGAAAGAATCGAAAGGCGCCCACTATCATCCCCGCGCCAAGCGTCTGCAATCGACCTCCATGATGATCGCCGGCTCCTACGCATTCCCCGCCGTCAAAGGCCTCAAACTTGACGCCAAGCTCGGCTTTGACGCCGGCAGCCTCTACCCCGGCTGCTTCGGCGCCCTCGTCACCCTCAGCTACAACGGCAAAATCCTCTCCAAATAACCCCCCTTCTCTCCCCGGTCTCCAACCTCCTCCCCCGGTCCGCGCGAAGCTGTCCCGTTCAAAAGCAAAGCTTTTGCTTCCCCCAACCTCCTTAACCCCACCCTGAATGAAAAAATTTCTTTATAACCTCTTGATATTAACGATCCTTCTGACCCTCGGCGCGTGTACAAACAACGGTGGCCCCGACGGCCCTCTCTACGGCCGCTGGCACCTCGAACGCATCGAGGCCGACAACATGGACACTCCGGCTCAGGCCGGCGAAATTTTCCTCTCTTTCCAGAGCAACACCGTCATGCTTCAGCGCGACAACGGCAAGAATCATTCCGTCTCATCGGTTTTCGGCAACTTCCGCCTCGAAGACAACACCCTTTTTCTTGACTTCCCGGAAGAAAATCAGCCTCCGTTCCCACAGACGGGTCTGGGACGCCAAAACATGCTCCAGATCCTAAAGATAACACATCGGGATCTCACGCTGCTTTATGTCCCCGACGCCGGCGACGCACCCGGCGCGACCCTCACCTATTATTTCAAGAAATGGTGACCTTTCACGCCCTCAGCGCGAGGGGTTGAACCCCGAATACATAATAAAATTACGGTTACGCATCAAAAAATCTGTAAATAAACCTTAAAATTTCAGATAAAATATTAAATTTGCATTAATTTCAGTATCAACGGGCCGTAAAATCCGATTTTTCGGCCTCGAGTTGTCTGAAAACAACTATAACAGGGACCCCGGCAGACACCACCTCCGGGCTTCCGGACAGTAAATAAAAGGGCTCCGGACAAAATCGTATGCGGGGCTTCCGATCAACTAAATACAGTTGTCAATTATGGGAAATGAAAATGCGGAACGCATCCAGACCTCTCTGCTGAACGGCCTTGAAAAGAAGGCCCTCAACGCGCTCGCCAAGCGAATGCCGGCGTGGGTCACATCTGATATGCTTACTTACTTCGGCGTCGTGGCGGCTATCTTTTACGCTATCTTCTGTTGGCTTGCAAACTGCAATGTCAACTTCTTCTGGGCCTCATCGTTTTGTCTTGTCCTCAACTGGTTCGGAGACAGCCTTGACGGCACGATCGCACGCTATCGCCAGACACAGCGACCGAAATACGGGTTCTTTATCGACCACTCACTCGACGCGCTGACGACCTGCCTCTTCTGTCTCGGCCTCGGCCTGTCACCGCTTATGGACCTCAGCATTTCGCTGTTCATCATGGCCGGCTATCTCTGCATGTCGATCTATACATATATCTCGACAATCGTCATGGGGCAGTTCCGATTGACATACGCAAGCCTCGGCCCCACGGAGATGAGACTCATAATCATCCTCGTATGCACGATCTATATCTTCTTCCCGCTCAACAACTTCCTCATCAAGATCTTCAATCAGGAATTCACGATCTATGACTGCCTGGGATCGCTCGTGGCCGCCGGACTGTTCCTCATCTATATCGTGTCGATGTCCAAAGACCTCCGTGCCCTCGCGAAGATCGATCCCCCGAAAAAATATAAAAAGTAACTCTTCGTGGACAAGAACCTGTCTGAAAGAGTCACGGATATTTTCAATTTTGTATATAAGAGTTAATTAACAGGAATTTAATGGCCGGCCAGGGAGCAGAACAGTCAGGAACAGCCAAAAAGAATCTATCGAAGTTTAAAGACAAGGTTCTCAACAATGACGGATTCTTCTACACCTTGTTGCGTTCAAGCGTGTCCTCGCAGCTGTGCGGCTGGCTCGACACTCTGACTGCATTCTTAGTGTTCGCCCTGTTCGACCTCACACCTTTCCTGTCCACAGCCATCGGCGCCTTCATCGGCGGCGTGGCCAATTTCATCATTAACTATAAATATACGTTCCACGCCTTTGGAGTCGATTGGAGAGCCGCAATCACGAAATTCATATTTGTGTGGGCCGGATCGCTGCTCCTCAACAGCTTCGGAACGCAATTCGCCTATCACGAAGTTATGGACTGGACATGGCTCCGCGAGGTGACAGGATTGAACCAGGACGGCATCTTCCTCGCTGTCCGACTGTTTGTCGCCTTGATGGTGTCAATTTGCTGGAACTTCCTGCTTCAGAGGAATTTTGTCTTTAAAGCCACCCCCTTGGATCCGCACATCAACCGAATTCTGGATCATCTCGGAATAAAAGCACATAAATAACCACTATGAACACGGCAAAGAATTCCGCCGGAGAAGACATTTTTACCTTCGACAGATACCCCGGGCTCGAAGTGCGCCCGGAGGTTATCAACATGAACGATGTTGTGAAGCTCGTGCCCAAGGCCTCCCGTTTCCCCCGGCTCGTGAAATGGCTGCTCCACCTGACGCAGATTGACGAGGTCAACCGGGTGCATTCGGCGTGGTGCAAGGAGCCCGGGCCGGATTTCGTGAAACACCTTATGGTCGACGAATTCAACATTGACCTCAAGGTTGACGGGATGGAGATTCTCGAAAAATTCAAAGAGGGACCCTTCATCACCGTGAGCAATCATCCCTTCGGTTCGATCGACGGAATCGCCCTGATATATATCGTCACGCGCATACGGCCCGAATATAAAGTCATGGTCAACATGATTCTCAACCAGCTTTCGGCAATGCGTCCCAACTTCATAGCCGTTGACCAGAGCGCTTCGGACGACCCCGAAAAACGGAAGGTTTCTGTGGCCGGTGTCCGCGAGGCATTGAAACTGCTTAAGAGCGGTTCCCCGGTAGGATTTTTTCCGGCCGGCGCGATCGGAAAGACAGACAAAGACGGCATCATAGTTGACCGTCCGTGGCAACACGTTGTGCTTCAGATCATCCAGAAAGCCAAAGTGCCGGTCATCCCTATATATTTTCACGGCACGAACTCCCGCATCTTCAACTATCTCGGACATCACAGCATCCCGCTGCGCACGGCCATGCTTGCCCGCGAGCTGTTTAAGAAAAAGAACCGGCCGATGCGTGTCAGCATCGGCGAGCCTGTCAGCGTCGAAAAACAGGCTGAATTCGGCAAAGACTTTGAAGCCCTCGGCTGGTATCTGAGAATGCAGACCTACGACCTCTCCGGCCGCCACATCACCACCATCAGCGACTAACCCCCCGGTCCGCGCGAAGCCGTCCCGTTCAAAAGCGGAGCTTTTGCCTCCCCCTTAACCCCCTAATCCCCCGGTCCGCGCGAAGCCGTCCTGTTCAAAAGCGGAGCTTTTGCTTCCCTCAACCTCCTAATCCTCCGGTCCGCGCGAAGCCGTCCCGTTCAAAAGCGGAGCTTTTGCCCCCCGAAAATCCCTAACCGTCAAAGAACAAAAGAGAGCTGTTTAAAAAGATAGGGGCGCGTCCGGTTGTCCTCCTCGTCGCGCAGAAGCAGGGTCCCGTCAGGGAGGACATCCTCAATTATCCCCTCAATCCGGCGCTGCCGCAAATTGTCAAAATAAGGATGCGGGCGCCCGTCACCGCGATATAAATGGCGCATGAAAGACTCATGCAGCTCAGTCCTTCCCCCGGCGGTCTGTGTCAGCAAAATGAACTGGCGCAGAAGCAGGAGAAGCCTCACGGCAGCGTCCTCGACCGATGTCTCACGCCCGAGAAGATTCTTCATACTGACCGGATTAGGCGCGTCACTATTGAACTTCTGCTGATTTATATTAAGACCCGCCGAGACGACGCTCCGGAGAATCGAGGTGCTGTCGATCGAATGATCTATGAGTATTCCGCAAATCTTACGGTCCCCGACATATATATCGTTCGGCCACTTGACCAGGGCATCGATCCCCTCACTCTGCAAATAGGCCACGACGGCCAGAGCCGTCGCTTCGGAAATGGCAAACTGATGTGACGGATGAAGCCACACGGGATGAACCGCCATGCTGAAAGTGAGGTTCTTGAAATCCTCGCTCTCCCAATGATTGCCACGCTGACCGCGGCCCGCTGTCTGACATCGCGCGGCCACCATGCGGAAAGACGGTGACGACGCATATTCCGGGCTCTTCAGAAGATTATGAGTCGACTCGGCCGAATCGAGCCATAGAATCTCGGGCGGGGGATACTGCCCGGCCATGCCGATGCGCCCCGGCACCGGCACCACCGTCTGCTTCGGCGGCAGACAAGCCTCGGATATAGGAAGAAAATATTGATGCACTTTTTTTAGGTTATAGGGAATAGTGAAGTAGGCTTAAGTGATAAGTGATAGTGAATAGTGAATAAGTATTTCCAACTCACTATAACTTATTCACTATCATTTATTTCTTATTCACTATTACTTATTACTTATCACTTAACATAAGCTCCGAGCGTCGGTCGCCCGTCGGAAAGGCGGTAAAGGCCGTCCATATCCGTCATTGTCGCCGGAGCGACAAGCGACGGGTCACCGGCTCCGATTGCCGGACTGTCATCCTCGACGTGATAGTTGAAGTAATAATCAGCGCGAACGGTCAGGAATTTCGGATCTTCATTCCAAAGGCAATTCAGGAAATTCGCATCGTCATTCCCCTCCGATTTGAGAAGCGTATAACGGATATATACATCCGAACCGCTTAGATCACCGACATTTATATCGGCGGCCAACCCATAAATTATACAATTATTGAACGAAGCGCTCATCAGCGGGTTAGCCGGATTCTCAGTCATGTCCGCCGGCAGAACGTGATAAAGCGAAAGGATCGGATTGGAGATCACCGAGAAGAGATAATAATTTGAAAGCGTGCATTGCGAGAAGAGATGACGTCCGCCCGTAAGGCTCACGACGGCGTCGGCGGCCTCCGAGAAGACACAGCCGTAGGCATCCACTTTGGCGTGCTTGGAACTCAGCACGCTGCCCTGCGAATTATGAAGCCATGAGTTGACCAGTGTGAGCTTCTGACGGTCAGTGTTGGCAGTTGAATCTATCAGGACCCCATGGACAGTCGATTGCATGTCGACATATTCCATGCGGTTGTCGAACGATCCGGCGTCGAACCGGATCCCCTTCCACTGGCCGGCAAGAACCTCATATCCGACATCCGGCAGCACGTCGTCAAGGCGGTCTCCGCGCATATTTATCATCTTGCCCGGTTCCCCGATCGCTTCGAGTGTCCCCTCGACAACTAAAGAGGCTTTATCATGGAATAGGATCATGGCGCCCGGATCAATCTTCAGCTTCGCACCCGGCTTGACGGTCAGCGAATCGAAGACCACGTATGGCCTTTCGGCCGTCAGCGTCATGTCGCTCTCGACGACCGCATTCCTCAGACGGACCACATTCTGGCCGTAAGCCTCCACGCGGACACTCTGCTCGTTGCCGTTTACACTGAAGATCAGATCGTCGTCAATCAGGAACGGCCGCGGGTCGTTGTTTTCCGGAATGAAGCATTCGATAAACACAAAAATAGAATCGCCTCCGCGGATTTCGACATTCGAGAAATCATAGCCGCTGACACCGTCGACATTCATTGAAAATGCCGATTCAGGGTTGCGGAAACGAATTGAGGAAATGTTGATGCTCTTTTTCTCCGGATTGAATACCTTCAGACGCGCCGTCGGTGTGCCGACATCGGTGAAGACCGTGTCGAAGCGGACCGTGTCGACAGAAAACTTCAGCCGCACACCCGGCGAGGTCGTGAAATCGTCGGAAATGCACCCGAAGAGCGCTGAAAAGCCTAAAAAGAGCAGAAATATGTAGAGAAGTTTCCTCATTTTTGGAAATAAGGTTTGGAAATGTTAATTTTGAAACTTGAAAGGGCCGGCGTGCCGGTTTTATTAGTTTAGTAACTCCTTTTATAACGCTGTCACAGCGCGGGATATTGCAAAAAACTCCAGAGAATATGAAGATAATGATAGTGGCCGGAGAGGCATCGGGAGACCTTCATGCCTCACGCCTGATAGAGGCATTGCTCGAAAGAGATCCACAGACGGAAATCCGCTTCATCGGCGGGGACAAAATGGCTGTGGCCGCCGGACGCGAACCGGATTTGCATTATGACAGGCTCAACGTCATGGGATTCTCGGAAGTGCTCCGCAACTTGGGATCGATTTTCCGGAACCTTAAATTCGCGAAGGCTCTGATTCGCGAATTCAGGCCCGACATTCTGATCTTAGTGGATTTCCCCGGATTTAATCTCAAACTCGCCAAATTCGCCTCTAAAGCCGGAATACGAGTCGATTATTACATCTCACCGAAGATTTGGGCTTGGAAAGAATATAGAATAAAGTCGATCCGGCGCTATATAAGCAATCTTTATTCAATTCTCCCCTTTGAGATCCCCTTCTATAAAGCCCGCGGATACGAACGCGCCGTCTATGTCGGGAATCCGTCTGTCGAAGAGATCGATTACGCCATGGGCCACATCTCGCCACTCCGTCATTTCAAGGAGCGCCAGGGGATAGACGACGAGCGCCCGATCATCGCGCTCGTACCCGGCTCGCGCCGGGGTGAGATCCGGAACAATCTCCCCCTTATGCTTGAGGCCGCAAAGCAATATCCCGATTTTCAATATATTGTGGCCGCCGCCCCGTCGATCCCCGAGGTTTTCTATCGCGAGATTGCGCAAGACCCAGGCCTTAAAGTCGCATTCGGCGCGACACCGACGCTGATCAAATATTCGCGGGCCGCCCTGGTGACATCCGGAACCGCTACGCTCGAAACGGCGCTTGTCGGCACCCCGCAGGTTGTCTGCTATCGTGCCAACGGCAAGAAACTATCCTATAAGATAATGGAGAAATTGCTGAAAGTGAAATACGTTTCGCTCCCGAATCTGATTGTCAACAACTCGATTGTTCCCGAGCTCCTTGTCCATAATTGCACTGTCAGCCGGATATGCCGCGAGCTCTCGCCCCTGCTCCAGCCCTCGCCCAAACGCGACTGGCAGATCAACGGCTACAAGCTCATGCGCCGCAAACTCGGAACCTCAATCGCTCCCCGCTATGCCGCCGAGCTGATCCTCGACAAATAAACGACACGGAGCCCTCCCCCTTCCAAAACCAACCTCATTTCCGGGCCGCGCGAAGCTGTCCCGTTCAAAAGCGCAGCTTTTGCCCCCCTGATCTCATTTCTGGGCCGCGCGAAGCCGTCCTGCTCAAAAGCGCAGCTTTTGCCCCCCTAATCTCATTTCCGGGCCGCGCGAAGCCGTCCTGTTCAAAAGAGCAGCTTTTGTCCCGTCATTCCTCTTCGTCCTCTTCGGCAGCGTTCTTATTGACGGGCTGATTCTTCGGGCGCGTCGGCTTGTTTTTCAGAATCGCCTCCGGCTTCATCTGGTCCAACGGGGTCGCCAAGACACTCCAGGACTCGACTTTATTCCAATTCTGTTTGATTGTTATTGCCTTCGGATAATAGAATGATTGTTCCGGTTGAAGATTTATCAACGGGTCGCCGGATTGCCATTTGCCGTCGCCGTTGAGGTCGTCGATCAGCCGAAGATAATATTTCCCGGGGTTGATATATGCAAAATATGCCGTTCCGTCCTTCACCGGCGTCACCGCAACGGGATTGTCCGACTGATTGAGAAGCTCCGCAAACGCCGGACGGCCGGACGGCCAGTCCGTCAGGTTGAGCCTTAACGAGCAATAGCCCTTCTCGTCACGGGTCTTGAATTCTTGTTCAATTTTCCCGTTGTTGAGGCCATAAAGTCCCTTGATTGCCAACGAATCAACCGTCAGACGGTATTGTGTATTCGGACTCCAGTCGCCGCCGAGCATAAATTGACGCGGATTCAACGAATCTCTCTGCAAAGCGGGGAGCGGAATCGCTTTCCACACCGTGTCGACCTTCTGCTCGAGTCTGAATCCCGTCGTGTCTATTCCGGCCGCCGGAACGGAAGTCCGGAACAGCAGCGGGCGCATGAAGTCAACAGTCCCGGCCTGCGGGAACTCAACCTTCAGGAGCGGAACCGACGGTTTCAGGGAGTCTGCGGATTCCGATGTGTTTTTCGTGTCACCTTTCTTGGCCCGCGACGCCTCCTTGGCAAGCCGGCGGGCCTCTTTCTCCAATTGCTGCTGAGCCTGCTTGCGGGCCTTGTTGATGGCCGTGCGGTCCGTCGTGAGCCTCAAGGTGTCTGTCTTGAGCGTATATTGCTGAATGGAATCCAGACGGCTATAGCTCACGGAGAGCCGCAGCGTGTCGGCACTGACAAGCGCAGGACTCTTCAGCCATAACGCGAGCGTGTCGTTAGTCGCCGATCTTTCAAGAACATAACGGTCCGGACCGTCCGGCAAACCGACAATCCGAATCTCAGGTATCTCACGGTTCGGAGCATGAAAGATAAGGTTGATGCGCGTGGAGTCTATGCGCTCATATTTCTCTATAAACTGCTGCGCCCTTCCGGATTTTGCCGAACGCAGCACGAGATCATTCGGCAGAAACATAGTCCGGCGACGCTGGACGACCGTATCAAGAATCCCGGTTTTCAGATTGTAAATCGAGTCCGTGGCGACGGCCTCGACCGATGACGGAGAGACGATAACGTCAAGAAACGCCACCTCCTCATCAGAATTTGTAAACAGATAATCCGAGTTCATGTCGTCCAACGCATATACACGATAACGTCCCGGGGACAGGCCCTCGATCGAAAAACGACCGCGGTCATCGGTGCGTCCGACATAATCGAACTTCTTTGTGAATAATTTCTTATGAAGCGATTGATTGAAATTCAATGGATTGGCCGAACCCGAGTCTGTCTCGTCATCCGTGACCCTATGAAGGCCGACAAGCTTGAGCTGCATCGGTTCCATTTCTCTTGCCGAAAGAACACGGCCGGCAATGCGGAGCGTATCGGTCGCCGGGCCGGTCGAAAAAGTATATGCGAAATTTTTAAGTGGATTTCCCTCGTTGAGGTCCTGAATCGCGTCAGCGAAATCTATAGTGTATGTGGTGTTCGGCTCGAGCGAATCGCGGAAATTTATGATCACGCGTTTCCCGAGTGAGGAGACACGCGGAATTCCGGCCGACGGCGGCGACACAATGACCTTTGTCGTCGGATCTTTCACCTCCACGAGTTCATCAAAGTTGATGACAAACCTCTCCTTGTTGACGGGGATGTCGACCGAACCCGGCGGCGGGGTCGCACTCACGAATCTCGGTGGTCTTTCATCCCTCGGTCCTCCCGACGGATTGCCAATGGAAGCGCATCCTTCGATGAGGGCCGGGACAGCGATAAGCACCGCGATGAGGATCATATCCCGATATTCTCTTAGTTTCATATATTACCTTTCTTTTGCCGTTACAAATTTAGCAAAATTTCACGAGTCGGCAAAAGCAGACATCGGCTAATGGACTATTGATTCGGCAGTCTTTTGATGACGGGGGGATCGAGCCGACGGGTTGCGGTGTCGAAGCCGGCGCCGATAAGCGTTATCTGCTTGCCCGCGGCGGTGTCACCGAGCCAATATCTTTTCTCCTCGATCTGTTCCATTGCGGACTCGGAGGTGGAATCGACCTTGAACTCAAAGATGAAGATGTGAAGATCCGTCTCGACGCGAAGATCGATGCGGCCGTCCGATGTCCGCATCTCCATTTGTGTGAAGAATCCCATGAGCGTGAACAGCAGATAGACGGCGTTCTGGAAATGAGCCTCGGCCGAGCCCCGGTCGCTGTAAGGAATGGCCGCTATGAGGCTCTCCATGCGGCGCATAAAAGCTTCGGCGTCTCCTCTCTCCACCTCTTTGGCGAATTCCGCAATGCCAAATCCTCTTGACGAAGCGACTTTCGGGATATAAGAGCGCAATAGGAATTTTAGAAATCCCTCCTTGACTTCTCTATTGGGATATCCCAGAGTATAAGTCCGGTATCTTTGATTATAGGATTTTATTGTCAGATAGCCCGTCTGATAGAAAGCCGGAATGGGATCTTCGTTCAGCAAACCGGATGACTCAAGTTCTGTCTTGTCTATGTCGCATGGAGAAATCTCATCAAAAAGAAACGCTCCTTTTTTGAGGAGATCGACAAGGAAAGTCGGTGTGCCGCTTTCGAACCAATAACTTCCTATTGAATTGTTT